>JAGPVX010000038.1 GCA_018066805.1 Paraperlucidibaca sp. | reverse complement strand
TGGCTTGGAGAATTCCAAGATCAATAAGCGGCCGCCGGGCTTTAAGCTTTGATACATCGAGCGTAAGGCGGCGTTTTTGTCGGTGACATTGCGCAGGCCAAAAGCGATGGTGATGAGGTCAAAACTGCCCGGCTCAAACGGTAGGCATTCGGCGTTGGCTTGGACAAAGCCCATATTGCCGTGCACACCTTGGTCGAGCAGGCGGTCGCGGCCGACTTGCAACATGGATGAGTTGATGTCGGCCAAAATGACATGTCCGCTAGCACCAACTTCGCGCGAAAAGGCTTTGGCTAAATCGCCAGTACCGCCAGCAATATCGAGCACGCGTTGGCCTGGGCGCACCCCAGAAAGCTCAATGGCAAACCGCTTCCACAGGCGATGAATGCCCAAAGACATCAGATCATTCATGATGTCGTATTTGGCTGCGACCGAGTGAAATACCTCGGCGACTTTGCCGGCTTTTTCACTGGCGGCTACGGTTTTATAGCCAAAGTGCGTTTGCTCACCGGTGGCAGCGCCGCCGACTAGCGGGCCATTAACAGGCGGTAATGAAGGTCGTTTTGTCATGCCGAGGGCTCGTCATCGTCTACTGCAAAAGGGTCGCTGGCGCCTTGCGCGAGCCTGTCGAGGATACGCTGTTCGCGACCCAAGAACACATCCAAAAAGCCAACGACGGATTTCATCGGCTTCATTACGGCAAAGCCGGTGGCCATGAAGTCGTAGAGGCCAGCGAGGCCTGCCATATGCGCTGGGCCTTTGGACATTTTAAAGGTGGCGGTAATCAAGCGTGAGCGCACATAGCGGTCAAGACCAAGGCCTAGTTCGCGTAGTAAATGCATTTGCGTGTGGCGTGCTTCAGTTTGGTCTAGGCGGCGATAACTGGCGATCAAGTCGTTATCGCTGGGTGCTTCGATGCCTTGAGAAAGCAAATCTTGCGCCACCGCTTCATCGAGCTCGCCGGTGAGCGCATTGGCCTCAACCGCAATAGCGGCGGTGCGCATGACTGAGTCGGGCAGCAGGCGTGTCGCCACTGGCAGGGCCTTTTCGATTTCACGCGCTAATTCATCGAGCTCAAGACCGGTGTAGATGTCGTTGAGAAAAAACTCGGTAATAGGCGCAAAGCGTTTATCGGCCAATAAACTGTGGTGTGTGCGGCGCAGACGTGCGGTTTGCAGGGCTTGTACGGCAAGTACCTGAGCGGCCAATGCAGCATTGCCATGACGACTCCAGGCGCGATAGCGGCCAATGCCAGCACGAATGCGGGTGTTGGTGTCTGGAGCTTCCTGAGTGGGTAATTTCACGGCAGCGTTCATGATCTTGGTCTCTCGTCGTACGCCCGCGTTCATGCAGGCATTGCAATCTTTCTAGTTAAGCAGCCGGGTGTTACAAAATGAACCGGCTTAAGTCATCGTCTTCAACCAAGGCGCCGAGATGCTTAGTGACATCTTCAGCGCTAATGGTCAGCGTTGCACCAGCCTGCTTCAGCGCCAAGTCGGCGGCATCGAAAGCAATGCCTTCCAGTAGGTGCTCCAGCACTGTGTGCAAACGCCGTGCACCGATATTTTCGGTGCGCTCATTGACCTGCCATGCGACTTTCGCCAGCTCAGTAATGGCTGCTGGAGCGAACGCCAGTTTCAGGCCTTCAGTACCCAATAGCGCGACATACTGCTCTGTCAGCGAGCAATGCGGCTCAGTCAAAATACGCTCGAAGTCGGCTGGTGTTAGTGCGCTTAGCTCTACACGGACGGGCAGGCGACCTTGCAGTTCAGGAATCAAATCCGATGGTTTAGCGAGGTGAAAGGCGCCTGAGCAGATAAACAGAATATGGTCAGTTTTTACGATGCCATATTTGGTGTTTACGCTGCAGCCTTCGATCAGTGGTAGCAAGTCACGCTGCACTCCGTCGCGGGAGACATCAGCGCCTTGGCTGTCTCCACGGCGGCAAACTTTGTCTATTTCATCAATAAACACGATGCCTTGCTGCTCCACCGAGTGCAGGGCTTTGGCTTTCAAATCGTCTTCATTGACAAGCTTGCCGGCTTCTTCTTCGCGCACGCGCTTATAGGCCTCGGCGATGTTTAGGCGTTGAGTTTTTTTCTTAGCTCCACCAAGGCCGGAAAACATTTTCTGCAATTGATTGCTCATGTCCTCCATGCCCGGCGGCGTCATCATATCCACACTTGGCGCGGCTTGGCTGAGCTCGATTTCAATACTTTGTTCATTGAGTTCGCCAGCGCGTAGGCGGCGGCGGAATAGTTGGCGAGTGGCACTATCGGGGGGCGGCGCAGCGTCTTTCTGCCATTCGCTGCCGCTCGGGCCGGGCAGTAACGCATCAAGAATGCGCTCTTCGGCGGCTTCATCGGCACGCTGACCAACATCGGCCACGGCGATCTCACGCTGTAGTTTCAATGCCATGTCAGCAAGGTCACGAATGATGGTTTCAACATCACGACCGACATAGCCGACTTCGGTGAACTTCGTCGCTTCGACTTTGATGAATGGCGCGTTTGCCAAGCGCGCTAAACGCCTAGCAATCTCGGTTTTACCAACGCCGGTTGGGCCGATCATCAATATATTTTTTGGCGTTACTTCAGCGCGCATGGCTTCAGGTAACTGTAAACGCCGCCAGCGGTTACGCAATGCTAAAGCGACGGCGCGTTTAGCCGCTTGCTGGCCAACAATGTGGAGGTCTAATTCGTGAACAATTTCACGCGGGGTCATCGCAGTCATGATTAATAATCCAAGCGTTCTAGCGTGTGCGAATGATTGGTGAAGACACAGATATCACCAGCCGTTTGCAGGCCGTAGCGCACGATGGCTTCGGCGTCGAGCTCGCTGTGATCCATCAGGGCTCGGGCGGCGGCGAGGGCAAAGTTGCCGCCCGAGCCAATGCTGATGATGCCGTGCTCTGGTTCTAGCACATCGCCATTGCCGGTGATGATGAGTGAGGCGCTGTGATCAGCAACGGCGAGTAATGCTTCGAGGCGGCGCAGTGTGCGGTCAGTGCGCCAGTCCTTTGCCATTTCAACGGCGGCACGCACTAAATGCCCACTGTGCTTTTCCAGTTTCGCTTCGAAGTATTCAAACAGAGTGAAGGCATCTGCTGTACCGCCGGCAAATCCAGCAATTACTTGATCTTTATAGAGGCGACGGACCTTACGCGCGTTGCCTTTCATCACGGTATTGCCAAGCGATACTTGGCCGTCGCCGCCGAGTACGACAGTGTTGCCACGGCGTACACATAAAATAGTTGTCATTGGCTGTCTCCCAGACTGCTTAAGGGGATGGCATCGAGGCCTTCGGTAGCCAAACGTGCGCGCGCATCAGCTAGATGACGTGCGCTATCAAATGGGCCGGCAACAATACGTTCTAGCGGTTTGCCTTGCGCATCGAAACCACTTTGGCGTTGCGCGGGAATATTTAAAGATTTGAGCTCAGCTAAGCGCTCATTGGCCTGTGTGCCGTTGCGAAATGCACCGACTTGTAGCCATCGAGTTGATGACTGCTCGCTAGCTTCAGGCGTAGTCGCTGGAGTTTTCGCCTGTGGTCGTGGCGCACTGCGAGCATCAGGCGTGCGTGATGGCAGCACACGCTGATTTGGCAAAATATCGTAAAACTCAAAACGCTCAGCCGGTTTTTTCGCGGGCGTTTTGGCTGCTGGTGCCTGTTGTGGCGCCTCATCTAGGCTGCTAAGCGCAGCCGGTACACCTTCAACCTCTTCGCTGGGGCGATGCTGTAGCGTCCAAATGCCATAGCCAAGTAGGCCTGCTAGCAAGACAAATAGGATAAGACGGCCAGGCGGCATGCGGCGTCGCGGTGGCTGCTGCTTTGTTCTGCGCGCTGCACCTTGCGGGCGCTTTGATGCGGACGATTTGCTTTTGCTAGCGCCATTGCGAGTGGCGCCTGAAGCTGGTGGGCGTGAGTTGGTGGCCACAGGTTTACATTCGCTCCGGTGCTGCCACGCCAAGCAAGCCTAGGCCGTGGGCTAAGACTTTTTGCACTGCTAGGCTCACCGTGAGGCGGGCGTGACGCAGCGAGCTGTCATCGACCAACATTTTGTTGGTGTTGTAATAGCTATGGAACTCTTGCGCGAGTTCACGCAAGGCAAACGCGAGCTGATGCGGTGCTTGTTGGCGGGCCGCATTGGCGACGGCATCGGGCCAGGCGTCGAGGCGTTTCACCAGCTCGGTGAGACCAGCATCGGCGAGTGATGGCAATGCGGAGAGGCCAGCAGCGGCGTCGAAACTCAAGTCGCGGGTAGCGCATTCGCGGAAAATGCTGGCGATGCGAGCGTGCGCGTACTGCAAGTAATACACCGGATTTTCGGCCGATTGTGAGCGCGCTAAATCGATATCGAATTCGAGGTGTTGTTCCGGTGCGCGCGACAGATAGAAGAAGCGCGTGGCGTCATTGCCGGCCTCTTCAATCAGCTGCGATAGCGTGACGAAATTGCCTGAGCGTTTGCCCATCCGGCCCGATGACAAAGTGACGAACTGAATCAGCGCGACGACAAATTTATCGCCTTCGCCAGTCAGTGCTTCGATGGCCGCACGTACACGCGCGATATAGCCGTGGTGATCGGCGCCCCAGACATCGATGAGCACGTCATAGCCACGATCAAGTTTATTTAAGTGGTAGGCGACATCGGCGGCGAAGTAAGTGTGGACGCCGTTGTCACGGACCATGCAGCGATCTTTTTCATCGCCCAAAGCGCTGGTGCGCAGCCAAAGTGCGCCATTTTTATCATAGACATGGCCGCGCTCACGCAGGCGCGAAATGGCTAGGTCAATAGCACCGCTCTCGGCCAGGCTACGCTCAGAGAACCACGCATCGAAAGAGACATTAAACGCCGCCAAAGTAGTTTTGATTGCGGCGAGTTGAGTGTCGAGCGCGAAGTCTTGCAGCGTGCGATAGCCCGCGCCCAAAACTTCCTGCACGCGTGCAATTAATGAGTCGATATGCGCTTCTTTGATGGCTTTCGCTTCATCGCCATCATCAGCGCTATCGGGCAAAACACCGGTCATTAGCTCGGCATAAGGTAGGAAGTAAGCACGGCCATCGCGAGCGACTAAAGCCTGTGCGCACTCGATAATGTATTCGGCTGGATAAGCGCGCGAAGGAATAGCGACGGTCTCGCCTAAGGCCTCGAGGTAACGCAAATACACCGATACTGCGAGTACGTCGGTTTGGCGGCCGGCGTCATTCACGTAGTACTCGGTATCGACCACATAACCGGTGGCACGGAGCAAGCTTGCTAGTGCAGAACCATAAGCCGCGCCGCGACCGTGACCGACATGCATGGGGCCTGTGGGGTTTGCCGAGACGTATTCGAGCAGCACGCGTTGGCCATTGCCGATGTTGGGCGAGCCATATGCTTGCGCGTCTTTCAAAATGTGTTCGATGGCGGCAAAGCGGCTGCCGGCATTTAAAAAGAAGTTGATAAAGCCAGGGCCTGCCAGCTCAACGCGGCTAATTGCGTCGTTGGCGGGTAGGGCATCAATGATGGCTTGAGCAATTACGCGTGGTGGTTTGCCTGCGGCTTTCGCCGACATCAGCGCGATATTGCTAGCCCAGTCGCCATGTGCAGGATCGCGGGTGCGCTCAAACTGCAGTGTGGGCTGAAAATCGGCCGGCAATAGGCCGTCTTGACGTAGTGTGTCGAGGGCAGCTGCTAGTAGCGTTTCGAGCGCGTGCTTCATTGAGGCATCCGAGTCTTAAAAATCGTGGCGATTGTAGCAATAAAAAAGGCGAGCCCTTGGAAGGTGCCCGCCTTTTTCTGATCCACGCGGGGCGTGGCAGCCGCAGTTTACTTCTTGAAGCTGCGGGCGCCGCCAAAGCGTTGTTTGAACTTGTCGATACGACCGCCAGTTTCGACGTTTTTCTGTTTGCCAGTGTAGAACGGGTGGCAAGCTGAGCAGACGTCGATCAGAAAGTCTTTGCACGAGGTTGAACGGGTTTCAAAGACATTGCCGCATGAGCAAGTGGCTTTGACTGCTTCGTATTTTGGATGGATATCAGCACGCATAATGTTTACCTAAATCAAGGAACGGGTTAAGGGTGTGTCGCGCTCCTGACGGGCTTTTATCTGCCTTTACAGGCAGCTGAAGCAAACGCACAGGCACGACAACAGGCCATTCTCTTGGCTCACCGCAAACATCGCTTCGTTGCGGCCAAGCTCAACAAGGACGCGCATTCTAGGCGATGATCGATGTTTAGCCAAGCGCTGCATGCAAGTACTAGGAAGAGGCGCTAGCTGCAAGCTTGGCCAGAGTGCTAGTCTGCGCGCCATGCCTATCGCTCATCTTGCCCTGCCATCGCCTCTGCGCCATGGCTTCGATTATCGCCTGCCTGCTGGTGTGCACGAGCTGCCGCCGGGTGTGCGCGTGCGAGCACCCTTTGGCCGCCGCGAGGTTATTGGCTGGCTGCTGCATGAGGCCGCAGAGAGCGATGTGCCGGCAGCAAAAATGCGCGCTGTGCTTGAGATCATTGATAGCGAACCCGCTCTGAATGCGGAGCTTTGGCAGTTAGCGCTATGGGCAGCGCGCTATTATCAGCATCCTATTGGCGATGCACTTACGCAAATGGTGCCGGCCTTGATTCGCCAAGGTGAGCCTTTGCGCGCCACGCTTGAGTCGTGCTGGCGGCTGACTGCGCGCGGTCTAGCATTAAGCGAGGATGGCTTGAGTCGTGCGCCGAAACAATTGGCTGCATTGCAGCTATTAAGTGCGCATCCACAAGGTTTATCTGAAACCACCTGCCGGGCGCTGCAGATTGCGCGCGAAGCATTGAAGGCCTTGAGTGAAAAGGGTTTGGCCGAATGTTTTCAGCCTGAACATGCAGCAAAAGCACCGACGCCAGCTTGGCCGGCATTGGGCTTGGCTCAAGCTGAACTTAGGCTTAATGCTGAACAGGCTGTTGCTTTCGATGCACTCAGGAAAGCTGAGGATGGCTTTCGAGTTTGGCTTTTACAAGGCGTCACCGGCAGCGGTAAAACCGAAGTGTATTTGCAGCATATTGCTCAAGTGCTGCGCAGTGGTCGCCAGGTTTTAGTGCTAGTGCCGGAAATTGGTTTAACGCCGCAAACAGTGGCGCGTTTTCAGGCGCGTTTTCGCTGCCCAGTGTTGGCGCTGCACTCTGGCTTAAGTGATCGCGAACGCATGCAAGTTTGGCGACAAGCGCGCGAGGGTTTGGCGGGAATTGTTATCGGCACGCGCTCGGCTGTGTTTACGCCGTTGGCGCGTCCGGGCTTGATCGTCATCGATGAAGAGCATGACTTGTCGTTTAAGCAGCAGGAAGGTTTTCGCTATCATGGTCGCGATGTGGCGATACGTCGTGCACAGCTCGAAAACATTCCCATTGTTTTGGGCTCGGCAACGCCGTCATTAGAGACATTAGCCAATGTTCATGCGGGGCGTTATCAGCGCCTAGAGCTCAAGCTGCGAGCAGGTGGAGCGAAAGCGCCTTTGGTGCGCTGCGTGGATTTGCGCGGCCAGATTTTGACGGATGGTCTATGCACAGCGGCGCGTGAGGCCATGACTGAAACGCTAGCGCGTGGTGAGCAAGTTTTGGTTTTCCTCAACCGCCGTGGCTTTGCTCCCGTCATGCTTTGTCACGCCTGTGGCTGGCAGGCCGGCTGTGATCGCTGCGATGCCAAGCCAACCTTGCATCGCGCGCCGATGCGTCTGCAATGCCACCATTGCGGCAGCGAGCGACCGCCACCCATGCATTGCCCCGATTGTGGCAGCAGTGATTTACGCCCAGCCGGAGTCGGCACCGAGCGCTTGGCTGATGCCCTGAGTCAGCACTTCGCCAATACGCCGGTGTATCGCGTCGATCGTGATAGTACGCGCCGAAAAGGCAGCTTCGATGTCTTGATGAATGCCATCGCCAAGCCGGAGGCAGCGGTTTTAGTCGGCACCCAAATGTTGGCAAAAGGCCATCATTTCCCCAATGTCACTTTGGTGGTGATTCCCAACTGTGATGGCGGTTTATTTAGCGCCGATTTTCGTGGCCCTGAGCGCTTGGCGCAGCAGTTGGTGCAG
Source organism: Paraperlucidibaca sp. (assembly GCA_018066805.1). Classification (GTDB taxonomy): domain Bacteria; phylum Pseudomonadota; class Gammaproteobacteria; order Pseudomonadales; family Moraxellaceae; genus Perlucidibaca; species Perlucidibaca wandonensis. The sequence continues at coordinate 137,782 of JAGPVX010000038.1, read as the reverse complement.
GTCTCAGGGCGAGCAGGGCGTGCGGAAAAGCCTGGGCGCGTGTTGATACAAACGCATCAGCCCGACCATCCTTTATTGCAGCAATTATTTAGCCAAGGCTATGACGCCTGCGCACAAACTCTGCTTAATGAGCGCCAGCTGATGGGCTTGCCGCCAGCCGCGAGTATGGCGCTGCTGCGCGCTGAAGCGCCGCAGGATAGCGCGCCGCAAGAGCTGCTGAGTGATGTCGCACATTGGCTGCGCGAAGATGAGCCATTGGTGCAAGCGTGGGGGCCGATGCCGGCACCAATGGCGCGCAAAGCCGGCATGCATCGCTGGCATTTATTGCTGAAAACGACTGAACGCAAGCCGCTGCATTTGGCCTTGTCGCGCGTAGTGGCTTGGCTTGAGGCCTCGCCCGAAGCGCGGCGGGTACGATGGTCTATCGACATCGACCCGCAGGAGCTGAGCTAGGTTTTAGGGCACGCTATTGAGTAGGCGCTTGATAGCACCACTGATGCCACCCTCTGTCGCACCTTCTGCCGATGCCGGATCGACCGGCACGGGTATCGGCTCAGGAATCGCCGGCACACGCTCATCAGTGAACCATTCCTTAACCGCATTTGGGTCGTCGTCTACGGTGCGCTGACCTGTCGTGCGATCGATGGTAATGGCTGTTAAGCCTGGTGGTGCTGGCGGCAAGCTCATCGGCATGCCGCGTAAAGCCGTCGCCATGTATTCACGCCAGATTGGCAGTGCGGCAACGCCACCGTATTCACTGCGACCTAAGCTTGCAGGCTTATCGAAACCGACCCAGCTCACTGCGACCATCTTGCCGTTAAAGCCAGCAAACCACGCGTCTTTGGCCTCATCGGTGGTGCCGGTTTTGCCGGCAAGATCGCTACGGCCAAGGCTGAGTGCTGCACGCCCGGTACCGCGCACAATCACGTCCTGCATGATGTTGTACATCTGCCATGCTGCGCGCGGACGCATGATACGTAAGGCGGGATTTTTGTCTGCGGCAGGCGTTGTGCTGAGGCCGCCGATTTGCAGCTCGCTATTGATTGGTGCTTCGCTGCTGTCATCGGCTTCAGCTGGAATTACCGTGGTGCCATCTTCGTTTTCGGCAGCCGCACTGGTTTCAAGTGCACTGGCAACGATGGCCGTTGGTATCTCGCACTCGCGGCAAACACGACGAGGGTTGGCCTCGAAAACAATTTTGCCTGAACGGTCGACCACTTTTTCGATGAAATAGGGGTTGATGCGCAAGCCACCGTTGGCGATGGCGGCAAAAGCCGTGGCCATTTGTACCGGCAACACTTCACCTGTGCCTAGCGCTAGCGTTAGGTTGTTAGGCATATGTTTTGGGTCGATACCAAAGCGGCTGATGTAGTTGCGCGCCGACGACACGCCAACGGCTTGCAGTAGGCGGATCGAGACCAAGTTGCGGGACAAGTAGAGCGCGCGCCGTAGCGTGATCGGGCCCATGAATTTACCGTCAGAGTTGCTCGGTTGCCAGCCATCGAAATCGAGTGGGGCATCGTCAATCAAGCTCGCTGGCGTATAGCCGCGCTCCAGTGCTTTCGCATAAATAAACGGCTTGATGATGGAGCCGGCCTGACGCCGGCCTTGTATTGAGCGGTTAAATTTACTGCGCGAGTAGTCAAAGCCGCCAACCAGCGCTTCGATCGCGCCAGTCTCAGGGTTGAGAGCAATCAACTGGCCCTGCACTTGTGGAATCTGCGCCAAAGACCAGCTTTTACCATTGGGCTGAAGACGAATAATGTCGCCAACTTTCAGGATTTGGCTGGCGGTCGTGGGTAGGTTGCTATAACGATTGGTGTCGATATAGCGGCGCGCCCAGCGCATAGCATCCCAGTTCAATACCACGCGTTCGCCTGAGCGCAGTTCGACGGTTGCGGACTGCTTGGCTACCGCTGAAACAACGGCGGGTTCAAGTGTGCCGATGCGTGAAAGTGTATTGAGCGGTGTAGTGTCTACGCGCGCTTCGGCGCCGCGCCAGCCATGGCGACGGTCATAGGCTAAGAGGCCATTGATAACGGCGTTATTGGCGGCGTCTTGATTGCTCACCCCCACGGTGGTGTAGACCTTATAGCCAGAGTCATAGACTTTTTCGCCGAAACGCTCGAGTAGCGCTTCACGCACCATTTCGGCCAAGTACGGCGCGGAGACATCCTGCAAGCTACTTTTGTAGTTCAGGCCGACAGGTGCTTTCAGCGCCTTGTCGTGGTCGGCTTTATTGATGAAGCCGAGCTTAAGCATGCGACCGATGATCCAGTTGCGGCGGACCATGGCGCGATCAGGATTGGCCACTGGGTTATAGCGCGATGGTGCTTTGGGCAGGCCGGCAATCATCGCCATTTCGGCGACAGTGAGCTGCGCGACGGGCTTGCCATAATAAATTTTGGCGGCAGCACCAATGCCATAGGCGCGCTGACCTAAGTAGATTTTATTGAGATAGAGCTCAAGAATCTCTTGCTTGGTAAGCGAGTCTTCGATGCGTTTAGCGAGCAGAATTTCGGTGAATTTGCGATTGAATGTGCGGGCATTGGTGAGGAAGTAGTTTTTCGCCAGCTGCATGGTAATCGTCGAGCCACCAGAGCGAATGCTGCCGCTGGTGACGAGCTCGCCAAAGGCGCGGCCTAGGCTGGAGTAGTCGATGCCGTCATGCTGGAAAAATTGGTCATCTTCGGCTGCTAAAAACGCATTAACCAAGGTTTTCGGAATCTGTGCATAGGTCAATGGCACCGTGTGCTTAACGCCGAACTCGCTAATGACTTTACCTTCGCGGGTAAGCACTTGCAGCGGCGTTTCGTAACGCACTTCCTTCAATATGGAAATGTCGGGTAGCTCTGGGGTTAGCGTTAGCCAAGAGCCGCTAGCGCTCAGCGTAATACCTGCTAGGCCTAAGCCCATCCAGCGCAACCAACGAAATGACACGGCCTGTTCGCTCATAACTCACCTTGTGCGTACATCGAGCTAGTGCTCGCAAGAGCGCGAAGTATACGCTTGCTTAACGACGACTGACACGGGGAGCGGTTGGCATTTCGTTGTCGGCGTTGCTACACCTAGTGTGTGATGCCGAGGTTGAGCTGCCAAGGAGGGCTGCATGTGTAACGTGCTTAGTTGGGCGGCGTGGCTATGCTTTGTATTGATTTGGCCGACTGCACATGCAGCAAATTTGAAAGTCAGTCTAAGTGACGCCAATGCGCGCGCCGTTATTGTCGATATGGCGCGTTCGGCAAAAATTAATGTGCTGCTCAGTGATCGCGTGCAAGGCAAAGTGACCATTGAGGCCAAGGCTCAAGACCGTGTCGGCCTGCTCGATGCTGTTTTGCATGCTCGCGGATTGGCTCGTGAAAAAGTTGGCGATATTTTCTGGGTGGCTCCGCTGGATGAGATTACGCAGCGCGATACGCAGGCGCGCGCCAAAGCCCTAGCGCAAGAGTCTCGAGAACCGCTAATGACTGAGCTGATTATCTTGCAACATGCGAAGTCATCGGAGCTAGTTAAGCTACTGTCGAGTACGAATGCTGGTGAGCGCTTACTTGGCCCGCGTGGTCGTGCCGATGCCGATAGCCGAACTAACACGCTATTGGTGACCGATCATGCCGCGCGCTTAGCACAGCTGAAGCAGTGGCTGCTAACGCTCGATCGTGCCAGTCGGCAAGTGTTGATCGAGTCGAAGCTGGTTTCTGTGTCGCGCAATAAATCCAGTGCTTACGGCGCGCAATGGTCATTCAAGCGCGTTAATGGCAGTGGCTTGATCCCATTGTCCGCAACAGGCGTTGATGCTTCAGCTATTCGCTATGGCTTATTAGGCATCGATGGGCCAACGCTAGATCTAACGCTATCGGCACTAGTTAGTGAGGGTGATGGCAAAATTCTGGCTCGACCCAGTGTGATGACTGCTGAGCAGCAGCCCGCACGCATTGCCTCGGGGCAGCAAATTCCCTATCAAGAAACCACGCAAAGCGGCGCAAGCACCACGCGATTTATCAATGCTGAATTGAGCTTAGATATCGTGCCGGCGATTTCGCTAGGCGGAGATATTCAGTTGTCATTGAAGCTCAGTCACGACAGTCCAGGCGAGCTGCAGCCCAATGGTTCACGCGCTATTGATACCAATCGTTTAGAGACACAAGTGCGATTACGGGATGGTCAGACCCTAGTGCTTGGCGGTATCTTTCGCCAACAAGCAGTAAAAGCTACCAGTGCAGTGCCTTTTTTGGGCAAAATACCCTTGCTTGGTGCCTTGTTTAGGCGCGATACCATGCGCCAAGATGAACAAGAGCTGTTTATTTTTGTCACCCCTAAGCTGATAAGCGACGCTGTTTATCCAACGGAAGAAACGGGAACACACGATGCACCAGGCGAGGGTGAAGAATATTTTTCTAGTCGGACCGATGGGAGCGGGTAAAACCACTATCGGCCGCCAGATAGCCGAGCTTTTGCGCTGGGACTTTATCGATTCAGATCATGAAATCGAAGCGCGTACGGGTGCAAATATCCCGTGGATCTTTGATATTGAGGGCGAAACTGGCTTTCGCCAACGCGAGTCCATGGTTATTGAGGCACTAACGCAGCGGCAGCATATCGTTTTAGCAACGGGCGGCGGCGCTATCATGCGCGCTGAAAATCGCGCGGCTTTGCATGCACGCGGCACGGTTATTTACTTGGAAACGCCGGTAGAGCGTCAGCTTGAGCGCACGGCGCGCGACCAAAACCGGCCATTGCTGCAAACGCCAGACCCACGCGCTAAACTCACCGCCTTGCTTATTGAGCGTGACCCTCTGTATCGCGAGGTTGCGCACTACATCATGCCCACCGAGCGCAGCAGCGCGCGCGATGTCGCATTCCATATTTTACAAGTGTTGGGTTTACGCTAAGTCCGCACTTTAGTCAGGTCGAGAACCCATGCCCGTGTTAACCGTGGCCTTAGGTCAGCGCAGTTACCCTATTCATATCGATGAGCAGGTATTTGCCCAAGCCGATTTGCTCTTGCCGCATATTGTCGGCCGCCAAGTCATGTTGGTCAGCAACACCACGGTCGCTCCGCTGTATCTGGCTCCCGTGCGCGAGGTTCTGCAGAAGGCCGGCTTAACCGTTGCTGAAGTGATTCTGCCCGATGGCGAGCAGTACAAAGATTGGCAGCATTTACAGCTTATTTTTGATGCCTTGCTGCAGGCTCGCTTTGGCCGTAAAGTCACATTAATAGCGCTTGGCGGCGGTGTTATTGGCGATATGACCGGCTTTGCTGCCGCCACGTATCAGCGCGGCGTTAATTTTATTCAGATTCCCACCACCTTGCTCGCGCAAGTCGATTCCTCTGTGGGCGGCAAAACCGGCATCAATCATCCTTTGGGAAAAAATATGATTGGTGCCTTTATGCAGCCACAAGTGGTTTTGGCCGACACTGCCGTGCTGCGCACTTTGCCTGATCGTGAGCTGTCGGCGGGTTTGGCTGAAGTCATCAAATACGGCTTGATTCGCGACACTACGTTTTTGCAATGGCTACATGAGCAGATGCCAGCATTGATGGCGCGCGAACCAGCGGTTTTAGCTGAGGCTGTGGCGCGCTCCTGTCAGCATAAAGCCGAGGTGGTTGCCGCCGATGAGTTAGAGCGGCATGATGTCCGCGCATTGCTTAATTTAGGTCATACCTTTGGTCATGCCATCGAAACCAATATGGGCTATGGCAGCTGGCTACACGGCGAAGCGGTCGCAGTTGGCATGTTGATGGCGGCAGATTTGTCGCAACGCATGGGCTGGATTAGCACCAGCGAAGTGAAAGAGTTGCGCACATTACTGCTCGCTGCTGGCCTGCCTGTGCAAGCGCCTGTGAGCATTTCGCAAGCAGATTTTCTGGCCGCCATGGCGGTAGATAAAAAGAACGTTGATGGTCAATTGCGTTTGGTGCTGCTGAAGCGCGTGGGCGAGGCCGTGGTAGTTGATATGACTGACCTAAGCTTAGTTCGCGACACTTTGGCTGCAGCTGGAGTCACGGCATGAATGTCTCTCGCTTCCAGTCACGCATCGGCCTCGCTCTGATCGTGGTATTCATAATCGGCTTGGTCGTGCTCAATGCCAGAGTACCTGAGCGTGTCGACATGAATGAAAAAGAGCTGGGTAATATCGTACGTGCTGGCGAAACCGAATTTAAAGAAGGCTTTGGTGCCTTCCCTGAAATAGTGCCTGATAATGGTGGCGACCAGCCTGTGCCTTTTGATGGTTTAGCGCCGCAGCGCTACTCGCAATATCGTTCGGAGCAATGGCTGGCGGCACAAGACAAAGCTGGCTACACAATTCAGCTTGCGGTGTTTTCGTCTGAGCGAGGCGCCACGGAGTTTTTGACGCAAAATGGCAATAGCGCCGATTTACGCTGTTTTGAGTTGCCAGAAATGCCAGACCCCGCACTGGGCTTGGTCACAACAGCAAGGTCACGCTTCGTTGTAAGCTACGGTGAGTTTTATAGCAGCGACCAAGCGGTAGCGGTGGCGGAGAGCTTGACTGGCTTTGGCGGGCAGTTTTTAGTGCGCCCGTGGGAGAGTTATCAAATTTCGCTGGCATCGGTGCGCGCTGTTTTAGCGAAAAATTACTTGGCGCAGCAGGAGGCGCTGGCAAATGCTAGGGCGGCAGCGGCTGCTAAAGCAGAGTCAGCAGAGCTAACAGCTCAGCCATTTCAAGGAGTAGACCCAGTCGAGTCGCTACAAAAAAATCAGGGTCGAGCTCCGTAGTTTTTTTACAGGCCGGCGCGTGAGATCACCACTGGCTAATTGAGTAAAACGCGGTTTTCCAGTAATATGCGCATCCATTTTTTGTGGTATGCGATTTTACTGTGTCCACAAGGAAACCATAAACCTTTGTTTCATAAGGTGACTTATTGATGGAAGAACCAACGGTCGTCAACGCAGGCTTATATCATCCCGACGAATTTCGCGATAACTGCGGGTTTGGCCTCATAGCGCACATGACAGGCGATGCTAGTCACCACCTAGTTCAAACAGCTATTGAGTCACTCAGCTGCATGACGCACCGAGGCGCTATTGCTGCCGATGGCAAGACCGGAGACGGTTGCGGTTTGTTGTTGGCCATGCCTCGAGAGTTCTTCAAGTCTGTTGCTCAAGCCGAGTTAGGCGTTAGCCTTAATGAGCGCTTCGCGGCAGGCCTAGTCTTTCTTAATACCGATCCAGTGAAAGCACAGCACGCGCGCGATACATTAGCTGCCGAGTTGGCAGCTGAAGGTTTAAGTGTTGCTGGCTGGCGTAAAGTGCCTACCGATAACAGTATCCTCGGCGAGATCGCCTTGCGCTCTTTACCGGTTTTTGAGCAGGTCTTTGTGCAGGCTGACGGCTTTGATGAAGAGACTGCTAATCGTAAGCTATTTTTAGCGCGTCGCCGTGCAGAGCAAAAGCTGCGTGATGACTTGCTGTATTACGTCACGACACTATCGACACAAGTCATATCGTATAAAGGTTTGGTGATGCCGGCAGATTTGCCGAGCTTCTTCACCGATCTCGGCGATCCTCGCATGGCTACGCATATCTGCGTATTTCACCAGCGCTTCTCCACCAATACGCTGCCTCGCTGGCCTTTGGCTCAGCCATTCCGCTACTTGGCGCACAATGGTGAAATCAATACTGTCAGTGGTAATCGTCAGTGGGCATTGGCGCGTACGCCGAAGTTTACCCATCCAGATTTACCAGGCCTGACTGAGCTGACGCCGCTCATCAACCTGACCGGCTCTGACTCATCCAGCCTCGATAATATGCTGGAGATTCTACTAGCTGGCGGCATGAGCCTATTCCGTGCTCTGCGTACGCTAGTGCCTCCTGCATGGCAAAACGTCGACTCCATGGATACCGATCTACGTGCATTTTACGAATATAACGCCAAGCACATGGAAGCTTGGGATGGCCCGGCAGGTTTAGTCATTACCGATGGTCGTTATGCGGTTTGTATGCTCGATCGTAATGGCCTGCGTCCAGCGCGCTATGTCATCACTAAAAACGGCTATATCACGCTAGCATCTGAGATTGGCGTGTGGAATTACGCGCCAGAAGATGTCATTTCTAAAGGTCGTGTTGGCCCAGGTAAGTTGATTGCTGTCGATACGCAGACCGGCACTTTGCTCGATACTAAAGCTATCGATGATGTGCTGAAAAATGCGCAACCTTATAAAAAGTGGCTACGTGCAGAAGCTCGTCGTATCGAAAGCGACAGTGCTTTAGAGAAGCAGCTGCTTGGCCAAGTGTCTCGTGAGCGCTTAAATATTTACCAAAAAATGTTCTTGGTAACGTATGAAGAGCGCGATCAAATTATTCGTCCGCTAGCAGAGGCTGGCCAAGAAGCTGTCGGCTCAATGGGCGATGACACGCCAATGGCTGTTCTCTCTGGTCGCGTGCGGCACTTGGCGGATTATTTCCGCCAGCAGTTTGCCCAGGTCACTAACCCGCCAATTGATCCTTTGCGCGAAGCTATTGTGATGTCTTTGGAGACAGCATTTGGTCCAGAGCTGAATATCTTTGAAGAGACGCCAGAGCATGCGCGTCGCGCGATTGTTTCCAGCCCTGTACTTTCGCATAGCAAGTTCCAGCAGCTGCAAAGCGTTGATCTGCCAGGCTTTGAGTCGGAAGCTATCGACTTAAACTATGCCGAAGATGAAGGCTTGCAAGCGGCGATACTACGAGTTTGTAAACAAGCTGAGGCTGCAGTCAGTGCTGGTCGTTCGCAGCTAGTCTTAAGTGACCGAAATATTCGTGAAAACTACTTGCCAATCAACGCATTGATGGCAACTGGTGCTATTCACCATTATTTAATAAAAGTGGGTTTGCGCTGTGACGCTAACCTTATTGTAGAAACGGCTGTCGCGCGCGATGCACACCATTTCGCCGTTTTATTAGGCTTTGGTGCTACCGCTATTTACCCTTATTTGGCTTATGACATCATTGCCGATATGGCTCGCAGCGGCGAAATCCTTGGCGACCCACTTGAGGCGCAAGCGTATTTCCGCAAAGGCGTCGATAAAGGTCTACTGAAAATCCTATCAAAAATGGGTATTTCTACAGTGGCCTCTTATCGTGGCGCTCAGCTTTTTGAGGCGGTTGGTCTTAATCGTGAAGTGGTCGACCTTTGCTTCAAAGGTGTACCAAGCCGCATTCAAGGCGCTGGCTTTGCTGAGCTGGAAGTCGATCAGCGTTTACTTGGTGCAGATGCATGGCGTGCGCGTAAGCAAATTGATCAAGGTGGCTTGCTCAAGTTTGTTTATGGCAAGGAGTATCACGCCTTTAATCCAGACGTGATCAATAGCCTACACACGGCCGTACGCTCCGGTGCTTACAGCGACTATCAGGCCTATGCCGACTTGGTGAACTTACGCCCAGTGACGACACTGCGTGATTTATTGCAGCTGAAAAAAGCTGCGACACCATTGGCGATTGACGCAGTCGAGCCGCTGGAAGCAATTCTGCGACGCTTCGACTCGGCAGGCATGTCATTGGGCGCACTCTCGCCTGAGGCTCACGAGTCGATTGCTATTGCCATGAACACACTCGGCGGCCGCTCTAACTCCGGTGAGGGCGGCGAAGATCCTGTGCGCTATGGCACACTGAAAAACTCGAAAATTAAGCAAGTTGCATCGGGTCGTTTTGGTGTCACGCCAGCTTACTTAGCTAGTGCTGAAGTGCTGCAGATTAAAGTTGCTCAAGGCGCCAAGCCGGGCGAGGGTGGCCAGTTGCCAGGCGGCAAGGTCAATGCTCTGATCGCTCGTTTGCGCCATTCGGTGCCTGGTGTAACGCTGATTTCACCACCACCGCATCACGATATTTATTCGATCGAAGATTTGTCGCAGCTTATTTTTGACTTGAAGCAAGTCAATCCAAGAGCATTAGTGTCGGTCAAGCTCGTGTCTGAACCTGGCGTTGGTACCATTGCTGCTGGTGTTGCCAAGGCCTACGCCGACCTCATCACTATTTCCGGTTATGACGGCGGTACTGCAGCTTCGCCCTTGAGCTCGATCCATCACGCCGGTTCGCCATGGGAATTAGGTCTGTCTGAAGCGCAACAAGCGCTGCGTGCTAATGACCTGCGCGGCAAGGTGCGCGTGCAAACCGATGGCGGCTTGAAAACTGGTCTCGATGTGGTGAAGGCGGCTATTTTAGGTGCAGAAAGCTTTGGTTTCGGCTCAACACCGATGATCGCTTTAGGCTGTAAATACCTGCGTATTTGCCATTTGAATAACTGCGCCACTGGTGTTGCTACTCAGCAAGATAAATTGCGTCAGGACCACTTCATTGGTGAGCCCGAAATGCTGATGAACTTCTTCAAGTTCATCGCAGAAGAGACGCGCCAATGGTTGGCCGTGCTCGGTGTAGCCTCACTGAGCGAGCTAATTGGTCGTACTGACTTGCTTGAATGTCTGCCCGGCACGACTGAAAAGCATAAGCGCCTAGACCTGATGCCATTGTTGAAAAACGATCACATCTCTGCAGATAAACCACAGTTCTGCCAAGACAAGCGCAACGAGCCATTCGATAAAGGTGTGTTGGCTGAGAAGATTGTGGCTGAGATCCTGCCGGCGATTGAAGGCAAGAAAGGTGGTGAGTTTAGTTACTCTATCGGTAACTGTGACCGCTCAATTGGCGCACGAGTATCGGGTGAAATTGCACTGCGTCATGGCGATCAAGGCATGAGCGATGCACCGATCACATTGAAATTCACTGGTACTGCCGGTCAGAGCTTTGGCGTCTGGAATGCCGGTGGCCTGAACCTACACCTCGAAGGTGATGCCAACGATTACGTCGGTAAAGGCATGGCTGGCGGTCAGTTGGTGATTCGCCCTTCGAAAGGCGCTGCATTTAAGTCGCAAGACACGGCCATAATCGGCAACACCTGCCTCTATGGCGCAACGGGCGGCACACTTTATGCTGCCGGTACTGCTGGCGAGCGATTCGCGGTACGTAACTCGGGGTGTCATGCAGTCATTGAAGGCGCTGGCGATCATTGCTGCGAATACATGACTGGTGGTTTGGTTACTATTTTGGGCTCAACAGGCTTGAACTTTGGTGCCGGTATGACTGGCGGCTTCGCCTATGTGCTCGACTTGGAGAATAACTTCTTCGATCGTTGCAATCATGAGTTGATCGAGATTCATCGCATTAGTACCGAACCTATGGGCCCACATCGCCATCACTTGAAGTCGGTATTGCGTGATTACGTAAAAGCGACTGATAGTGAGTGGGGGCGTGTCGTGTTGGAGGAGTTTGATGATTACCATCGCAAATTCTGGCTGGTTAAACCTAAAGCCGCCAACATTAAAGAACTGCTGAAAAGCACCGTGTCTAATCCGCAGTAAGCCCGAACGGCAATAAGAGGCAAGATCATGGCAGAGCGCCTAAATAACGATTTTCAATTCTTGGATGTGGCGCGTCATGACCCATCTAAGAAAGCTCTTGGTGTCCGCCGAGCGGAGTTTATCGAGATTTATCAACCATTTACTAAGCCAGAAGTGGAAGGCCAGTCGCATCGCTGCTTAAGTTGCGGCAACCCCTACTGCGAGTGGAAGTGCCCCGTGCACAACTATATTCCTAACTGGTTGCAGCTGGTTTCTGAGGGGCGTTTGTTTGAGGCAGCAGAGCTTTGCCACCAAACCAATACGCTGCCAGAAGTCTGTGGCCGCGTTTGCCCGCAGGATCGTTTATGCGAAGGCGCTTGCACCCTCAACGATGGTTTTGGCGCTGTGACTATCGGCAATACTGAAAAGTATATTGTCGATACGGCGTTTGCTATGGGCTGGCGTCCAGATCTGTCTGGCGTAGTCGCGACGGGTAAAAAAGTGGCGATTATTGGTGCCGGCCCTGCTGGCTTAGGCTGTGCCGACGTGTTGACTCGTGCCGGTGTGAAAGCAGTGGTGTTTGATAAAAATCCAGAAATCGGTGGTTTGCTGACCTTTGGCATCCCCGAGTTCAAAATGGAAAAAACGGTGATGAGCCAACGTCGCGAAATTTTCAGCGACATGGGCATTGAGTTCCGCCTTAACACCGAAATCGGCAAAGACATAAGCATCGATGAGCTGCTAGGCGAGTATGACGCTGTCTTCATGGGCATGGGCACATACACCTATATGAAAGGTGGTTTTCCCGGCGAAGAGCTACCCGGTGTTTACGATGCGCTAGACCTGCTTATCGCCACCGTAAATCGCAATCTCGGCTTCGAGAAAGACCCTGCGGATTACATCGATATGTCCGGTAAAAAAGTGGTGGTGCTTGGTGGTGGTGACACGGCTATGGACTGCAACCGTACATCGATTCGTCAGGGTGCGGAGAGCGTGACTTGCGCTTATCGCCGTGATGAAGAAAACATGCCGGGCTCACGCCGCGAAGTTCGTAATGCGCGCGAAGAGGGTGTGCAGTTTATGTTTAACCGTCAGCCAGTGGAAATCGTTGGCGACGGCCATAAAGTCACTGGCGTGAAAGTCGTCGAAACTCAGCTTGGCGAGCCTGATGCACGTGGCCGCCGTAGCCCAGAACCAGTGCCAGGCTCAGAGCAAATTTTGCCAGCCGATGCCGTGGTTCTGGCCTTTGGTTTCCGTCCTAGCCCGGCCGATTGGTTCGCGACCACGAGCATCGACACCGATAGCTCAGGCCGTGTGACTGCGCCAGAAGTTGCTACCTATAAGTTCCAAACCAGCAACCCGAAAGTGTTTGCCGGTGGCGATATGGTACGTGGTTCTGATTTGGTGGTGACAGCGATTTGGGAAGGCCGTCAGGCAGCTGAAGGCATCATGGATTATCTAGATGTTTAAGTAGTCCTGATCGATAAAAAAGGCCAGCGTTGATGCTGGCCTTTTTTATGTCTCGAGAAACGTCGTGGCGCGCTCTATGAAAGCTAAGAGTTACTCTCGGCAGTCATTACCTTGAGTGCGCCAGCGTAGAATCACTTTCTGCTTATTGACTTCAAAATAGGTTTGGCAGCGGCGAGTTATCGTGTTGCTACCAAAGCCGAGGCCAGTAAAAAATCCACCATTGCTGCTGCCGGTAAAAACCCCGGTCTGTACGCTGGGTGAGCTGGTATAGCTCGATTGTTTATCCCAGGTATAAACCGTATTACCGTTAGGGGCTTCGAAACTACCGCTGGGATAGCCCCAGTCATCCATCACCACATTGATAGATTTGCCGACATAGGTGTCGATACGTGCCTCATAGCGCTCGCGAGTGGCGCAGGCGCTCACTAGTGTTATTGATATCAATATCAGCAAAAATCGTGTCATGTCTGAGTACTCCCTCGTTCGCTGATACAATACGACGGCCTAGGTGCAGACAGCAAATGTACCGCAAAATTGATTGGAGGAAAGTGTCGATGTCTGAGTTGCAAAATGATCGCTACTTACGTGCCTTGCTGCGTCAGAGCACCGACCGCACACCGGTTTGGATGATGCGCCAAGCCGGGCGCTATCTGCCTGAATATCGCGCTACTCGCGCTCAAGCCGGCGACTTCATGAAGCTAATGAAAAACCCTGAGCTCGCCTGCGAAGTCACAATGCAGCCGCTGCGTCGCTTTCCTCTTGATGCCGCGATTTTATTCTCCGACATCCTGACTATTCCCGATGCCATGGGTTTGGGTCTGTATTTTGAAACTGGCGAAGGCCCGCGCTTTCAACGTACGGTGCGCACCATGGCCGATGTCGCGGCGCTGCCTATCCCGGACCCTGAGTTAGACACAGGCTATGTCATGGATGCCGTGCGCACGATTCGTCGCGAGCTAAAAGGCCAAGTGCCGCTGATTGGCTTTGCTGGCAGTCCGTGGACATTAGCGACGTATATGATTCAAGGCGGTTCCTCGCGCGATTTCCGCGAGTCGAAAACCTTGATGGCGACGAACCCAGAAGTGCTGCACGCACTGCTCGATAAACTCGCGCAATCGGTAACACTGTATTTGAATGCGCAAATCCGTGCCGGCGCGCAAGCGATTCAGATTTTCGACTCATGGGGCGGGGCGCTTTCACATGGTGCTTATCGCGAGTTCTCATTGCGCTATATGCAGCAAATCGTCGATGGTTTGATCCGTGAAAACGACGGTCGTCGTGTGCCCATCACCCTGTTTACCAAAGGCGGTGGGCAATGGTTGGAAGCAATGGCGGACACTGGCGTTGATGCCTTGGGTCTAGACTGGACCACCGACTTAGGCGAGGCGCGTGCTCGCGTAGGCCATCGTGTTGCGCTGCAAGGCAATATGGATCCATCCATGCTCTACGCGCCACTGCCACGCATCGAGCAAGAAGTAGAGCAACTGCTAGCTAGCTATGCCAATGTGTGGACGCCTGAGCTCGGTGAAACCGCCGGTAGCGGCCATATCTTCAACCTGGGCCATGGCATTGAACAGTTTGTTGATCCGGTGCACGCCGGTGCGTTCATTGAGGCTGTGGTACAGCGCTCGGGGAAATTCCACCAGCCGCGCTAAGCGGCCAGGTGCAGCTAGAGCTTAGTCATTCAAGCTCTAGCTGCATCGCTCTCAACCACGCCAGCTTTGGATGCGAGGCTCTGGAAATACCATTGTAAAGTCAGTGATTTTTATCGCAGCGATACAGCGGCCTTTCGCTAAGTCGGGAAAATAATCTGAGTTAAACTTCCAGTCGATTACCTTCGCCCATTTGCCATGGCCGGTCGTTGACGGTGTTAGCGTGTACTCAAGACCTTCCCAAACTTGCGACAATGTGCGAATAGCTTTTGGCACAAGATTAGTTGGAAGCGGCAGTTTAGGGCCCATACTGCTAAGAACTAATTCTGCAATCATGTCGCCATTATCGGCAGTGAGACGAGCAGAGTCGGTGCCGCTATCATTAAAGTTGATCTCAAAGTCGCAGCGATCCTTCGGGATACCCCAGTTGCTTCTTCCATTAGTAACTGAGGCTTGGCTCGATACATAAATGCGGCTAATGCTGGCACGACGGGCATCGTTAAACTGAAAGCTTCCAGGTATGAATAACAGCTCTTGGTAAGGGCCGACTGGACTGCTGTCGTAGTTCACGAGCATGGCAATGCTAAGCTTGCTGCGGCGTGAGCTGCGTAAAGAGCTTGGTGTGAATGTGCAGCTATCCAGTACATCTTCGGGCATTTTCAATGCGATTAAATAGCCTTGGCCTGTCAGTGTCCAAGGCGCTGGTGCTTGCACATCAGGGAGATCGGTGTTGTCGCAGGAAGGTGTATTGTGTGAGGCTAAAGCTGTCATTTAAGGCGCTCATTTAAATTAATGCGCGCAGCCTGCCAAAGCGTGACCGCCTGGTCAAGCTTTGAGGCAGACACTTTGCTTTTTTGTCCTTAAGCCTCGCCGCCAAACTCTTCCCAGCGTGACAGCAACACCAATAACTCATCATCAATTAATGGCAGGCGCTGAGCCATCGCGGTGGCTTTTTCGAGATCGCTAACAAAGAGTTGGCCATCGGCAAGTGCCGCTTGTAGCTCGGCCTGCTCAGCTTCCAAGGCATCGATTTTCCCAGGAATAGCATCGAGTTCGCGCTGCTCTTTAAAGCTGAGCTTGCGCTTGGCTGGCTTCGCAGAAGTGGCCGCGGCTTTCGCCGTAGGCACTTCGCTCACTGTGCTAATGGGCTCTGGACGTTGGCGCAACCAATCAGCATAACCGCCGACGTATTCATTGATCTGACCTTCGCCTTCAAATACCCATGTGCTCGTTACAACCGCGTCTAAAAAGGCTCGATCGTGGCTAATTAGCAGTAGGGTGCCTGGATAGCTAACCAGCAGCTCTTCAAGCAGCTCCAATGTTTCAACATCGAGGTCGTTGGTAGGTTCGTCGAGGATGAGCACGTTGCTTGGCCGCGTGAATAGTTTGGCCAGCAGCAAGCGATTACGCTCGCCACCCGACAGCGCTTTCACTGGCGTACGGGCGCGTTGAGGTGAGAATAGGAAGTCTTGTAGATAGCCCAGGATGTGTTTGCGCTGACCATTAATCTCGATGTAATCCGAACCTTGCCCAACGTTATCAACCACGGTGGCCTCAAGGTCGAGGGCGCTACGGAGCTGGTCAAAATAGTTCACTGACAGCTGAGTGCCGTGAGTGATTTTGCCAGCGTCGGGCTCGAGGTCATCTAGCAGCATACGAATTAGCGTGGTTTTGCCGACGCCGTTATCGCCGATTAGGCCAATTTTATCGCCACGCATAATGACTGTAGAGAAATCTTGAACGAGGTTGAGGCCACCGAGACTCAGGCTTAAGTTCTCCGCCGTTAGTACAAGCTTGCCTGAACGTTCGGCTTCGGCCATTACCAAGCGCGCGTTACCTTGGCGATTACGGCGCTCAGCGCGCTCGCGACGTAGTTGTTCTAAGTCACGCACGCGGCCTTCGTTACGGGTACGGCGGGCTTTAATGCCTTGGCGTATCCAGACTTCTTCTTGCGCGAGCTTTTTATCAAACACCGCGTTTTGATGGCCTTCGGCGCTTAGCTGCTCAGCTTTGCGTTCTAAATAGGCTTCGTAATTGCCAGGGTAGCTGCGCAGTTGGCCACGATCGACTTCGACCAAGCGAGTCGCTAAATTGCCTAAGAAGCGACGATCGTGACTGATGAACAACAGCGTGCCATTCCAGCCTAAAAGGAAATCTTCGATCCAAGTGATCGAGCGTACGTCGAGGTGGTTGGTGGGCTCATCGAGCAGCAAGATGTCGGGCTCGGTAACCAATGCACGTGCGAGCAAAACGCGGCGCTTACGACCACCAGAAAGCGAATTGAAGTCTGCGTATGGGTCGAGGCTTAAGCGCGTAGTGATCTTGTTGATGCGGATCTGGATTTCCCAGTCCTCCAAAGCGGCATCGCTATCGGGCAGATCATCAAAGCCGCCGGCAATAATGTCCTCAACCGTTCCGGTCCAGCCCTGTGGCACCTCTTGGCGCAATGACGCGACGCGAGCACCTTGTGTGCGCATGACTTCGCCGGTGTCGGCTATCAATTCGCCGGCAATGATTTTTAGCAGGGTCGATTTACCCTCGCCATTGCGGCCAATAACGCAGACACGCTCGCCACGCTCAAGGCTAAACGACACTTTTGATAGCAGCGCGGGGCCGCCAAAAGCAATGGATACATCACGCAGAGAAAGCAAGGCCATGGATATAACAACAGCTAAAGTTTGAGTGGCGCGGAGTCTAACAGATGCAGGCCTATAGAGCCTCTGCCATACTGCGCGGCACATAGGTTTTGCTGAGGAATAATGATGGAGTCGCGGCTGACAGACTTAGAAATAAAGGTCGCTTATCAAGATGATTTGCTCGATGCATTGAACCGCTTAGTGGCGACGCAGCAAGATCATATTGCGCGCTTGCAGGCCGATATGCGGCATTTATACGAGCAGATGCGAACCTTGCAGCCCAGCGGCAGCGGTAGCCCGGAAATTGAGCCACCGCCACCGCATTATTGAGCTGAAGAGCGCTTACTTACGCTTCTTACTGGTCCAAGCCCAGAGCATCTCGCAATTCACCGGCTGCTCGCCAGTGGCGTCAGTCACCACGACCGGCACCAGCACTTCACCTTTTGGCTCGTTACGAATACGGTTGATGTCGGCTTGCGTGAGCGTTGCCACTGCGCGCAAATCACCTGATGAACGGCGAACATAATCGACCTTCAAGGTTTTAATCAGCGGCATTTTGTCATCGGGCAAGTTCACGCCAACAACAAAGCCTGAGGCGGTTTCTGCTAAGAGCGCCATCGCTGCTGCGTGCACGCTTTTGATGTGATTTTGCACTTTACGGCGGTTCTTGATGCTGACAATCACACGGGTTTCGCTGATCTCTTCATAGAGCAGAGCCGAAGTGCCAACAAAAGGCACTACTCGACCAAAAATCATTGAAATAGCGCGTTGGCGTAAACTTTCTGGCAGGGCCTGAAAAGGCCGCATGGCGCGCGTGATGTTATTGCTAAAAGCCATCGCTATTAATCCTTGAAATTATTGAATTGCAGCGGCAAACCCAGCTGCTGCTCGCGTAAAAATGCCATTACGGTTTGTAAGGTATCGCGCTTTTTATCGCTCACGCGCACTTTGTCGCCCTGAATACTGGCTTGAACTTTATGGCCATTTTCTTTTAATAGCTTCACTACTTTTTTTGCAGTGTCGCTGTCCAAACCATCTTTCAGCTTGATGATTTGGTGCATGAACTTGCCCGAGGCTTCCATTTTTTGTGGATCGAAAACTTGTGGGTCGACTTTGCGCTTGATCATTTGGCTTTCGAGCATGGCGAGCACTTGCTCGACCTGAAAGTCTGATTCAGCGCTAAGTTTAATTTCTTTGTTTTTCTCGTTGAAGCTTACCGATACTTCCGAGCCGCGAAAGTCGAAACGCGTAGCGATCTCTTTCGTGGTGTTTTGTACGGCGTGATTAACCTCGTAAACCTCGAGTTCTGAAACGACATCCATCGATGGCATGGTAAAGTGCTCCTTGGCAATGATGGGGCGAGTGTAGCCCAAATTGTCATCATATCTGAAGGTGTCTGTATGAAAGCGAGTCGTCTACGGTGGTTGTTTTCTTTGTATTTTCCGTTCTTAGGGGCGGGTATTCGAGTCGATCGTATCAGTCCAGACTTTAGCGAAATCGACGTTTCCATGAAGCTAACGTTCTGGAATAAAAATTACGTCGGCACGCACTTTGGCGGCAGCCTTTACAGCATGGTCGATCCGTTTTACATGCTCATCCTAATGAGACGCTTAGGGCCGAACTATATTGTCTGGGATCAGGCCGCGAAAATTGATTTTTTGCGCCCTGGTAAGAGCCAAGTATTTGCCTGCTTTCGCCTGCCTGATGGCCTGCTTGAGCAAATCAAAACGCAGGCCGCCACAGGTGGCGCCGTGCGTCCCGAGCTTGTTGTGGAGGTTGTTGATGCCGATGGCCAAGTGATTGCCCGCGTGAATAAAACCCTTTATGTGCGCCTGAAACCAGAGCACCGACCACCCGCTGCGGCCGAAATCAGTCGCCCGAACCAGGAGCTGAGTTAATGGCTTTACGCTTTCGTATTCACCCCGTGACCCCGTTTGAACAAAATTGTAGTTTGATTTGGTGCGATGCCACCAATGAAGCAGCGCTCGTTGATGCCGGCGGTGACGCCGATAAACTATTGGCTCTGGTCGCCTCCGAAGGCGTGACACTCACCAAGCTGCTAGTCACTCATGCACACATCGATCACGCCGGTGCCGTGGCCGATTTGGCTGAGCAATTGCACCTGCCAATTGAGGGACCACACCCCGGCGATCAGTTTTGGATCGATCGCTTAGATGATCAATCGCGCATGTTTCAATTTCCCACGGCGCGGCCATTTACACCGACACGTTGGTTAGACCAAGGCAATGAAGTTACGGTTGGCGCTGAGACCTTATTGGTGCGTCATTGCCCTGGCCATACGCCCGGCCACGTCGTGTTTATTTCTGAAAGTGCAGGCGTGAGTTTTGTTGGCGATGTGCTGTTTGCCGGCTCTATAGGCCGCACCGATTTCCCTATGGGCAACCATCAGGACTTGCTCGATGCCATTAAGCGTGAGCTCTGGATACTGCCTGATGATATGCGTTTTGTGCCCGGCCACGGCCCAATGTCGACCATTGGCCATGAGCGCCGTACCAACCCATTTGTGGCCGACCGACGCGGCTGAGAGGCGCATGTTAGCGCTTTGACTAAGCGGTTCGAAAGAATGGCGCGACTGGAGATATGTCAACGTGGTAGATGGTTTACGCGTATATTGGACAAGCTATCCATGAGGTAATAAAAATGAAAAAGTTCATTCGAGCTGCAACAGCAAGTGTATTGATTGTGACTACGAGCGCCTGGAGCATGGCTGCAATTGCTGGGCCCATTGCCCCGGAAACGTATTTGTCGAGCAGCGATAGCGCTGCAATTGAAGGCCAACGTGCGCAGGTGGTGGATTGGCTTCAGCGCGAAGAAGTACGTACGCAAATGACGCGTTTTGGTGTTGACTCAGACCAAGCGGTTGATCGTGTTGCGGCATTATCTGATGAAGAAGTGCAGCGTTTAGCAGAGAAAATTGACTCCACGCCAGTCGGTGCTGGTGGTGGTGGCGTTATTGGCGCCGTCATCTTTGTTTTCTTGGTATTGCTAGTAACCGATATTCTAGGCTTCACCAAAATCTTCCCGTTCACACGCTCCATTCGTTGAGTCGATCCAGTATGCGTCTAAGCCGACTCTGGCTGACGGCGCTGCTGGCGTTATTATTGAGCGCCTGCATGACACCGCAGGCGCTTGATTTACGCGTGCTGCCGCCGCCATCGGTAGAACTCAGCAACGTCCCTTTCTATGCTCAGCGCGAGTATGAGTGCGGCCCTGCGGCATTGGCCATGGTGATGACCTATCTTGGTTCGCCGGTCACGCCCGAAGCGCTTGCGCCATCACTGTATATTCCAGGTCGAGAAGGCACGCTCACCGATGAGCTAGTGGCTCAATCGCGCCAGCGCGGGTTTGTGCCCGAGCGCTTAGCGCCGAACTTGCGCGTGCTTGCACAGGCAGTCGCCGATGGCAGCCCGGTCGTGGTGTTTCAAAACAATGGTTTGTCGTGGTATCCGGTCTGGCATTACGCCGTTGTTATTGGCGTCGATACTGCACGTGAAAAGATTATTCTGCGCTCTGGCGAGCAGAAGCGCTTGGTGCTGAGTTGGTCGGTGTTTGATCGAACGTGGGCACGTAGTGGGCGCTGGGCTATTCGTTTGCTGCCAGTGCAGGCTGAATGGCCGGCATCCGTGACCTCATCTGTCGTGGCTAAGCAGCTCGTGGTCATGGCTAAAGCAGCACCGCCAGAGCTTGCCATGGCCGGTTTGCGCCGTGGTCTAAGTTATTGGCCAGAAGAGATTTCCTTGTGGTTGGCACAGGCGCAGCTCGCTGAACAAGAAACAGGTTTGGCCAGCGCTGAGGCCGTGCTGCAGGAAGGTTTGAAAGCGCAGCCGGAGTCGCCTTGGCTGCTAAATAATTTAGCCGATGTGCTCATTCGTAGTGGCCGTCCCCTGTCGGCGTTGGCCATGGCCCAGCGTGCTGTAAAGCAGCTTGATCGGGCTGAGACGCGCGCCACATTGGCGGCGGCAAAAGCGGCGCTAGCTACTGACTAATATAGCGCGTGATATGCAGCGGCAAGCTCAACGCACTATCGCCATCCAACAGTGCTTCGGGGCAATGGCTTAGCTTTTTTGGTAGTTCGGTAGGAATCGACGAGCTGAAGCTGATGCGGACATCATTGCCCATGAGCGTGCTGTGTAAAGGGCTTTTCCGGCGCCATAGAACATAGCGAAAGAAGTGCCCAAGAATAGTAGTGCGCTGCATGAGAGTGACGCTAATGCTGCCCTGATCATTGGCTGTGATGCTGGCGCTAGTGGCCGTTAGGTAGTGGTTATCGACTTGAATGAGCACGCGCTGCTGGCCGAAAAAGCGCCAGACGGCTAGCCAAAACTGCAAGTTTTCTACGTAAAAACGCAGGCTACCAACCTTCTTTATAGGTGCACGAGATGCCCAAGCGCGCCAGCCAATATCGACGCGCTCACCAGGGATTTCGCCACTGGCGTGGTTGATCTGCAAACGATGAAACAAGTCAGTCATGCGCTAAAAGCCATCCAGTAGTTATGGCCATCAATTGGTTTGAGCCGCAACAGTCATCGCATTGACGTCGACGCCAGCAAATTGCAGGTCGGCGTGATAGCTCGAGCGCACCATGGGGCCGCTAGCAACGTTGCGAAAACCAATTTTGCGGCCATAAGCGGCGTAGCGAGCAAACTCATCGGGATGAACAAAACGATCGACCGGCGCATGCGTTTTCGAGGGCTGCAAATACTGGCCGATGGTGACTAGGTCGACATCGTGAGCTCTCAAGTCATCGAGTAGCGCGAGTACTTCTTCTTCAGTTTCGCCAATGCCGACCATAAGGCCGCATTTGGTGGCGATGTCTGGGCGCTCTTGCTTGAAGCGTTGCAGCAGTGTTAACGAGTGCTGATAGTCCGAGCCCGGCCGAATAGCTTTATATAAGCGCTGCACAGTTTCGATATTGTGGTTGAACACGTCTGGCGGGCATTCGCTGATTAAGCGCAACGCGATATCCATACGGCCACGAAAGTCGGGTACTAAAATTTCCATTTTGATGTGAGGGTTGCGCTCGCGCACAGCGACGATGCAGTCGACAAAATGCTGTGCGCCGCCATCCTTCAAGTCGTCACGATCGACCGAAGTCACCACCACGTATTTCAGGCCAAGGTTGGCCACTGTTTCGGCTAAGTTATGTGGCTCTTCGGCATCGAGCATATTGGGGCGGCCGTGGGCGACATCGCAAAATGGGCATCGGCGTGTACAAATATCGCCCATGATCATAAAGGTCGCGGTGCCGCCACCAAAGCATTCGGCAAGGTTAGGGCAGGCGGCTTCTTCGCACACGGTGTGCAGTTTTTGCTCGCGCAGCAGGCCTTTGATTCGTGATACTTCGGCTGGGTTTTTAATGCGTACACGGATCCAGTCAGGCTTGCGCGGCATTTCCACGGTGGGGATGATTTTCACCGGAATACGCGCCATTTTCTCTGCACCACGCAGCTTCACGCCGGTCTCGATGCGCACAGGATTGGGGCTACTAAGAGTGGGCTCGCTGGAGTTGCTCATGATGGCTCATCAGGACACTAAAGATGTGCCTGAGTGTAGCGTAAAACCGATGCTAGTGTGCCGGCATGTATTACGCTGAGAGACCATTCTTTGGTTGAATAAGCCAGACAAACGCCCGTAAAAACACTACCCTAATAGTCAATCTAAGGCATAGCAAATAGGGCGGATCAGCATGTTAGCGCGTTACGATGTGGTAGTGATTGGTGCTGGACCTGCGGGTGAGGGTGCGGCCATGAAATTGGTTAAGGAAGGCCGGCGCGTTGCGGTGATCGATCAGCTTGGCGAAGTTGGTGGCAACTGTGCGCATGTGGGCACTATTCCATCCAAGGCACTGCGCCAGACCGTCTATAACCTGATGCGTTTTCGCCGTGACCCATTGCTGTCGCGCATGGCCGATATTCGCAGCCTGCCGCTGTCGCAAGTGTTGGCACGCGCGCATAAAGTCATTGATATACAAGTAACTACTCATCACCGCTTTTTCGAGCGCAACGACGTTGATCTGTATTACGGTGAGGCTCGCTTCGAGGATGATCACACCATGAGCGTGCTGACCTCTGAGGGTGTTAGCGAGCGCATTGGTTTTGAGTCTGCGGTAATTGCTACCGGCAGTCGCCCGTATCAGCCTGCTGACATCGACTTTAATCATCCACGCGTTTTCGATAGCGATAAGATCTTGAAGCTCGACTATCCAGTGCAAAAGCTGATTATTTATGGCGCTGGCGTGATTGGTTGCGAGTATGCATCGATTTTTGTTGGCCTCGGCTACAAGGTCGATCTGGTCAATACGCAGCCGCAGTTGCTGTCATTTTTAGACAATGAAATTGCCGATGCGCTGTCGCATTATCTTCGTGATTTAGGTGTGCTTATTCGAAATCAAGAGGAATACAGCAAGCTTGAAACGCAGGACGATTGCGTGATTTTGCACACGAAGTCGGGCAAGAAAATTAAGGCCGATGCCATTCTCTGGTGCAACGGCCGTGCCGGTAATACTGAAACGCTTAACCTTGAGGCCGTAGGCTTGAGTGCCAATAGTCGTGGCCAAATTGCTGTCGATGAGCGCTATTGCACAGACGCCGCGAATGTTTACGCGGCAGGCGATGTCATTGGTCCGCCCGCGCTAGCATCTGCTGCCTATGATCAAGGTCGCTGTGCCGCTGCGCACATCACTGGTAGTCAAGATGTGCCGCATGTTGGCGATGTGCCGACGGGCATTTACACCATCCCCGAGATCTCCTGCATTGGCCGTACCGAGCGCCAACTCACCGAAGATAAAGTGCCCTATGAGGTTGGTCAGTCATTCTTTAGGCATCTTGCGCGCGCGCAGATTTCGGGCGATGTCGTTGGTATGTTGAAAATCTTATTTCATCGCGATACGCGTGAGATTTTGGGCATTCATTGCTTCGGTAATAACGCCGCTGAGATTGTCCACATTGGTCAGGCGGTGATGAATTTGCCGAATAACTCGATCGAGTATTTTGCCAATACCACGTTTAACTATCCGACCATGGCTGAGGCTTATCGGGTGGCGGCGCTCAATGGCATGAACCGTCTGTTTTAACAGACGCAAAGCGCTGCCTTAACACTAAAAAGCCCCGCCACATGCATTGTGTGGCGAGGCTTTTTTCTAGCTATTGCGGCTATGCATCCATTTCGCAAATGCACCGGCAGTGAAGAACATAAACAGGCTATACACCGCGGCAGGGATGATCATTGATGCCGATACCATTGCGCCCACGGCCATTGCTAGCGTGGTGTTATGCACGCCGAGCTCAATGCTGATGGCGGTTGATTGCGGGCCATCTAAGCCGGCGAGTTTTGAGCTGCCATAGCTAATGCCCATGGCGAAGACGTTAAGGCAGAGCACGGCTAGGCCGACGCTGGCGATATTGCTAAAGATATGCTCTTGCTCAGACCAGAGCACAACAAACACCACCAAGATAAAAAAGATGGTGGCGATTTTTTTCACTAGCGGCTCAAAGCGTATCGACCATTGTGTGGCGCGACTGCGAACAATCATGCCGATGCCTAGTGGTAGTAAGGTAATGAGCAGGATTTTCATCACGATGGGCATCATGGCGATTTCATATTGCGCTTCGCCATGCATAAACCATTGAGTCGATAAGTCGAGCAAGATCGGCACAGTAAACACTGCCGCAACACTACTAATTGCTGTCATGGTTAGTGATAGTGCGGTATCGCCTTTCGCAAGATGAGTGAGCATATTGGCAGTGGTGCCGCCTGGCGATGCGCCAAGCAATACCATGCCGACAGCAAGCTCTGGTGGTAGCTTAAAGGCTATTGCAAGGCCAACTGCGAGAAGGGGCGAGATGAAGATCAGGTTAGCCATACCGATGGCGACACCGCGTGGGTAGACCGCAACACGGCGAAAATCAGCGACTGTGAGCGCAAGCCCAAGGCTGAATAGAATGATAAAAAGAGAGATGGGCAGGAGCACCAAAATAAAAACGCTATCACTCATAGCAATGACCTAGGTTGTTTTAGTTGTGCCTAGATCATGCGTGAGACGAGTGACTTGCTCAAGTCCTAAATTTCAATACTGTAACGGGTGGTTTAATTACTTGCCGTACGGCGACTGACCGCGACCGCGATCGCGCGTTTTGCACGCGTTGGATGGCCGATAACCGGCCCCCAAACTACTTCACCATTGATCAGTTGCATGCCAACACGGCCAATATTGAGGGCACGACCGGTCGCACCTTGCTGCACCCAAATTGAGCTGATTTGATGCAGCTCGATTTTGCGTTCAGCACGCCCAGCCAAGCCTTCGCGAACTAGCACGCGATGCTGGTTGATGCGCATGACATTACTGGTTTGACGAAGTACGCCAAACAAGCCGGCCGCTAGCCAAAGTAGCCAGCCGCCTCCGCCGCCAGACAAAACGCCGGCCATTGCTAGAAATGCGTGAGCACTCCAAAACGCGGCAATCGGCCAAGCGCCGGTAGCGACGCAGAAGTCGACATGGCTATCTTTATCGGAAGCGGGAAGTGTGATGCTACGAAGGCGCTCAGTAGGGCCTCGGGTATCGAACTCGGGGGCTTTGCCTGCAGGAAGGCCATCGGTGATGGCTTCTAAGGCGCGTAAGCTGCGACCAGCAATGTGCCAGCGACTCATGAGCGTGTACTCAAATGGGCTAAGACAACTTAAGTGTAGGTTAGCCCATGGTGGTTTATCTGCAAGGCTTTAGTGGCAGATATGTATGGCCTTTGTGTGCCGCAGGGCGCTTAAAAGCTGTACTTGGCCATGAATTGCAGGCGATCTAAGTTGCCGTCACGACCATCTTCAACCTCGCGATTGGCATGTAGATACTCAGCGCCGATATCCAGTTTCGGTGTCACGCTATAAATGATGTTGGTCAAGCCAGAGAAAATGGTTTTGTTGGCATCACTAATGGCTGCCGTTGGCGCCAGAATATCTGGGTTATCTATTGATAAAACAGAGGCCTGAATGCTGCTGCGCAGTTTATCGGACCATAAATGGCGATAGGTCACATAGCCCGCGACCACGTCAATTGCCTCTAGATTGCCACTGGCATCGACGACGGCATCACCGCTGGTTCCGAGCGCAACATAGCGACCGAGGCCGCTGCCGTAGGTAGCCATATAGCGAATATCATCGCCGCTACTGAGATTATATTTGCCTGAGAGAGAAATGCCGTAGCCTTCGGTAGTTTCATCTTGGCCGGCTGCATTTTGGCTAGTTTTTAGCTGGCGCGCCAAAGCGGCAACGCTGATATGGCCAAAGTCTGCTTTGTGCGTATAGCGAGCAACTAAGTCTGGCATGGCGTTGGAGCCTTGATCAGTAATCGATACGGCACCAGCTGGAACACTTCGGCTAGCTAGTGCAGTTTCGGCGTTCTCGACGGAGAACTGCCAATTACCCGTGCTATAGCGTACCTGAGGCTGGCGACCGAAAACTGTGCCATCGGAAGAACCAACGAAGTCCACAGTTTCAGGTAATGCACCGAGGTCTTGGAAGGTTGTCCAAGTTTGGCCAATCAACCATTTGTCATAGGTCAAAAATGCGTGACGTAAGCCGGGATCATAGTTGTTGGTGACGCGCTCAGAGCCACGTGCCGGGCTCTGAAAATCCATCTCGATATAGGCTTTGACCGACTTGCCATCGCCAGCAGGCGTTTCAGTCTTGAAGAAGAAACGTGTTTGCTGCGCGTGCATATCAAACACTGAACTTGCGTTGCCATTGCCAGCAGAGATGGGCGTGGCACTTGGCACGTAAAAGTCGCGACCACTGGAGCTGCCGGCCACTGAGCCATCAGAGAAGCGTGAATACAGTGCGTCAACTTTTACATAGCCGCCAAAACTAAATTTGGTATCACCAAAAGAGACGCTGCTATTTGAGGTGACTGGTGCTGGAGTGGCTTTTTGTTGTGCCACTTGAGCTTCGAGCTGTTCTAGGCGATCGCGTAAGGCGGCAATTTCACTGCTAGTGTCTGCTAAGGCAAAGCCAGGAAACATGGCAGCGGCTAGTGGGGTCAGCAGGGCGATTTTGGTTAGGCGCTTCATCTTCTTATTCTCCAACGCAAAGTAGGTTTTGCTTGTATAGCGCTGCGCTGGTGTGAACTGTATTAGGCATTGGTATCTAACACTTAGGTCGTAATGCTCGGTGCTGGTCGAGTTTTTGCGCCAGTGATACGAAAGGCTAATGCAGATAATGCCTTGCGCGAGGCATACTCGGGGAAGGTGCTAAGGCATATAAGACAGACAACTGAGGAGCCAACGCCATGAGCGACGCCACTGTAATTCCTGTACCAGCCCATTATTTAGCTGCGGGCACACGTAATACCGCCGATGAATACGCCACGCGTTATGCCGAGTCGATCGCTAATCCCGACGCATTTTGGGCGAAAGAGGCGCAGGTCGTGGACTGGATGAAGCCATTCACTCAAGTCAAAGATGTCTCATTTAACCCTGAAGATTTACGCATCAAATGGTTTGCTGATGGTGAGCTCAACGTTGCCGCCAACTGCCTAGATCGTCAGTTAGCCAAGCGCGGCGATAAAACTGCCATTATTTGGGAGGGCGATGACCCGCGTGAGTCGCGCCACATTACCTATCGCGAGCTTCATGCTGAGGTCTGTAAATTTGCCAATGTGCTAACAGCGAAAGGTGTCAAAAAAGGCGATCGCGTCACCATTTATATGCCGATGATCCCAGAGGCAGCGGTGGCTATGCTGGCATGTACGCGTATTGGCGCGCCGCATTCGGTGGTATTTGGCGGTTTTTCGCCAGACTCACTAGCAGGGCGTATTGAAGACTGCGGTTCTACCGTAGTGATTACTGCCGACGAAGGCTTGCGAGGCAGCAAAGCTGTACCACTGAAGGCTAACGTCGATAACGCGATTCGCACGCCAGCAGGTTCTGGCGTGACCACAGTCATTGTGGTTCGTCGCACCGGCGGCTCGGTGAACTGGGATAACAAGCGCGACTTTTGGTACCACGACCTAATGACCGGCGCTTCAGCTGATCACGCTGCTGTCGCGATGAACGCCGAAGACCCGTTATTTATTCTCTACACATCGGGTTCGACCGGTAAGCCTAAAGGCGTGCTGCACACCACCGGCGGCTATTTGGTTTATGTCACCAGCACCTTCGCCAATATGTTCGATTTACGCGAAGATGATGTGTTCTGGTGTACCGCCGATGTAGGCTGGGTCACCGGCCATAGCTATTTGCTCTACGGCCCTTTAGCCAATGGCGCAACTACCGTGATGTTTGAAGGTGTGCCGCAATACCCCGACTGGAGCCGTATTGGCAAGGTCGTCGATAAGCACCACGTCAGCATTCTCTACACCGCACCGACAGCCATTCGCGCACTGATGCGTGAGGGCGATGGCCCAACGCTAGAAAGCAGCCGCAAGTCGCTACGCCTGCTTGGCTCGGTCGGCGAACCAATAAACCCCGAAGCATGGAATTGGTATCACCGAGTTGTCGGCGACTCGCGTTGCCCAATCATCGATACTTGGTGGCAAACTGAAACTGGTGGCGTCTTAATTACGCCATTGCCTGGCGCTGTTGATATGAAGCCGGGCTCCGCCAGCCGTCCGTATTTCGGCATTAAGCCCGCTATTTTAGATAACGATGGCTCGCTGATGAAAGGCGTTTGTGAGGGCAACTTAGTTATTACAGACTCATGGCCTGGTCAGATGCGCTCGATCTATGGCGACCACAAACGCTTTGCTGAAACTTACTTTAACGTCTTCCCCGGCGTATACACCACTGGTGATGGCGCGCGTCGCGATGCCGATGATTATTACTGGATCACTGGTCGCGTCGATGATGTGCTAAACGTGTCAGGCCATCGCATGGGCACGGCTGAAGTCGAAAGCGCCTTGGTATCGCATGTGGCGGTGGCTGAAGCTGCAGTTGTTGGCTTTCCGCACGATATTAAAGGTCAAGGCATTTTTGCCTATGTCACGCTGCAAGAAGGCCATGAGCCTAGCGAAGAATTACGCAAGGCTTTAGTGATTCATGTGCGCGCTGAAATTGGTCCAATTGCTGCTCCTGATCAGATTCAATGGGCACCTGGCTTGCCAAAAACGCGCTCTGGAAAAATCATGCGTCGCATCTTGCGCAAAATCGCCGCCAACGAGTTTGACGGCTTGGGTGACACATCAACCTTGGCCGATCCGAGCGTTGTCGATAGTCTGGTACAGGGCCGTCGCGCCGAGGCTTAAGCTATCGTTGCATTACTAGAGAGGTGTGCCATGTATTTTGTGATTGCCGATGATCATCCGCTATTTCGCGATGCCCTCAAAGGCGCCGTGGCACGTCTTTACCCCGATGCGACGATTGCCGAAGCTGACACCACGGCATCGTTGCAGACGTTATTAGAGCGTGGCGAAGAGCCTGATCTATTGCTCTTGGATTTGCACATGCCCGGTGCGTCAGGTTTCTCAGGCTTGATTCATGTGCGTGCGCGCTTTCCATCGTTGCCGGTGATTGTGGTCTCTGGCAATGAAGAGCCTGGGGTGATTCGTCGTGCGGTGGCGCATGGTGCCAGTGGCTATATTCCGAAGTCGACAGGCTTGGATGAAATGGCGAAAGCCATTGCGCAAGTGCTCGATGGCGATGTCTGGTTGCCAGCCAGCGCGGCGAGTTCACAGCCTACGCATTTAGCCCCAGATGAAGCCGATATCGCCAAGCGTTTGCGTGATCTCACACCGCAGCAATTTCGCGTGCTGATGATGCTCGCCGATGGCCTGCTGAATAAGCAGATCGCCTATGAGCTGAACGTGTCGGAAGCGACTATCAAAGCGCATATGACCGCTATTTTGAAGAAGCTCGGTGCTTCAAATCGAACGCAGGCGGTAGTGGCTGCATCGAAGCTGCAACTCGACCCAAGTATGCGTTTAGCGCAGGTAATTGAAGAAGATTGATCGCGAGTTTTTACGCGGATTTTTCGCCAGAAATAAGCACATAACGCACCTTGCCGCTCGCGACTAATGAGCGGCAGAGTCGGGCTGTTAAGCTTAGTTTCCACCATGCCGGATGCAGCTGATCGCTAAGCGACAGGCTTTGTTTGCGATGCGCAATGGCAAGAGCAAAGCCTGCTAATACTGACTCTGTTAAATCATCGATACGCTGTATTGCTAAGCCGGCATTTCCAAAAATACTCGGCGGCTCAACACTCGAAAATGATTGATGCCAAACGCCGGACCAGGCAATGCCGCAGGCCATTAATTGAGTTTTTAGCTGCGCTTTTTGTGAGCGCGTGAGCTCGGTATTAATGTGCAATGTGCTTAGCGCCCAACGCCCCTGTGGCGTGAGCTGAGCGGCAATATTACCTAAGCTAGAGCCGAACGATCGGGCATGATAAAGCGCATCAACAGCGATGATGACATCAACTAGCGGTAGCTCAGACCACGGCGCATCAAAGTCTGCCTGAATGCCACGATGATTTACGCCAAGCCCCTTGAACTCAGCCGGCAGCGTCGTTAGGGCCTGATCAATCGTGATGATATTGCGCACACCATGGCTCGCCCATAAGCGCAGGCTAGCACCTGCACCGGCGCCTAGCTCAAGCAAGCTGTCACGCTCGTTTATGCCAACTGCAGCAGCATGCAGCAGCGCTAATCGATTCGCTGCTTCGTTGTATGGCTGGCTCGAGCTGAGCTGATTATCTTTGCTAATCCAAGCGCCGAGATTGCCCCAGTGCGGGGCAGGGCCAGCGGCGCCTAGTAAGCGACTTTGTGCATCCACGCCTTAAGCTTTTGCAGCAGGAATAAATGCCGCCACTGCCTGTGCCGAACGCACCGCAGACTCCAATAACGGCACGCCGGCATGAGCCCATGAACCGCAGAAAAATACACGGCGGCCAGCTTCTGCATGCAGCACGCGCAGCTGCTCATGCACACTGTGAGTGCCGCTATGAACTACGGCGCGCGCCAGTGGCACACGAACGATCACATGCTCATCGGCTGGTGGGAATAAAGGATTCCACGTTTGCAAAATAGGCGCAGCATCTTGCAGGCTAGGCTCCACAGCATTGACCCAAACACTAAACATCGCCTGCGATAAATCGCGCGAGATGCTGTAGTTCAACGCCGACCAATCGCTGCGTTTTGCCGGCAAAAAGCGCGTATCGGTATGCACCCAAAGCTCGCCATGATCGAAACGAATGCCCTGCATTAAGGTCTGTTCGCGCTGCCAAGGCGTATCGAGAAAGCCGAGTTGATTAGCTTGAGTTGCCACCACCACGCGATCAAAAATACCACCTTCGCCACGAGCATTAAGTACTTCAACACCCTCAGCCAACTCACGCACCGATTGCACAGGGCTGCCGCTAATGCGCAAGAGGTCTTTGCCGAGCGCAGCCACTAGTGCCGGCGTGCCACCTTGCAAGCGCACCAAAGTATCGCCATGGACAATAGTGTTGAGTAAGGACAGCAGTTGATGCGCAGGCCAGGCCAATAGATGCTGCTCATCGCAGGTGCAGATAGTCGTTAGCAATGGCAGCACTAGTCCGCGCCAAAATAACGGGTCGAAAGAGGTGTCGGCGAGTAGCTCAGCTAAAGTGCGCGGATCATCGGCGCTGAGGCCTGCTAGGCAAGTACGTAGTTGCCAAAAGCCACGTGCAAGACGGGCGCTATTGAGACCGATATGACGCCATGAGCCCACACTCGGTAGGCCAAATAAGCGGCTGCTGCGAAACCATGTGGATTGATCATCGAGCCAACTGCAGGCGGCAAATGTATCGACTGGAAATGTTGAGACACCAACGGAGGCGGCAAGATCGATCACGCTGCCCCAAACTTGCGGGCTCATTACGCGCAAGGGCACATCGACTAGGCCGCCTTGCCAGTTCAGGCTATGCGCATCCATGCCATGGCCATTTTGTGCTTCAAAAATCGTGATGCGATGGCCTGCGCGCGAGAGAAAGTGCGCGGCGGCTAAGCCGGCCATCCCGCTGCCAATAATGGCGATGTTTTGCTGCATAAACTAAGGCCTAGGGCGTACCCAGCTAATAAATGACTTAAAGCGATTGTGCGCTGGCGGCTAAAAATGCGCGCAATGCCGCAGGTTTAATGGGCTTACGCAGTAAGCCAAGGCCCGCAGCGCGCACCGCTTGCGCAGTCTCATCGCTATGATCGGCTGTCACTAATGCGCCAACTCGACCAACGGCTAAGGTGAGCAGCAAGTCTAAACCATCTTCGTCGTTGGCCAGATGATAGTCTGCCAAAATTACCTCAGGCTGATATTCCTCTAGCTGCGCATGCGCTTCTGCACCATTGCTAGCAACGACGACAGTGCAGCCCCAGCGACCTAGTAAGGCCTGCATGCCAGCTAAAATCTCTGGCTCGTTATCGATGCAGAGCACCGTTAAGCGACTTAAGTCGCCGGCATTCGCCACGGCTAAGTCGCTGCTATTTACAGCGCGAATGGCGGGTGAGCAGGCGCTCATGCGAATGCTAAAGCAGGCTCCACGACCACTCGCCGAGCGCAGGCTAATGCGATGCCCAAGCAGCCGCACCATGCGATCGACAATGGCGAGACCCAGGCCAAGGCCTTTTTCGCCCCAAGGAGAAGCTTCGCCGCCACGTTGAAACTCTTCAAAAATACTGGCTTGTCGGCCCAAAGGAACACCGGGGCCAGTATCACGCACATCAAGACGCCAGCCTTGGCCATTGTCGCAGCGACGCAAGCCAACGAGCACGCCGCCATTGCGGGTATAGCGCAGGGCATTGCTTAGTAAGTTTTGAATAATGCGGCGCAACCATTGCCTATCGCTACGCACCCAAATTGCGCCCTTGGGCATCCATAGTCTTAGGGTAAGGCCACGTTGAGCTGCTAAGGGCCGGACTTGCTCAATCAGTTCGATTAACAGCGCATCTAGCGCGATGGCTTCGGGGTGCGGCAGTAGTGCTCCCGCATCTAGGCGTGAAATATCCAGCAAGGCCGAGAGTAACTCTTCAGCGCCACGCAGCGAGCTATCGAGCTGCTGGGCCAATACGCCGACCTCGCCAGATAGCTCAGGATGCTGGCTTAGTGCTGATGAGAACAGTCGCGCGGCATTCATTGGCTGCAAGATATCGTGGCTGGCAGCGGCTAAAAAACGTGTTTTAGATTGGTTGGCTTCAACAGCTTGGCTCTTCGCCTGCTCTTGTGCCGCTAGAGCTGTCTGTAGCTCGGCCGTGCGCAATGCAACACGTTCCTCTAGTTCGGTTTTGGCTTCAGCTAGTGTGTGTTCAGTACGCTTGAAGTGTGTGATATCGGCAAATGTAGTCACAAAGCCGCCGCCGGGCACTGGCCGTCCGCGTAGCTCTAACACTTGGCCATCGGGCCGAATGCGTTCAAAAATATGCGGGCTGCCTTCGCGCATATGACGAATGCGCTTTTCGACATGGGCGTCGATTAGGCCTGGCCCGCACTCGCCTTGTTCGGCGTTATAGCGAATCAAATCTGCCACAGGGCAACCGGTATAGACCATGCCATCGGGGTAATCAAAGAGTTCAAGATAGCGTCGATTCCATGCCACCAAGCGCATTTCAGCATCGACCACACTAATACCCTGCTCGATGTGCTCCATCATGGTGTTGAGCACGCCGCGATTAAAGCGTTGCAGCTGTGAGCTTTGATCAAGCAAGGCTACTACTTGGCCAATCTCTAAACCACTGCCGCGCAGAACCGTGGTTAAAATGGCTCGCGATGATGCGGCGCCCATGGCACCGGCTAGCAAGCGCTCGGTAAATTGCACCCAAGCACGACTGGCCGAGCGGCGTAAGTCGAGTTGCTGGCCACGCCCGCGAGCAAACTGATCAAAGGCTTGATTTGTCGCTTCCTCACCTAGGATACGAGAGGCCAAAGCGTGAAGCTCGCTGACCGGTAGGCGCTGCCATTCTTCTGTATGTAGCGCTTGGCTTTGCGTGGTAAATGGATCAAGAAAGTGGCTGCTTTCAAGCTGCTCACTGATGCCTGGGCGAAAGCGTAAAGACACCACAACAAAGCAGCTGATATTGACCAACAAACTCCAAAATACACCGTGCGTGAGCGGGTCCCACCCCTCTAGATAAAACAACGCTTGTGGGCGTAGCCAGCTGAGGCCGAATGGTCCTTGACTGAGCCATTCAGCACTGAGGCCAAGCGCGGGCAGCATGGCGGGGATCATTAGTGTGTAGGCCCAGACACTGATGCCGGCGATGAGACCGACCATCACGCCTTGGCGACTGCCGCCGCGCCAAAACAGGCCAGCAAGCAGGGCGGGAGCGAAGTGCGCAACGGCTGAGAATGCGAGTAGGCCGACGGCGTTGAGCTGAGAGAACTCTTCAATGACTCGGTAGTAGCCGTAGCCGAGTAGCGTTAGCGCAATAATTGATAAGCGGCGAATAAGTAGGAGTCGGAGCGCGAGACGCTGGCCAAAGCGCTTCGAGCGCAACAGCATGGGCACAACCAAGTCGTTGGTGATCATGGTCGATAACGCCACGCTGGAGACGATCACCATGCCGGCGGCAGCGGAGAAGCCGCCGATAAAGGCAAATACCGCGAGAGCTTCATTATTGGCCGCTAACGGCAGCGCGAGCACGGCAATATCGGGATGCATGCGCGCCAAGCCGGGGTCGAGCAGAGCCATCGCGGCGATGGGTAAAACCGCTAGCGAAATCAACAGTAAATAGCCGCCAAACCAATTATGCGACTGGCGAACATGGCTGGCATCGTTGCACTCGACAACGCCGACATGGAACTGGCGCGGTAAGCAGACCATGGCTAAAAATGCCAATAGGACTTGCGCTAGAAAACCTTGCGGCAGATCACTAGGTCGGGCTAATTGATCGAGTGCTGGTGAGTTAATCCAATCGCTAGGCAGGGCATCGAGATGCAGTAGCGCGAAAATGCCGACAGCGACCAATGCGGCAAGCTTGACCACAGACTCAAGCGCCACGGCGAGCATCAGGCCTTGATGGTGCTCGGTGGCATCGATGTGGCGCGTACCAAATAAGATGGCGAGAGCGGCCAGCACCAAGCTAATCCACAGCGCGGTATCGCTAGTCGGGAAGGGGTTGTTGAGGCCGGCTGCGCTGAGCACATTCACGCTCATGGCCACCGCTTTAAGTTGCAGCGCGATATACGGCAGCGCGCCAATAATGGCAATTACCGCAACGGTACCTGCTAGATGCTGAGCCTTGCCATAACGTGCGGCAATAAAGTCAGCAATGCTGGTAATCGACTGCGCCTTGCTGATGAGTACCAAACGCTCCATCAAGCCGCGAGCAAATAGAATAAACAGCAGCGGGCCGAGATAGATAGGCAGGTAGCCCCAGCCATTGGTTACGGCAGAGCCAACGGCGCCATAAAACGTCCACGAAGTGCAGTACACCGCGAGCGTTAGGCTATAAATAATGCCTTGCTGGCGATGGCTTAAACGCGGGCTGTGATGGTCGCCCCAATACGCCACCGCAAATAGCAGTGATACATAGAGGACGGAGACTAGGGGCAGAAGCCACTGTGGCATAGCGCCATTCCATCAATGATAAGAACGACTTGCGACTATGGTATATGAGCGATTGGCTGTCTAGCGCTGCTCATCTAGACCAAGGTCTAGTTCAGGGAAGTGTTGGCTCAATGCCAAGCAGCAGGCTTTATCGACTGCGGTGATTAATTCGCGGTCGCTGAGTGCGCGCGAGGGATGGTCTTGCGCTAGTTCATCGCGCAGTTGGCACATGACTAGGCCGGCATAGCCGCAGGGGTTGATGCCGAGAAAGGGTTGCATATCCATGGCGACATTAAGCGAGAAGCCGTGATAGCTGCGACCGCGACGAATGCGCAGTCCTAGCGAGGCAATTTTGCGACCTTGCACATAAACACCATGCGCGTCGCGATTGGCTTCAGCGGCAATGCCAAAGGAGCGAATGGCATCGGTGAGTGCATCTTCCACGCGCTCAACAAATTTGCGCGTGTTAACGCCAATACGATCGATGTCGACTAGTAAATAGCCGACAAGCTGGCCAGGGCCATGATAGGTAACCTGGCCGCCGCGATCACTCTGCACAATGGGAATGTTGTTGCTGAGCAAGACATGTTCGGGCTTGCCTGCTTGGCCTTGGGTGTATACCGGCGAATGCTCGAGCAGCCATAGTTGGTCACTGCTATCGGCATCGCGCGTCTCGGTATAAGTCTTCATAGCCTCATAGCAGCCCGAATATTCGAGCTCTGCTAAGCGGCTAATCTGCCAAGGACGTGCCATGATTTAGAGTGCTAAACGAATGGCCGGCTCAGCGGCGAGCGCGGCGTAGACATCGTTAATCTGCTCTTTGCGCTCGGCATGAAAAACCACTCGTATCGATACATATTTGCCTTTCGACGAGGTCTGCATCTCAATTGTGGCTGGATCAAAGCTGGGCACATATTTGCAAATGAGGTCGGCAACAATCTGTGCCATTGGCTGGCTCGCCTCTCCCATGACTTTTAAGGGGTAGTCCATGGGAAAGACCCATAGTTCTTCATTCTTAATGTCGGTAGGGCGTTCAGTCATTGCCGGCCTCGTCTGTGTAGTTGCTTAGAATAAGTTGGTCAAAAAGCGTTTTAGGTAGTGCCACATGCGCACCACGAAGTTGGCTTCTTCAACAGCTTCCATGGCGACAACTGGCTGAGTGGCAAGCACTTTGCCATCGATGCTAACCACGACTTCGCCAACCACTTGGCCTTTGGCGATTGGTGCGCTGAGCTCTGGCTGCAAACGTGTTTTTGCTTCAACTGAATCTTTTTTGCCGCGTGGCAGGGTCAGCGATAAATCATCCGCTAAGCCAACTTTCACAGTGTCGGCAACACCAAACCACAATGGCGCTTCAGAGAGGATGGTGCCAGCTTTCATTGGTGTCACGCTTTCGTAGCTGCTAAAGCCCCAGTTCAATAGAGCGCGCACTTGGTCTGCACGAGCTTGCATACTGGTGGTGCCCATAACGGCGGCAATCAAACGCATGCTGCTACGTTGGCTAGATGCTACTAGGCAATAGCCTGCGGCATTGGTGTGGCCTGTTTTCAAGCCATCGACAGTTGGGTCAGTATAAAGCAGAGCATTACGGTTGCCTTGCTTGATGTTGTTGTAAGTAAAAGACTTTTCCGAATAAATCGGGTAGTACTTATTGCTATCTTTGATGATGGCGCGTGCCAAGATCGCCATATCACGAGCGGTAGTGATATGGGCTGGGTCGGGTAAGCCAGTGGCATTCATAAAGTGCGTGTTTTTCATGCCTAAGCGCTTAGCTTCGCCATTCATGATCTCGGCGAATGCTGGCTCTGAGCCGGCAATGTGTTCAGCTAAGGCTTTCGATGCATCGTTACCGGATTGAATAATGACGCCACGGAGCATGTCGATGACAGTGGCTTGACCATTGAGCGGCAAGTACATGCACGATTCATTGCTAGAGCCACGGCACCAAGCGTGTTCGCTAACGCCGACCAAATCAGTCTCTTTTAGACGCCCTGAATCGAGCGCACGTTCGACGATGTAGCTGGTCATCATTTTGGTCAATGATGCTGGCTCAACCGGCATGTCGGCGTTGTTGTCAGTGAGGACTTGGCCAGAGGCAAAGTCGATCAAGATTGAGGATTTATTATCGAGCGCGGGCGGGGTTGGAATAACAAAGGCCAGTGCGGGGGCGGAGACTAAGCTCAACACCAAGGGCAGGGCTAAACGAAAATTCATAACAGATCCTAAATCGGTGTGTGGCGGGCACAGTTCAGGCGAGAGCTGGGACTGTGCGAGAGCGCGCCTAGTTTACTGCATGATGCCCTCGGGATGGCAGTCATCTGCTAATCTTGCACGCAAGATTAGTTAGAGCTGAGATAAACCATGGCGGCAATTCGGATTGAGCGACACGGCAACATCGCTGAAGTAATTTTGGCGCGTGCGGAGAAGCACAACGCGGTCAGCGTCGATACGCTTACCGAGCTCATTGCTGCAGGTCGCGAGTTATCGCGCGATAAAAACCTGCGGGCGGTGATTATTCATGGCGAAGGCCCGAGTTTTTGCAGTGGCCTAAACATTCCCAGTTTTATGGCTAAGCCACAAAACATGGCGCGGCACTTTTTACGACCTTTATGGCGCAACACCAATAATTTTCAGGAAGTGGCTTGGGTTTGGCGTCGTTTAGCCGTGCCTGTGATCGCGGTATTGCATGGCCGTTGCTATGGAGCGGGTATGCAAATCGCTTTAGCCGCCGACTTCCGCCTTGCCACGCCAGATTGCGAGCTCTCAATCATGGAGGCGAAATGGGGTTTGGTGCCAGATATGTCGGGCACTGTGAGCCTGCGCGATTTAGTGCCGATAGATATTGCCAAGCGCTTATCGATGACGGCCGAATGCTTTAGTGCCGAGCAGGGCAAGGTGTGGGGTTTGGTGACAGAGACCCACGAACAGCCATTGCTTGCGGCGCGTGAGTTGGCCGCGAGCATTGCAACGCGTTCGCCAGACTCAGTGGCATCAACTAAGTTTCTCTTTCAGCGCGCATGGCCAGCATCGGAAAATCATGCATTTTGGCTAGAGCGCTGGTATCAGCTGCGTTTGCTGTTTGGTAAGAACCAACGCGTGGCGGTGAAGACTGTGCAGACTGGAAAGGCACAGCCGTATTTGCCGCGCCGCATAAAAAGCTAAGGCTTATTCTTCGGGGCTTGGGCGAATGGCGATATTCATCATCAAGCCGACTCGCTGTGCGCGCAAACCTCGAATCACTAACTCAGCTTCCTCACGAGTCAGCATGGGTCCAACTGAGACTCGGTAAGCCTGCTCTGGGTCGCGCTCTTTGATGACATCAATGCCAACGCCTTTGGGGATGATAGTTAGTAGGCGACTTTCCAAATCGTGGGCAAGATCAGCATTGCGAAAGTTACCCAAACGCACGCGATAAACCTCTGATGAGTTGAGCGCTTTGCCTTTGCGCAAATGACCGGTTCGACCTTGGTCGACAGGCTCAATGCTGACTTTCGCTACGCCTTTAAAGCCTAAGGCTTGCGCTGCCGCGTAGGACAGGTCGAGCATGCGTTTGCCGTGATATGGGCCACGATCATTTACCTTAACGATGACAACACGGTTATTGCTGAGGTTGGTGACGCGGATATAACTAGGCAGCGGTAGCGTGCGATGTGCAGCAGTGA
This sequence comes from Paraperlucidibaca sp., assembly GCA_018066805.1. Taxonomy (GTDB): domain Bacteria; phylum Pseudomonadota; class Gammaproteobacteria; order Pseudomonadales; family Moraxellaceae; genus Perlucidibaca; species Perlucidibaca wandonensis. The sequence continues at coordinate 98,532 of JAGPVX010000038.1, read as the reverse complement.
GCTGATGCATATTGAAGATTTCACCGCTGGCGGTTCGGCGGCCATTAAAGCCTGGGCCATACCATGACGATATGCCGACTTGGCGTGGGCCAAGGTCGATTGTGTCGATGAAATAGGGTTCGCCGCGTAGCAGCCAAGAAGCGCTCGTGCCGTAGCTGGCTAGCTCATCTTCGTCGAGTTTAAGGCCGGCTTCAGACTCATCGGCAATGGCATCAATTAATAAGCCGCTGTCATTGACCTCGTTATCGACGATGGCTTCTGCGGATTCGCTTGCGAGTTGCCATTGCTGCCAATTAGGCGCGCCGAGGTTAGCGGCAGGCGTTGCTTGAGGGGCTGGCTGTGGAGTTGGTTGCGGGGTTAGTTGAGGTGCTTCTTGCGGCGCGGCCTCTGCCTCTTCCGCGTAGCTGGCTGGTGAGAGTGTCGCGCCAAGCAGCAAGCAGAGGAGTAGCGAACAACTTTGGCCAGCAAACAAGTGCTGGCCAAAGCGCTTTGCCCTAGGGCAGGAGACTGATGGCACGCGTGCGTGCGCTTGCATCTGCGGTTTTCTTATCATGGGCCGCTTGTATCTCTTCGGCCAATTGGTGCGTGGCCATTGCGTAGAGGATACTGCGGTTATAACGCGTGATGACAAAAAAGTTGTTAAAGCCTATCCAAAACTCGCCGCCATTGTCGCCCTGCAGACGTAAACCAGACACTGGCGTGTTTGCGGGGAAAATCTGCTTTTGGCGCGGCGTGATGCCGGCTTTAGCTAAAGCGGCAATGGTCGATGTGGTTTTCAGGTCGGTGCTAGTCGCATCATCATAGTTATCGCCATGGATGGCTGCGCGCACAGTCACTGGTTCGCCAGCTTTCCAGCCATTGGCTTTGAAGTAGTTGGCAATGGAGCCGATGGCATCGACAGGGTTGTTGATTAGGTCGATACGGCCATCACCATCGAAGTCGATAGCGAGACGGCGCCAGCTCGACGGCATGAACTGTGGAAAGCCCATTGCGCCGGCATAGGAGCCTTTGGCTTCAAGCGGATTGATGCCATTTTGCTTCGATAGAATGAGAAACTCACGCAGTTCATTGCGGAAAAACTTGGCGCGGGGTGGATAGTCGAAGCCTAGTGTGGCCAAGGCTTCGATGACTTTGTAGCCGCCTTTATTGCCGCCAAATTTAGTTTCTACACCCAAGATCGCTAAAATCATGCTGGCGGGCACGCCAAACTGAGCTTCGGCACGCGCGAGTGGTTCTTGGTATTGCTCCCAGAAGTCTATGCCGGCATCGACACGCGAGCTTTGCATGAAGATCGGACGGTAATCTTTCCATTCACGGCTTTTTTCTGCCGGACGAGCAATCAGTTCTAAAATTTTGTCTTGGCGCGATACATCTTCAAACAGTTTCGCCAGTTCGCCGGGCGCATAGATTTGCTGCGCTTCGAGCGTCTCAATCATGTCATTGAGTTCGTCGTATTTGGAAAAGTCGCCTGCGATGGCGTGGCCGCCGGTGCTAAGTGCAAGGGCGGTGACCGCCGCTCGCCAAGGAAATCGTAGCGTCATGCTGAATGCTCCAGAAAAAAGTTTAGCCCATTAACTTGCGATGCGCTTGTATCGACATCAGCACGCCAAAGCCTGACATCAAGGTAATAATGGCTGTGCCGCCGTAACTGATAAACGGTAACGGGACTCCCACCACAGGTAGAATGCCGCTGACCATGCCTGCGTTGACAAAGACGTAGACAAAAAATGACATCGTGATGGCTCCAGCCAATAGCCGACCATACGAAGTTTGCGCGTTGGTGGCAATTTGTATGGCGCGAATAAGGATAGCTAAGTACAGAGTTAGTAGAACAATCACGCCGATAAATCCGAACTCTTCCGAGAAGGCGGCGATGATGAAGTCGGTATGGCCTTCGGGCAGAAAGTGCAGATGTGATTGGGTACCATCAAGCCAGCCTTTACCGGAAAGGCCGCCTGAGCCAATGGCGGTTTTTGATTGAATAATATTCCAGCCATTGCCGAGTGGGTCTGACTCTGGATCAAATAGCGTGATGACGCGACGACGTTGATAGTCGTGAAGAAATGTCCAGGCAACTGGCGCCGCCGCTGCCGCTAGAGCTGCCATGCCGCCAATTAAACGCCAAGAAAGTCCGGCGAAAAATAGAACAAAAAAGCCGCTCATAAACACCAAGATAGAGGTGCCAAGGTCGGGCTGTTCGGCGATTAGGCCAACGGGTACTAAGATCATCACGATGCAGACAAGCAGGTCGCGAAAACGAATGGGGATCGGGCGTGTGGACAGATACCAAGCGATCATCATCGGCATGGCGAGCTTGAGAAATTCGGATGGCTGGACACTAGTGACGCCGGGGATGTCGATCCAGCGCTGCGCGCCCATACGCACTTCGCCGATAAAAACGACAGCAACCAATAGGATGCTGCTAAGGCCATAAAGCCAAGGTGAGATATAGGCATAACTATTAGGTGTAATGCGCGCAAAAATCAGCATGACACCAAAGCCCAGCACAAAACTGCTGGCTTGTTTCAGTGTCATGGTGAGGTCGGCACCACTGGCGCTATAGAGCGCGATGAGGCCGAGTAAGGAGGCGGCAATGAGCAGCGATGTCAGCACGGGGTCTAGGCGTAGTAGGCCCCAAATATCGATGCGCCGCTGAAAGTCAGCACCAGTATTACTGGTGGTGCGAGCATAGCGCTGCTGAGGCGTATTCATTCGCCAGCATCCTCTGGAACTACCTTCGGCGGTGGTGGCAGCGTGCGGTTAATCTCGTAATCAAATAGCACTCGCGCAATCGGCGCAGCCGTTGAACTACCATGCTTACCATTTTCCACTAAGACGGCAACTGCAATGACAGGGTTTGTCACTGGAGCAAAGCCCATAAACCAGGCGTGATCATAGTGGCGCTCATCAAGCTTGGATTCGTCATAACGCTCGCCTTGTTTAATGCCTTTGACCTGCGCGGTGCCCGTTTTGCCTGCGATGTCATAGCCTTCGAGGCCAATACGCAAACGACTTGCCGTGCCGCGTGCGCCGTGTATAACCTCGCGCATGGCAAAGTGCATTTTGTCCCAGTCTTCGGGCTGGCCGTTGTATGGAATTAGATCGGGCTTGGGCAGATCAGGCTGGAATGTGGGGTCGCTGCTGCTGCGCAAAACATGTGGTCGTATGCGATGGCCGCCGTTGGCGACAATGGCTGTGGCTAGGGCAATTTGCAGCGGCGTAGCGGTGAAGTAGCCTTGGCCAATGCCCACCGACATCATTTCGCCGCGATACCACGGTGCGTTTAGGCGCTTACGTTTCCACGCCACCGAGGGCAGAGTGCCGGTGCGCTCGTTGACCAGATCGATGCCGGTTTCTTTGCCAAAACCGAATTCGGCCATCCAATCGTGAAAGCGGTCTACGCCCATACGGTCGGATAGTTGGTAGTAATAAGTGTCGCAAGACTGCTCTATGGATGTGACCATATTGACTCTGCCATGGCCTTGCTTTTTCCAGTCACGAAAGCGGTGATTCACGCCCGGCAACATGAAGTATCCGGGATCGCTGATGGTGTAGTCCCAATCGACTAGGCCGTAATGCAGCCCACCCAGGGCCTCGAATGGTTTGATGGTAGAGCCGGGTGGGTAGACGCCCTGTAAAGCGCGGTTATACAGCGGGCGATCGATATGGTCGCGCAGGCCGTTATAGAGCGACGATGGGATGCCGCCGACAAATAAGTTGGGGTCGAAGCCTGGGTTGCTGACGAAGGCGAGCACCGAGCCATCTCGTGGGTCTAAGGCAACAATGGCGCCACGGCGGCCAGCGAGCTGCTCATGGGCGAGTTGCTGTAGCTGGATATCTAGGCTGAGCTTTAAGTCCGTGCCGCGCTGCGGTGGTGTGCGTTTTAGTACGCGAATTTGACGGCCAAAAGCGTTGGTTTCAACGTGTTGATAACCAACTTTTCCGTGCAGCACCGACTCGTAATACTTCTCGATGCCAAGCTTGCCGATCAAGTTGGTGCCAGCATAGGCGGTGGCATCTAAGTTTTTTTGATCTTGTTCAGAAATGCGCGAGACATAACCCAAGACATGGGCAAATAGCTCGCCTTGCGGGTAGTAACGAGAAATATCGTTTTCTGCGCTAACACCTGGAAATAAATAGCGTTTCTCTGTGAAGCTGGCTAAGTCTTCTTCGCTTAAGCGCGAGCGAATTGGTACTAGCTCATAGCGGCGAGACACGCGCAGGCGCTTTTTAAAACGCTCAATCTCTTCTGGCATGAGATTGATAACGGGTACGAGTCTTTTAATCGTTTCGTCTAGATCGCTGACTTGCTGGCGATTAATAACGAGGGCGAAAATAGGGCGATTATCGGCAAGTAACACGCCATTGCGGTCATAAATAAAGCCGCGTGGCGGAGCGATAGCCTCGAGATGAATACGGTTGTTTTCAGACTGCGTGACATAGGTTTCGTGCTGCATTAGTTGCAGCCAACCGTAGCGTAAAACCAGTAGCGTGAAGGCGAAAACAATAAAGCCGCCAGCAACAGCGGCACGACCTTTAAATAAGCCAACTTCAGCGAGTTGGTTTTTCATGGTCATGCGTTCTTGCGGCGTATTGTGATCTGGTTTCATGGACACAACAATAATTTATTGGGCGACGGTTTTAGGTAACGTCCGCGCACTGCTTAGCGGTGGTAGGGATGTCCCTTTAGCAGTGTCCATGCGCGATAAATCTGTTCGGCAAGGAGCACGCGCACTAATGGGTGTGGCAGCGTTAGCGGCGACAATGACCATTGCTCATCAGCGCGTGCCGAGGCATCAGCCGATAACCCTTCAGGGCCGCCCACGAGTAGGCTGATATTACGACCTTCAGCCAACCATTGTCTGAGTTTTTGCGATAAATCCTCAGTGCTCCACGGCTTGCCATGAACTTCGAGGGCGATGACGCGATCATTGTTCGCGACTGCAGCTAGCTGCGCTTCGCCTTCTTTCTCGGTTAGGCGCGCGATATCAACCGATTTTCCACGCTTGCCCGCCGCGATCTCAACGAGTTCAAGGCGCACATCATCGTTTAAGCGTTTGGAAAATTCGTGATAGCCCGTGCTAACCCAGTCGGGCATGCGCGTGCCCACCGCGATGAGTCTGATTTTCATCGCGATGGCCTAGCGTTAAACGCTAGATGTGCTGGCGCCCTGAGCTGTCCAGAGACGCTCAAGGTCATAGAACACGCGAGTGGCGGGCAGCATGACGTGGACAATCACGCCGGCGAGATCGATAAGAACCCATTCGCCTTCACGATCGCCTTCAATGCCGATGGGTGGGAATCCAGCGGCTTTGGCCTTGACCTGAACTTCATCGGCAATAGCGCGGACATGGCGCGTCGAAGTGCCGCTAGCGATGATCATGGTGTCGGTCATGCTAGTTAGTGGGCGCACGTCGAGCGTAGTGATCTGCTGTGCTTTCATATCGGCCAAGGCGTTGAGCGCGGCGTCTTGTAATCGTTGTGTATCGTCGTCAAGAGCATTCATGAGCTTGCTGGTGTCTCCGTAGCACGGTAAAGCCCGTGGTTAGCAATGTAGTCGCGTACTGGCGTGGCAAGCCAGTCATCAGTCGGTAAATTATTACCGATGCGTTGGCGTAGTTCCGTGCTTGAGATATCCCTTGCGGGGGTATCGAGTCTCAGCACAGCGCCAAAGGGGCGCGATTGTAACAGCTTGGCATCACTCTGATGGTGACTTTTTAGCCATATTTTCACCGTATCTGGCCAATCGAGTGTAATGCCAGGCCGCGTTGCGATAACAATATGAGCTAGATCGGTGAGATTTTGCCAATCGCGCCAGCGCGGCAAGCTATGCAGGCTATCGGCACCGATGAGAAAAGCCAATGGCGTTGCCGAGCCAATACGCTGTCGCCAACGCCTTAGGGTGTCGATAGTGTAGATCGGCGGTGCTTGGCTGAGCTCATCATCGCTAAAGTACCAGCTTGGCTCGGCGCTCGCGTTTAGCTGCAGGCGTAGCATGTCTGCACGCTGTGATGGCGTGGCGCCAGTGCTCGACTTTAACGGCGAGCCAGGCGTTGGCAGCCAATGCACCGTTTCCGCGCCAAGCAGTGCTTGTGCTGCGCATGCGGTATCAACGTGGCCGCGATGTACGGGGTCAAAGGAGCCGCCAAAGAGCAGCTGCATGGAGTGGCTAATGAGCTTATTGGCGTATTTGGCCGTCGCCAAACACGATCCATTTTTGCGAGGTTAGGCCTTCCAAGCCAACTGGGCCTCTGGCGTGAATTTTATCGGTAGAAATACCGATTTCAGCGCCCAAGCCGTACTCAAAGCCATCGGCAAAGCGCGTCGAAGCATTGATCATTACCGAGCTAGAGTCGACTTCTGCCAAGAATCGGCGGCCACGGCTATAATGTTCAGTCACGATGACATCGGTGTGGTGCGAGCCGTAATGGTTAATGTGATCAATCGCTTCACTAAGATCATTAACGACTTTAATGGCTAATACGGGCGCTAAATACTCAGTGAACCAATCGGCTTCGGTAGCGGCCAAAATAGTGGGTAAAATGGCGCAGGTTTTTTCACAGCCGCGTAGTTCAACGCCTTTGCTGTTGAAGGCATCAGCCAGTGCAGGCAGCAGTTTGGCGGCAATTGGTGCGTCGATTAGCAGTGTTTCCATGGCATTGCAGACGCCATAGCGGTGCGTTTTCGCGTTTAGCGCAATGCGGCCTGCTTTGGCTTGGTCGGCGTCACGATCAATAAAGACATGGCAGTTGCCGTCGAGGTGTTTGATCACTGGCACGCGCGCCTCTCGTGTGATGCGCTCAATCAGGCCTTTGCCACCGCGTGGCACGATGACATCGACATGTTCGCTATCGGTAATTAAGGCGCCAACGGCGGCACGATCGGTGGTTTCAACGACCTGTACTACGCTTGCGGGCAGGCCAGCATTAACGAGACCGGCACTAATGGCCATGGCAATGGCTTGGTTGCTGTGCAGGGCTTCGCTGCCGCCACGCAAAATCGCGGCATTGCCCGACTTTAGGCAGAGCGAGGCCGCTTCTAGTGTGACGTTGGGGCGTGACTCATAAATGATGCCAATGACGCCGAGTGGCACGCGCATTTTGCCGAGCTGAATGCCTGATGGCCGATAAGTGAAATCGGTCATCTCACCAATGGGGTCGGGTAGCGCGATGACTTGGCGCAGGCCTTCGAGCATGCCGTCGAAACGCTCATCATTGAGCTGTAAGCGGTCGAGCAGAGCAGGGTCAAGATCATTGGCGCGGCCAGCATCGACATCGCAAGTGTTGGCAGCAATGATTTTGCTGCGATGCGCGACCATGGCGTCATGAATTGCTTGCAGCGCGGCATTTTTAGTTTGTGTGTTGGCGCGAGCAATAATGCGCGATGCGCTGCGTGCTTGGGCGCCAAGTTGCGACATATAGGCGGAAATATCCATTGAGCTTTATTCTCCTCAGTTGCCCAGAGTATAGCGAAGTTCATTAGGCGCTGGCATTCGGGCTTTACAATAGCGCACGCGCGTGGGACTTTCACAACCATGATACGCATTTCAATAACTACTCAGTGGCTGCGTCTCAGTTGGCTTTGTGCCTTGCCCTTATGGCTAGGTGCGTGCAGCTTATGGCCGTATCACAGCGCGCCAGCGCCCATCCCTAATTTACCGGCCACCTGGTCCGGGGATGTCACTTGCCCGGGCTGTGTGCCGCATCAGCAAACGCTAACCTTATTTGCCGATGGCAGCTTTCATTTACGCGATGAATATCCGGCCAATCAGCGTCGTCGTGGTCGAGAGTCTTTTTATGATATTGGTCAATGGTCACGCTTAAGCGGCGATGAGTCGCGGCTCATCCTTCGTGGCGGTAGCGAGACCCTGCGCCAATTCCGCTTGCAGCATGGTGGTGAGCTACGGCAGCTAGATGCCTCGGGCGCTGATATTCGCTCCATTCGCGACTATGTGCTGACCCGAGAAAAAGGTTTAGATCCAGTCGCTGGGCCAATGCGTTTGCTTGGCAAGCTTAGTGTGGATGATACGCAACTGCGCTTTAGCGAATGCTTAACCGGCCGTGAAATGACAGTAATTGACGGCCTGCCAGCAAGCGTCATTAAGCAGTATCGAGTAGCGCAAAAGCTGGTTAACGAGACCGGTAGCGCCCCAGTACTTGCTAGCGTGATTGGTGTGTTTAGTGCACGCCTAGCAACGAGCGATGAAGGCTCAGAGAATGCATCAGTTTGGCAAGTAACAGTTCCGCGAGTGCTGCGCTTTTGGCCTGGCGAGGACTGTGGCATAGGGGCTGCTGCGCCGAGTTTGCCATTGCGCGATACGCCTTGGCGGGTGCTCGCGATTGCTAATGAGCCTATCAAGGCTGACCCAATGGCGGCGACCTTGGCGCTACGTCTTCACGATGATGGCAAGGTCTCGGGGCATACCGGCTGTAATATTTTACGCAGCCAATATCGTAGCGACGACAGTGCACTCAATTTCGATGCTGTGATGATTACGCGTCGCGCCTGCATGAACCCAATGGCGCAAGCGCTAGAAACTACTTGGATTGAGGTTTTGCGCCGCACCACAGCTTATCGCGTGGTCGGCAGCTATTTAGAGTTGCTTGCTGGTGATCGTGTATTGGCGCGTTTGATCGCTAACGAAATGCATTGATTTAGCCGCGCGCCTTACTCCGTGCTTAAAGAAACCCCGCCACATGTTGCTGTGAGCTTGCCACTAACTGCCCCGATGCCGACCACAGCTGTGAGCGCGCCACCGTGTAGCCATCGCCACAACTCAGCGTTTGCGCTTCGTACTGCCACCAGCCATCGGCCGCGATAGATTCTGCCAACACTTCGCAATCTAGCGTCCATGTCATGGTGCTGATTGGCGCGGGGCGCGTGAACATTTGCAGCGTTGTTGGTGGCCACGCATCAACATAGGCCATGATGATCGCTGGCGTGAGCAAAGTGCCTTCGGGCAGGCTTTCTTTTAGGCGTACCCAGCCGCTGACATTGGCCGTTTTGCTGCTGGTAAATGGTAGGCCGCCGCTAACCCAGCGAAAATCAAATCGTCGAGTAAAATCAGGCACTAAGCCGGGCAGATCGGGCATGGCCTGGCCAGTTTCTGGAGCAGCAACTCTGGGTGCGATGCTGCGGGGAACAATAATTTCTGATGCGCGAGCTTCGCCACACGTGGCCGTTAGCATTGCTACGGTTTTGCCGTCTTGCAGCATGCGGCATTGCGCTTGTAGCGATGATTTTCCGCTACGAATAAGTTCACTATTAAATTGAACTTCGCCAGGCGCAGCGGGGCCAATAAAATGAATGCTGGCGCTGCGCAGTGGTCGACCCTGCAAGGTGGTTTTTTCCAGATGGGTTTGCATAAGCGCTGCCACTAGGCCGCCATAAGTCGCGCGGCCTTGGCCCCAGCCATCAGGAATGGTAGCGCCAGTGTTTGTTACGTTGGATAAAATATCGAGTAAGTTCATCGCGGATTCCAAGGGCATTTAGCCGGTAAAAAGTGGGCGGCCGGCCATGGCCATGGCAAGGCGTAATAAGCCATCCCAAGCGCGATCAGGCGACTGACCTTTAATCGCGCGATCAATATCAATGATGCCGCTGCTCATGCGTTGTAAGCGCGGCAGGCTTAGGCGGCGCAATGCATTTTGTGCCGGACCTTGGCGGCGTGACCAAAAGCCTTGTTGCGTGAGTAGTTGTGAAGAGGCTTGGCGTTGGTCGCTGCTGTGCATTTGCTCGGCAATTAAGGTGAGCCCGCGCAAGTCTTTCTGTAAGGCCCAAAGCACGATGGACTCTGCTACGCCTTCGGCTTGCAAGCCCAGCACTAAGCGTGCGGTACGTGTGGCGTCGCCATTGAGTACGGCATCGGCTAAATCGAACACCGAATAGCGTGCGCTGTCGCTGACCACGGCGGCAACATCCTCCACGCTTGGTACTGTATCTGGGTGCAGGAGCTTGAGTTTTTCTAGCGTTTGCGCGGCGGCAAGTAGGTTGCCTTCGGTGCGATCAACAATGAGCTGTAAGGCATCGGCAGGCAGGCTCAGGCCCAGGCCTTTGGCGCGTGCCGTCAGCCATTTCGGCAATTCATTGGCGTCGATGTTATACAGCGAGACACCAACTCCAGCGCCTTCTACTTCGCTATACCATTTCGCTTTCTGAGCTTTGCCGTCGATCTTCGGCAGTAAAATCAGTAGCACAGTGTCTTCTGGCGGTTGTGCGGCTAAGGCGCAAAGTGCCTGAGTGGCAGCGGCGTCTGGCTTATTGTTGAAGCGCAACTCCATCAGGCGGCGCTGGGCAAACAGGGATAAAGCTTGCGCGTCGGCCAACACATCAGACCAGTTAAAGCTGCGGTCGACATCGTGGCGAATGCGCTCGTCATAGCCTTGCTTTATGGCCGCGGCGCGAATGCCATCAGCCGCTTCCTGCACCAGTAATGGCTCATCGCCATTGATGAGGTATAGCGCGGCAAGCGGTGACTCAAGGTGACGGGCTAGTTGCTCAGGGCGTAGTTGCATCGGGGCTTGTTTTAGTAAAACTGGTCGACTCTGGACTAGCTTTCGCAGTGTCTGGAGTGTCTGGAATATCACCTTCAGGGCTGAGATCATCGGCCGTTAAGCGTGTGAGCTGAGTCATGATCTGTGCCACGGCTTGTTGGCGCAAATCATCGATGAGAGTGTTTTCTTCCTCGTACTTACCAACAATGCGCGTGTTATCGAACTGATACGTACGGCGTAAGCGAATCACGCGATTCGGTGTGGCGGGCACACCGCTGGCATAGCGTAGTTGGTATTCAAGCTCGAAAAACAAAGTGTATTCAGCGGCCTTCGCGCGCGAGTCGATGCTCGTGGTTTGTCGCGTGATGCGCTCGGCGGTTAAGTGCAGGCGCAGTGGAGCAGCTTCGCTGATGACGCCACCAGCACGCTGAATGCCGGCAATCAGGTCGCGTCGTGTGGTGCTGTCTTCGCCAACCACGCCAATGGGGCTGATGATGCTTGGTAGCGTGTAGCTGCCGCGCAGTGCAAAGCCGCAGGCGCTTAAGCCGAGTGCGATAAGTGCAACAAGGGCAATCTGTCCCAAACGGGGCATGGCAAAACTCCTGTGTGCTGCCTGTACGTTAAACAACGATATTGACCAATTTTTGCTTCACCACAATGATTTTTTTCACCGCCGCGCCTGCCATTGCTCGTTGCGCATCATCATTTGCCAATGCAGCGGCTTCGATATCGGCTTGGCTAGCATCGGGCGCAACGTCGATTTGGCCGCGCAATTTGCCATTTACCTGAATCATTAGCGTCAGACTATCACGGGTCAGCGCGCTGGCATCGACCTGTGGCCAGTGAGCATCGCTCAAGCCACCAGCTAGACCAAGCGCCTGCAAAAGCGTATGACCAATATGCGGTGCAATCGGCGATAGCAAGGTGACGGCGGCAAGCAAGGCTTCGCGAACTAGGCTGTGCGTATTGGCATTGGCAATGGGTGCTTTTGGCAGCGCGTTGAGTAACTCCATCACAGCGGCGATGGCGGTGTTGAAGGTTTGGCGGCGCTCGTAGTCATCGCTTACTTTGGCGATGGTCTCGTGCAGCTTGCGGCGTAGCGCCTTGTCATCGCGGCTTAGTGCGGCAATGTCTAAGGCGCCAGGTGTGCCTTGCGATACGTGTTCATGAACGATGCGCCACAGGCGTTTTAGGAAGCGGTTAGCGCCTTCAACACCGGTGTCCGACCATTCCAGTGACTGGTCTGGCGGCGCGGCAAACATCATGAATACGCGTGAGGTGTCGGCACCAAACTGGTCAATCATGGCTTGCGGATCGACGCCGTTGTTTTTCGACTTCGACATTTTTTCCATGCCACCGTGAACCACGGGCTGGCCATCGGCAGTCAGTGTGGCGCCGGTAATGCGGCCTTTGTCGTCGTGCGTGAGTTGCACATCAGCAGGGTTGATCCAGTCTTTTTTGCCATTGTCAGCTTCACGATAAAACGTGTCGGCAATGACCATGCCCTGAGTCAGCAAACGCTTGAATGGCTCATCGCCAGCGAGCAAGCCTTCATCGCGCATGAGTTTATGGAAAAAGCGCGCGTAGAGCAGGTGCAAAATGGCGTGTTCGATGCCGCCGATGTATTGATCGACTGGCAGCCATTGTTTGCCGGCGGCTGGTTCGACCATGGCCGTTGTGCTTTGCGGTGAGGCATAGCGCGCGTAATACCACGATGACTCCACGAACGTGTCCATGGTGTCGGTTTCGCGTTTAGCCGCCGCGCCACAGCTTGGGCAAGTGGTCTCGTAAAACTCGGGCATGCGCGCAAGCGGTGAGCCAGCGCCATCGGGCACTACATCTTCAGGCAGCACTACCGGCAGCTGATCTTCGGGCACCGGCACATCGCCACAGCTTGCGCAGTGAATGATGGGGATCGGACAGCCCCAATAGCGTTGGCGCGAGATGCCCCAATCGCGGAGGCGGAATTGGGTTTTGCGCGCGCCATGGCCGTTGGCTTCTAAATCGGCAACGATGGCATCAAAGGCCTCGGTCACGCTCAGGCCATTGTATTTTTCGCTATTGATGCTGGTGAGGCCGGATTTTTGGCCATACCAGTCTTGCCAGTTGCTGGCGTCAAAAACGCCGTCGGCCGTGGCGTAGACCGACAGAATCGGCAGCGCGTATTTATTGGCAAAAGCAAAGTCGCGTTCGTCATGAGCGGGCACGGCCATCACCGCGCCTTCGCCATAGCCCCAGAGTACATAGTTGGCGACATAGACCGGCAGTTTGCGGCCATTGAGTGGATGGATAACGAACTGGCCAGTGGCCATGCCCTTTTTCTCCATCGTCGCCATATCGGCTTCGGCGACTGAGCCAGCTTTGCATTCAGCAATAAAAGCAGCGAGTTCGGGATTGTTCAGCGCCGCACGTTGCGCCAATGGATGCTCGCCAGCTACGGCAACATAGGTCGCGCCCATGAGTGTGTCGGGGCGGGTGGTGTAGACCTTGAGTTGGCCATTGATGCCAATGCTGAGCTTGTCGTAATCGAAGCTGATATCGGCGCCGAAGCTTTTGCCGATCCAATTGCGTTGCATGGTTTTGACCTGCTCAGGCCAGCCATCGAGCTGGTCAAGGTCTTGCAATAATTGCTCGGCGTATTGCGTGATGCCGAAGTAATACATGGGGATTTCGCGCTTTTCGACCAGTGCGCCGGAGCGCCAGCCGCGGCCATCAATGACTTGCTCATTGGCAAGCACGGTTTGGTCGATAGGGTCCCAATTCACACTGCCAGACTTTTTATAAATCACGCCTTTTTCAAATAGGCGGGTAAATAGCCATTGTTCCCAGCGGTAATAGTCTGGCTTGCAGGTGGCGATTTCACGCGACCAGTCGATGGCCAGCCCTAAGGATTTGAGCTGGGTTTTCATGTATTCGATATTGGCGTAAGTCCATTTCGCTGGCGCCACGGAATTGTTCATCGCGGCGTTTTCAGCGGGCAGGCCGAAAGCGTCCCAGCCCATTGGTTGCATGACATTGAAGCCATTTAAGCGCTTGAAGCGGCTGAGTACATCGCCAATGGTGTAGTTGCGCACGTGGCCCATGTGCAGCTTGCCGCTAGGGTAGGGAAACATCGATAAGCAATAGTATTTTGGGCGCGTGTCGTTATCGTCGGCGATGTGTGCGTTTGTGGCTTCCCACTCGGCTCGGGCGGCGGCTTCAAGGATCTGCGGCAAATACTGTTCTTGCATAAATATAAAACTCATCGAATTACGCGAAATGCGCCATAGGATACGCTATGCGCTCTGGCCGCGGTATAGCAGCGGCAGCTTGTGGGCCGATCTAACTGGGAATGACCGATGCCGATGACTCAAATTATTCATGCGCTATTGTTGCCACCGGCCTTGCTCTGCTGGATGGGTTTACTGGCGTTATTGCTGGCCTGGCGAGGTTGGCGCATCAGTGCAACGGCAGTGGCGTTGCTGGCGATTGTGCTTAATTACGCGTTAGCCACGCCAGCTGGGGCCTATGCCATCTCGCATCCATTGGAGCAGCGCGTGTCGGCATTGAATGATCTGGCGCAGATACCCAGCGCCGGCTATCAGGCCATTGTTGTACTCGGCGGTGGCCGTTATGACGCCGCGCCAGAGTTTGCTGGTGCCGATGTGATGAGCAGTGAAATGCTAACGCGCCTGCGCTATGCCGCCCGTGTTGAGCGCGCAACGAAATTGCCGATTCTTGTTACCGGTGGTTCGCCCTTGGGCAAGGCCGATGATGAGGCGAGCTTGATGGCGCAGTCATTATTGGAGGATTTTCGCGTGCCCGTGCGCTGGCAGGAGCGGTTGTCGCGCACCACGGAAGAAAATGCTGAGCTGAGCTGGGCCATGCTGTCGCCACTGGGCATTAAACGCATTGTCTTGGTCAGTCACGCCTCGCATTTGCCGCGGGCACAGGCTTTGTTTGAGCACGTGGGCTTTCAGGTGCTGGCGGCACCAACTGGCTTCACTACCGAGGGCGCAGAATGCCGACCACTTATTTGCTATACGCCGCAGCACAGCTCATTGCTCGAGACGCGGCGAGCCTTGCACGAATGGTTGGGGCTGGCTCGCGATGCACTCGTCGTTCATTGAAAACGTAATGCCTCAATAGGCCGTAACTTTGCTGCGCGATTGGCGGGGTAATAGCCGAAGAAAATGCCAATTGCGCCGGCAACCCCGAAAGCCAGCAGCAATGAGCTGAGCGTGACAATCACTAGCAAATCGAAGATCAGCGCCACGCTTAAGGCGATGCCGATGCCAACGGCGACGCCAATAATGCAGCCGACCAATGAAATCACCACGGCCTCTAGCAGAAACTGCAGGCGGATAGCATTTGGCCGCGCGCCGATGGCCATGCGAATGCCGATTTCACGCGTGCGCTCAGTGACCGAGACCAGCATGATATTCATGATGCCGATGCCGCCTACCAGCAGCGAGATGCCGGCGATTGCGCCAAGTAGCAGCGATAAAATGGCGGTGGTTTCGGCGGCAGTATTGGCTAGAGCTGTCAGGTTTTGCAGAGTGAAGTCATCTTCAGCGTCGTTACTGAGGCGATGACGCTGACGTAGATTAATGCGCAGATCACGCTCGACGCGTGGCATCGCTTCCTCACTAGTCGCTTGCACCATGATCATGCGCACCGAGTTGCGAAAGCGGTTGCCAAAAAGCTTGCGCTGCGCGGTAGTAATAGGAATGACGATGGTGTCGTCTTGGTCACGGCCGTCGAGGCTTTGGCCTTTGCTGCCAAGCACGCCGATCACTTGGAATGGCAGGTTTCGAATGCGCAGGGTTTCGCCAATCGGGTCTTCATTGCCAAACAAATTGCTAGCGACCTTTTTGCCGATGACGGCGACTTGCGCAGCCGATTGAATTTCGGGTTGATCAAAGGCGTAGCCAGAAGTGACGGTCCAATCACGCAAAGTGAAGTAGTCGGCGTTGGAGCCTACGACATAAGTGTTCCAGTTTTGCGCGCCATAAATGACTTGCGAGCTGGATTGCACGACCGGTGCGGCGGAGGCAACGCCTGTTATCTCGCGTAAGGCGCTAGCGTCATCGACGGTGAGGCTGGGCGCGCTGCCATAACCGCTGCGCACGCCATTGGCACTAGTGGCGCCAGGTAAAATGATGAATAGATTTGAGCCCATGCTTTTGATCGAATCATTGACGCGGGTTTGCACGCCTTGGCCGATGGCGAGCATGGCGATGACCGCACCGACACCGATGATCATGCCGAGCATAGTGAGAAAGCTGCGTAGGCGGTTAGCTTTCAGTGCCAGTAAAGCCTCGCGGAGCATTAGCCACCACATGGCGCGGCTCCTGATGTGGCTGTGCTGCTTCCAGCTATAGGTGCCGGCTTCAAGCCCTCACTCGCCGGCCCATCAAACTCCTTATGGCCATCGACTAAGCGCACCAAGCGTTGCGCGTGAGCAGCAATATCGGGCTCGTGTGTGACTAAAACTAAGGTGATGCCTTCTTCGCGGTTAAGCTGGCCAAACAGCGCCATGATTTCCGCACTGGTTTGTGTGTCTAGGTTGCCGGTGGGCTCATCGGCCAAGATCAAGGCTGGGCGATTTACCAATGCGCGGGCAATGGCCACGCGCTGCTGCTGACCGCCAGAAATTTCACTAGGCAAGGCTTGTGTGCGTTGGCCCAAACCGACGCGCGCAAGCATGTCACTGGCGCGCTGTTCGCGCTCAGCTTTTGCCACGCCAGCATAGGTCAAAGGCAGAGCAACATTGTCGAGCAGGCTGGAGCGCGGCAACAGGTTAAAGCCCTGAAAAACAAAGCCGATGGTACGGTTGCGTAAGTCGGCAAGTTGATCGTCATTGAGCGTATCGACTTGTTCACTGGCCAAGGTGAAGTCGCCGCCGCTGGCACTATCGAGACAACCTAAGATATTCATCAGGGTTGATTTTCCCGAGCCAGATGGCCCCATGATGGCAACGAATTCGCCGCTCTCAATGGTCAAATCGATGCCGTGCAAAATTCGCACTGGACCAACGCCACTAGGGTAATCCTTAACGATTTGTTTGAGCTCAATGACGCTGGCCATTAGTCTCTCATCCGAAACTTCATGCCTTTACTGGCCACTTCTTCTGCCGACAAAACTTGCTCGATGACTACTTTGTCATCCACCTTTAGTGCTGACTTGTCACCGAGCACTTCAGTAAAGCGGCGATCGGTAATGCCCAGTGTCACACTGAATGGTTTTAAGCCATCAGCTGTCTGCTGCCAGACGGTGCCTTTTTGGCCGGCCTTAGCTTTTACACTAGGCTTGCTTTGCGTTTCGGCTTCCTCTTCGATAGGCGCCAGCTTGGCATCTTCTGGTGGTCGAAAACGCAGCGCGGCTGTTGGCACACGTAAGATATTTTTGCGCTCTAAAGTGTCGATAGTGACGTAAGCCGTCATGCCCGGCAGGAGCTGACCATCGGCGTTATCAACACGAATGATGACGGCATAAGTCACCACATTTTGCTCGGTTAATGGGTTCAGACGGACTTGCACGACCTCGCCAACGAAGCGCTTATTTGGATAAGCATCGACACGAAATTTTGCGCTTTGACCCACGTGTATGCCGCCAATATCAGACTCGGTGAAATAGGCGTCGATGTTCATTTGGCGTAAGTCTTGAGCGATTTTATAAAGCTCAGGTGTTTGAAAGCTCGCGGTAACGGTCTGGCCAACATCGACGGCGCGTGACACAACCACGCCAGCAACTGGTGATCGAATTACGGCGTAGCTCAAATTGACTTGATCGCGTTGCACCTGTGCTTGCGCCTGCGCCACGCGGGCCTTCGCTTCAGCTAAGGCTTGGCGGGCTTGATCAACTTCTTGTGTGGAAGCAAAGCCTTCGCTGGCTAAGGGGCCGATGCGCCGCCAATTTGCATTAGCCAGTGCTAAGCCGGCCTGTGTGCTGCTTAGGTTGGCGCGCGACTGTGTAAGTTGAGCTTGCAGCAGCGAGTCATCGAGGCGCATCAGCACTTGGCCAGCACTGACCTTGTCGTTGAAGTCGGCGGTATAGGAGGTGACGATGCCGGAAACTTGGGTGCCAACGGAGACTAGCGTGACAGGACTGAGCTGGCCATTGGCCGACACGGTTTGGGCAATGTCGCCACGATCGACACTGGCGAATTCGTAGCGCGGGGCATCGCTGCCGCTAAAGCAGCTGCGCATGATGAGGGCAGCGATAACAATAAGGCCGAGGATGGCAAGCCAGCGGAGACGAGAGGCGGTCATGGTTGGATATCCTGAAATGCAGCATCGGGTGAGGCGGTGAGTAGGCCGGCGGCGCGCGCGAGTTGAACGCGTGCGCTGGCCCAGTCGAAGCGGGCGCGGGCTTGTTGTTGGCGAGCATCGGCGAGGGTGCTTTGAGCGGTTAAGACATTGAGCACATTGCCTAGGCCGGCACGGTAGCGCGCTAGGGCGGCACGGCTAGATTCAGCTGCCGATGCCAGCAAGCTGTCGGTGGCATCGATGCGCGAACGAGCGGTATTGACTTGCTGCCATGCCAGCCAGACATCAAGGCCGACTTGCTGGCGAATGCGATCGAGCTCAAGCGTTTGTTGATCAATTTGGCTTTGCGCACCACGCTCCTGATAGCGCTGCTGAAAGCCGGTAAACAGTGGCAAGGTTGCAGTCACAGCGACTTGGCCGGAGTCGCGCTGGCCAAAGCTATTTCGGCTATCGCCAGCACTGGCGTTGAGGCTAATGCGCGGCAGGCGTTGCGCAGCTAATTGATCTAGTGATGACTCAGCAGCGGCGACTTGCTGCTCCTGCGCGATACGTTCTGGCCGGCGTTCATCGGCCAGTTGCATCAATACTGCAAGCGCAGGCGGTGCGCTGAGTTGGCTTGGATCGGGCAGGGTGGTCTGCGGTGTAAGGGCCGTATTGGCGGGGTAGTTGGCGAGCACGGCTAGCTGACCATTGCTGGCGGCAAGTTCGCCTTCACGCTGGATGAGCACCAACTCTGCTTGAGCCAAAGCGGTTTGCGCTTGCAGCGTATCTTCGCGTGTTCCAACGCCAACTTTAATGCGCTTTTCAGCGGCTTCGGCAGTCTCTTTTGCGGCAGCTAATGAAGATTTCGCGCTCGCGACGCTGGCCTCTGCGGCGAGGCGATTAAACCAGGTGGCAACCGCTTGCGCCGCGAGGCTGTGGATGCTGGCATCGGCACTGGCTTGAAGGCCAAAAAGAGTGCTTTTCGCTTGTGAGACACCGGCTTCGCGACCGCCAAAATCATAAAGTAGCCAGCTCGCATTGGCGCTCAATGTGCGTTGATCTGGGTCAGTGCCGGCTACGCGGTCGCCAAAATCACGGCTGCTGCTGGCACTAATATTTAAGCTGGGATAATAGCCTGAGTTGGCAGCGCCAACTTGTGCACGTTGAGCTTGCACGCGCTGCCATGCAGCGCGAGTGTCGAGATTGGCGCAAAGACTGCGCTCAACATAGCGTGCGAGTGTGAGCTGAGTGTCTTGGCTAATATCTGAGCAGGCGGCCGCAGCAGCTGTGCTTGCCTGTGCTGAGCTAATTCCGATGCTAAGCGCAAGCAGCCCCAGTGCATTTTGCCAAGTGACCCGTTTCATTAATCGTTATCTTTTGAGCTGTCGTTTCTTGAGAGCGCCGAGCGTAAGGCATCTTCTAGCGTGCTATGAAGGAAGCGATAGTCGGCGCTTAGTAAGCGGCTAGGCATGACGCGTTGGCCATCGAGCAAGAGAGTGGACATCTCACCAAGGCCTAGTTTCAGCACGCTGGCGGGCACGCGTAAAAATGCTGGGCGACGCAATAATCGGGCTAATGTGCGAGTGAATTCGGCATTGCTCACTGGCGCGGGTGCGGTAAGGTTAAACACGCCGTGTAATGAACGATCGGTGAGCATGCGTAAAACCACTTGGACCACATCGCTGCGCGACACCCAGGACAAATACTGCTCGCCATTGCCCAAAACGCCTCCCAAGCCTAAGCCAAATACCGGCAATAAGCGGCGCAACATACCGCCGCCTGGGCCTATAACGACGCCTAAGCGCAAAGTGCATACGCGCGCGTTTGCTGGCGCGGCGGCAAGCGCGGCGGCTTCCCAGTCGCGGCAAAGATGATGGGTGTAGTCGCCGCTTTCGGCAGACGATTCTTCATCTAAAATACGTTCGCCTTGACTGCCATACCAACCAACAGCAGAGCCTGAAATAAGCACATTGGGCTTGTGCTTAGCGCGGCGTAGCCAATCGCCAAGTGACTCGGTAAGCAGCACGCGGCTGGCATGTAGTTCGAGCTTTCTTTGAGTAGTCCAAGGCTTATCAGCGATGCCTTCGCCGGCAAGATTGATGACGGCATCGAAGGCTTCATCACGCGCTAGCGCATCGAGTGAGGAAACAAAGCGCAGGCGGCCAGTGTCGGCCCAAGCGGCATAATGCTTCGCCATTTTTTCGGGCTGGCGGGTCAGCAATGTTAGGTGGTCGCCTTGAGCTTGATCGGGTGCACCGACTAATACAGGTACGAGTTGAGCGCCAATAAATCCTGTGCCGCCGGTGATCAAAATATTCATCGCAGGCATCCCTGTGTCATCATCGATTTTTAAGTCTAGTGTGGCTGCAGGCATTGTGCCTATGGCGAGTGCTGAACAGAAGCGTAGACCAGACAGAATCGGTGAACTTTACATGACTTTACCCACAAACTCCGCTGAGCCAAACGCCGGCGCTCAAGGCATGAGCTTTAAGGCCGCGCCTGCGAAAAAGCTTTCAGTGCATCTAGTCACCGGCTTTTTAGGCGCTGGTAAAACCACCTTGATTTCGCGCTGGATGGCCGAGAAGCCAGTCGATGAACGCTGGGCAATTTTGGTCAATGAATTTGGTCAGATCGGCATCGACCAAACAGCTTGGGCAGGCGACGATGTATTTATTCAAGAAGTCGCTGGTGGCTGTATTTGCTGCTTGCAAAATATGCCGCTGCAACTGGCGCTGGGGAAAATAACCAGTCGCGGCGATATTGATCGCCTGATCATTGAGCCGACGGGCCTGGGTCATCCAACGCAAATTATTGAAACGCTACAAGAGGCGCACTGGCAACCATACTTGAGCTTGGCGGCGAGTGTTTGTGTGCTCGATGCGCGCATGCTTAACGATGCCAGAGTGCGCGAACATGAGACGTTTATTGCGCAAGTAGCGGTGGCTGATGTGCTGCTATTTAGCAAAGCCGATGTGCTCAGTGATGCTGAGCGAATAACCGCCAATGAGTTTGCTGCTGAGCTATCGCCAGCGAAGGCTCTGGTGGCATTTGTTGAGCCTGAGTCATCGCGTATTGAGGCTTTATCGGTGGCAGCGAAGCCGCCAAAGCAGCAGCGTCGCAGTCTGCTACATGCGCCAGTTATCGCAGCGCTCAGCCCTCGCTTAGATGGCGTAAGTGCTGAACAAGCCGCACAGGCCAAGCTTCCGCCGTATCACTACCATGAGCCAGCTCAAGGCCACTTCATTGGTGGCTGGATATTGCCGGCAAGCTGGTGTTTTCGCCACGATGAGTTGCTTACTGAGCTGATGTCATGGCGCGACGCCGAGCGCGTGAAGGGTGTGTTTCATACCGATAAAGGCTGGATATTTTTTAACGCTACAGCGCTTGATTTAGCTATTCGTTCGAGTGAATACCGCAGTGACAGTCGCGTGGAAATCATCAGCCCAATCGATCTGGATTGGGCTCTGCGTGAGCAGCGATTACTGGCCTGTCTTATCGCTGCTACGGCCTAGGCGAACACTGCGTTGCCAGCTAATCAACAACAGCAAAACACAGAGCAGTAGCACTGGCCAGACGCCGGTGCGCTGCCATGGCGTGAGGCCATGCGCGGGATAAATTTCGCCACGTAATACGGTGCGTGTAAATGACGGCGCGCGGCTGACGACATGGCCTTGTGGGTCGATGAATGCCGTCACGCCATTATTGGTGGCGCGCACAATATAGCGACCGGTTTCTTTCGCGCGCATCCGCACCATCTGAAAGTGTTGCGCCGGGCCTATCGAATGGCCGAACCAGCCGTCATTGCTCACCGTGACTAAATAATCCACGTTCGATAAGCGCTGTACCAACGATGGATAGGCAATTTCGTAGCAAATAAACGGCGCTAGCGTGCGGCCTTTGACTAGCAACGGCCCTTGCTCGGCGGGGCCCCAAGTGAAGCTAGACATGGGCAAATCAAAGAATGGAATAGTGCCGCGAATCCATTTTTCAAAGGGAATGTATTCGCCAATCGGCACTAGCTGCTGCTTGTGATAAATGCCTAGGCCATCGCCCGATGCCATGATGCTGTTGTAAAACAATATCTCGGTGCGATCATTGTTCCATGTTGCGTAGGGAATGCCGGTTACAAAGGCGCTGCCAGCTTTTATCGCTTCATAATCAAGATCAGCCAATAGGTCTCTGGCTTCATGAGCAAATTGCGGGATGGCTGCTTCAGGCCAAATGACTAAGTCGCGACCCCATTCGCTTTTTGATAAGTCTTGATAAATAGCGGTGGTTTTGTCGCGCCATTCCAAAGCCCATTTCGACTCTTGTGGAATATTGCCCTGCACCAAGCTGACGCTGACTGGCGCTTCTTTATTGATTGTGGTCCAGCTGATGGGGGCGAGTAATCCGCCAACCAACCATGTCAGAGCGATCGCGATAATGGCGCCAGGCGCGGCCTTGCCATGACGCAAGATGCTGAGCAAAGCCACGGCACTGATGCCGGCGGCCAAGCTCACGCCATAGATGCCCATGAGCGGTGCCCAGCCCGACAACGGCGTATCGATAAAGCCGTAGCCTGTCATCAGCCAGGGGAAGCCGGTCAGTAGCCATGAGCGCAGCCATTCGCCTAGCACCAGTAGCGCAGGAAGTGCTAGCCAATTCAAGCGCCAGAGCTTTAGGCGGCCATACAGCCAGCCGCCGGGGACAAATAACAACGCCATCACCAGTGCAACCACAGCAAGCATGAGTAGTGAGACTGGCCAACTGGTGTTGCCGTAGTCGTGCATCGATACTAATAGCCAACTGCTGCCGTGCAGCCATAAGCCCGCGCCGAACATATAGTGCAGCCAAGCGCTTCGACGCGCGCTACTTTGCTCGAGCAAATTGGCAAACAATGCGAGTGCCAAAAGTGCCACGGGCCACGCGTTGTAAGGCGCAAGGCCGAAGGGCATGAGCGCGCCAAGGATGAGCGCGAGTGGCGTGCGCAGAGGTGTTTGTCTCAGGGCGTCGAGCAGGGCAAAAAAGCGTTTCATTGTTTAGCGAACTTCAACTTTAAGTAGGCGAATAGTGCGGTTGTCGGCTTGCAGAACACTGAAGCGCCAGCGATCTAACTCGATCACTTCGCCTTGCTCGGGCAGGCGTTCGAAGGCGTTGAGAATGATGCCGGCGATGGTATCGAAGTCGTCATTGCTGAAATTGCTTTTGAAGTAGTCGTTAAATTCGGCGATGGGCGTGAAGGCTTTTACTAGCCATTCGCCAGGATGCATTTCTCGAATATCTTGATCTTCAAAGCTTTCATCTTCGTCATGCTCGTCGTCAATTTCGCCAACGATTTGCTCTAGTGCATCTTCAAAAGTGACTAGGCCGGCAATGCCGCCATACTCATTGACGACGATGGCCATATGGCTTTTTTTGCTGCGAAACTCACGAATCAATTTGTCCAAGTGCGTGGATTCCGGCACAAAAAACACTGGCCGTAAAAACTCCATCACAGTGGCATCGTCGCAATGATTATTGACGAGTTTCAATAGGTCTTTGGCAAACAAAATGCCCACGACTTCATCGGGGTTGTCGGTGGCAATCACGGGGAATCGTGAGTGTGCCGACTCAATCAAACCAGCCATGGCGTTGCTGACGGTTTCGTCGGCACGCAGGGCAACCATCTGCGCACGAGGGATCATAATCTCGCGCACTTGGCGCTCAGAGACTTGTAGCGTGGATTCAATAATGCGCTGTGCTTCAACATCCATTAATCCGCGCTTTGCCGACTCACGAATAATTTCGAGCAGCTCCTCGCGGGTGTTGATTTCGCCACTCCAGGCATCCGCTAAGCGGCTTAACCACGACTTCGATGTGTCTCCAGACGATCGATCCTCGCTCATGGCGATGTTTTCCCCTCTTCTAGTGCGTTGTTTGTCAGGTCGTCATCATACGGGTTATCGATACCAAGACACGACAATATCTCAAGTTCTAGAGGTTCCATGCGTGCGGCATCGTCTAGTTCAATGTGGTCATAACCGAGTAAATGCAAGCTGCCGTGGACAATCATATGCGCCCAATGCGCCGCTAAAGGCTTGCCTTGCTCATGCGCTTCTGTGGCAACAACATCGGCGCAAATGGCCAAGTCACCTAATGGTCGCTCATCAAGTTCGGCGAGCAGGGCTTCGGGCAAATCGGCTGGGAATGACAGCACATTGGTGGCGTAATTTTTGTCACGATACTGCGCATTGAGCTCGCGGCCTTCCTCGCGACTCACGATGCGAATATCGACTGAGCACGGCTGCGCAATGCTGAGTGCTTTCAACGTAGCGTCTACATAACGCGCGCAATCAGCTTCAGTGGGCAAGCCTTCTGGGCTGATACCGTCGTCGACGTCTAACCAAACATTAGCGGACATGATGACCTCGCGGCGCTGGCTGTTTCGCATCCCAGGCTTCATAAGCGTCGACAATGCGCATCACCAAGGGATGGCGTACGACATCGCACGAGGCAAAGCGCGTGACATGAATGCCTTTGACCTGCTCCAAAATAGTCAGCGCCTGAGTCAGTCCAGACTCCATGCCGCGAGGTAAGTCGACTTGGCTGATATCACCAGTAATGACGGCGCGCGAGCCATAGCCCAAACGCGTTAAAAACATCTTCATTTGTTCCGGCGTGGTGTTTTGTGCCTCATCCAAAATGATGAAGGCGTGATTGAGCGTGCGTCCGCGCATATAGGCCAATGGCGCGACTTCAATGACTTGGCGCTCAATCAATTTCGCCACGCGCTCAAGGCCGAGCATCTCGTATAGCGCGTCATACAGTGGGCGCAAATACGGGTTAATTTTTTCAGATAAATCACCCGGCAAAAAGCCAAGTTTTTCGCCGGCCTCAACCGCAGGTCGCACCAGCAATATGCGTTTCACTTGATCTTTTTCGAGCTGGTCGACGGCACAGGCTACGGCCAAATACGTCTTGCCAGTACCGGCAGGGCCAACACCAAAGCTGATGTCGTGACTGAGCATCTGCTCGACATAACGCTGCTGATTTTGCCCGCGCGGACGAATAGTGCCTTTTTTCGTCATTAGTACGGGGCCTTCGCCACCACCGACGTGCACAGGATTGCTGGATAGCTCGCCAAGTGCAATTTGCAGCACTAAATGCACGGTCTCAGGTGCCAGCGTTAGGCTGTCATCAGTTTCTGCATAGAGCCGCTCGAGCACGGTGACCGCTATTTCGCGCATATCAGCCTCGCCAATAATCTCGAGGCTGTAGCCACGATGCAGCACGCGCAGATTGAGGCGCTGCTCAATAAGCTTGATGTGCTCATTGAATTGGCCACAAAGAATGGCTAGGCGACGTGGGTCTTGTGGGCTTAGTTCCAGCGTGCTGGTGTGTTCAGACGTATTCAAAAGGGCAGTGTTCTCGGTGAGCTTGTGCCTAGAGAATAACTGAAATTGACGAGTCACGGCAGTTACTGAAGCGCATGCATTGTCCTACTACAAATTTCCACAATTTCACTAGGGAAATCCATTGGCGACCAGACATACGTCTGATATGTTCGATGCTTAAGTGCGCAAAAGTTAAGTAATTCACTGCTCCGTCGATAACAATAAATAAAGACAGAAGGCCTGCCATGACAACATCAGATCCGCACCACCCTTATCCGCATGCCAGTAAGCAGGCGCATGCTGTTGGTTGGCTTATGTCGGCAACTGTTCGCCCGCTTGCTAGCACGCTAGTTCGCTCACCTGAGGGGCTGATTGCTTTAAGGAAAGGCTTTGGTGCGTTGGGGGCTGTGCTTAAGCGCGCACCGAAAGCAGTGCGTATAACGCCGGTGCACCGAGCTGATGTTCGCGGTGAGTGGGTGGTGTCACCGAAAGCGCATAATGCCCCGCGCGTGGTGCTGTACTTGCACGGTGGCGGCTATTTTTTTGGCTCAGGCTCGCTGCATAGACAAATCACTTGGCGGCTCTCGCAAGCCTTGTCGCGGCCAGTTTTTGCTATCGACTACCGCCTCGCGCCACGCCATAGCTTCGAAGATTGGCGCGATGACGCCGTTGCTTCCTATAAGTATTTGCTAAGCCAGGGCTATAAAGGTTCGGATATCACGGTGGCAGGTGACTCTGCTGGTGGTCATCTGACCTTGGTGCTGCTACAAACTTTACGCGATCGTGGCATTAGCTTGCCGAGAGCAGCAATTTGTATCTCGCCATGGACGGACCTGAGCGCTGACTCGCTAGCGTTAACCGCACATCCGCGCCGAGATCCCTACATTCCCAATGCCGCTTTGGGCTATATCAGCCGTTTCCTTACGCGCAATCGCAGCCCCTTCGATGCCTTAGTATCGCCGGTGCATGGCAGTTTCCGTGGCCTGCCACCGCTATACATCATGGTCGGCTCGACTGAGATTTTACGTGATGATGCGCGCCGAACTGTCGAGCGTGCACGTGCGGCCGGCGTAAATGTGCTCTATGAAGAATGGCATCGCATGCCACATGTGTTCCCATTTATGGCTGCAGTATTGCCAGAAGGGCGCTTGGCATTCCGCCATATGCGTGAATTTTTAGCCCGAATTGAAACGCCGGCATTGTCGTTAGTTGCCTAGGACGGTTAGCATGCAAGGCCGTGGCGACAGCTTTGTTGCTACGGTCTTGGTAACTACTCAGGTCATCCCACGTCATGTCATCTTCTGCTGAAATCACCAAAGCTGAGCACAAACGCGTTCGCGCATTGCAACAAAAAGCCGGACGCCGCGAGCAGTCGGCATTTCTGGTTGAAGGCGCGAAAAGTGTTCACGAACTTCTAGCCTCGGACTGGCCCGTTGTCGCGGTCTACGCCAGCCACGAGCAAGCTGCTGAATTTCGCGATGCTACTAGTCGTCGTGGCCTACGCCTAATCGAAATCAGCGCCAGCTTATTAAGCAGTTTGGGCAATTACACCAATAACGAATCGGCCTTGGCGATTGCCGGTCAGCGCGCTTGGCGCGCTATGCCTCTGCGCGAAGGCCAACTCACGCTTGCGCTAGATGATCTACGCGACCCCGGTAATCTCGGCACTATTTTGCGCCTTGCCGACTGGTATGGCGTGAGTCAGATCGTCGCCTCGCAAACCACCACTGAATTATTTAACCCGAAAGTCATTGCCGCCAGCATGGGCTCGTTTTTGCGTGTGCCATTTCATGTCGTGGATCTACCCGAATGGTTGGCTGCCGCGCGCGCGCAGGCCGTTGTTTGTGGCGCGGTGATGGATGGCGAAAGCACGCACGCATTACGCGGCCCACTATTTTCTGCGCAGCAGCCGGGCGTACTCGTCATCGGTAACGAATCCAAAGGCATCAGTGCAGCGATTGCCTCGCAGCTTAGTGAGCGTGTGAGTATTCCGTGCTTTGGCGGTGCCGAATCGCTCAATGCTGGTGTGGCCACAGGTATTTTATTGGATCAATGGCGCCGTGATGCGCAGATCAGGAGTTAAGCCATGATTATCGCTTTACTGCTTGTCGCTGCGGGCATCACTCTGTTGGTTGTGGGTGGTGAAGTCATGCTGCGTGGCGCTGTGCGCTTGGCCACGCTGTGGCGCTTATCGCCTGCGGTAATTGGCCTGACGGTAGTCGCAGCGGGCACCTCGATACCTGAGCTTGCCGTGAGCGGTGCAGCGGCCATGCAAGGCAGCACAGACATTGCAATGGCCAATGTGGTTGGCTCTAATATTTTCAATATCGCCTTTATTCTCGGCCTGTGCGCGATCATTCGACCGTTTGCCGTCGAGGGCAACACGCTCAGGCTCGAATATCCGGTGCTTCTATTGATGACATTGTTTGGCCTTGTCATCGCCCAAGACTTAATGATTAGCCGGCTCGATGCGCTCCTTTGTATCGCCTTTTATGTCGGCTTTACCGCCTATGTTGTGCGGCTGGTGCGCGGTCAAGCGACCGCTAATGAGCTCGAACAATTCGACGCAGAAACGCAGGCGCTATTGGTTATGGAGACGCCGCCAACGCTGCTGCCTAGTCTCGGCCTAGTTGCCGGTGGCACAGTGCTATTGGCGTTTGGTGCGCAGCTTACGGTTCAGGGCGCATCGGATTTAGCGCGGCTCTGGGGTTGGTCGGAGCGGGTGATAGGTCTAACCATTGTCTCGATGGGCACGGGCTTGCCGGAAGTAGTGGCCTCGCTAGTATCAAGTTTGCGCGGCCGCAGTGACATGGCCATTGGCAACGTCATTGGTTCAAACTTATTCAATATTTTGATGGTCGTAGGCATCACCGCGAGCATCGCGCCATTGCCCGTGTCTGCTGCGCTAGTCAGCAACGACATGCTCTGGATGCTGGGTATTACGCTGCTGCTTTTCCCGCTGCTCTGGACTGGATGGCGGGTCAATCGTGTCGAAGGTGCTCTGCTGCTGGCGGTATATGGCCTGTATTTAGCGCTTTTACTGCAGCAAGCTTAAGCTTTAAGCGCCCGAGCTGATAGACATCGGGCGCTTAAAGCTAGAGAGCTATTTACACCGCGGCATGCCAGAGCGGAATGCGACCGGGGATGGGCATCACACCGATGCTCGCCTCCTCGTCAGACTCTACCCATAGTGCTGCTTCAGCGCGCAGCGCATTAATCGACTCAATGCCGCTGATTTTTAGCGTGGCAAAACGACCAATTAAGCTGGCATCGCCGGGGAAGTGAATCCAGCGCGTGTTCTCGGCAATGCCCACCAAGTAGCCAGGATAACGCTTCGATTCGCGATCAATTAGCACGCGTTGCTCAGTGCCCATCATGGCATCGGTTTTGCGGCCGGTGTTTCTGGCGATCATGGTTTGCAAGCGCTGTAAACGCTGCTTTTTCTCAACGTGCGAGACACTATCAGGCAACTCAGCTGCTGGTGTGCCGGGGCGTTTTGAGTAAATGAAACTATAGGAATGATCGTAGTCGACAAACTCGATTAGCTTCAGCGTGTCTTCAAAGTCTTCCTCAGTTTCATTAGGGAAACCAATGATGAAATCCGAGGCGATTTCGATGCCCGGCTTCGCTGCTTTTAAGCGCGTGATGGTGTCTTTATAAGTGTCTATTTCATGGTTGCGCTTCATCGCCGCCAAAATGCGGTTGGAGCCACTTTGTACCGGCAAATGCACATGCGCGGCCAGCTCAGGCACATCGGCATGCGCTTGAATTAAGGCGTCGTTGAATTCGAGTGGATGCGAGGTGGTGTAGCGAATGCGGCCAATGCCGGGGATCGCCGCAACCGCGCGCAAGAGCTCAGCAAAGCCACAAATATGGCCGTCGTGATGCTCGCCATAATAGCCATTCACATTTTGCCCAAGCAGCGTGACTTCGCGCACGCCTTGGCGCGCAATATGGGCAACTTCGGCGATGACATCATCGAATGGGCGTGAGACTTCTTCGCCGCGAGTGTAGGGCACTACACAGAAGCTGCAGTATTTCGAACAACCTTCCATGATCGAGACAAAGGCTTTATGGCCTTCGATTCGAGGCTCAGGCAGGAAGTCGAATTTCTCATTTTCAGGGAAACGCACATCGACCTGGGCAATGCGCTCGCGGTCGGCGGGTTGCACCGATAAGTCATTGAGCATTTGCGGCAGGCGGTGCAATGTTTGCGGGCCAAATACCATATCGACATAGGGCGCGCGCTGCAAAATGCCTTCGCCTTCCTGCGAGGCAACACAGCCACCAACACCGATAATCACTTCAGGACGGGCGAGTTTTAAACGCTGCCATCGGCCGAGCTGAGAGAACACTTTCTCTTGCGCCTTTTCGCGAATCGAGCAGGTGTTGAGCAAGAGCACGTCAGCCTCTTCCGCCACGTTAGTGCGAACGAGTTGATGAGAGTCGCTGAGCAAGTCGAGCATCCGTGAGGAGTCGTACTCGTTCATTTGGCAACCTTGTGTTTCGATGTATAGCTTGCGAGCCATGAGCGCGTTAATCCGTCCTATTAAACGCGCGCATTATACAGCTATGCTGCGCGCTAGCGCGAAATGGCTTTAAAGGAGCAAAAATGCCGGCGTTCATACGTATTTTAGCAGTAGCTGCTATTGCTTGGATTAGCCCTGTAATGGCCGCCGACAGTGACTATTTGGCCGCTCGTGATGCTTTTCGAACTGGTAATCATGATGCGCTAGCAAAAGCTCAGCGCCAGCTCAGTGACTCACCTTTACAAGTTTATGCCGAGTTTTGGCAGCTTTGGCGGCGATTAAAGTTGCCAGATGCCACAGCTGATGTAGATGCTTTTCTCGCGAAAGAGAAGGGCAGCTATTTAGCCGAAAAGCTACGCATGGAATGGCTAGAGCAGTTGGCCAAGCGCAGCGACTGGACCAGCTTTCAGCGCCAGTACCCGCTACTTATCGATACGCCTAGCATCACCCTGCAGTGCTACAACTGGCAGGCGATGATGGCGGCTAAGCCCGATATCAAACTGCCCGATGCCGTAACGCCGCTGTGGTACACGGCAAAAGATCTGCCCTCGGAATGTTTGCCAGTGCAAGCGCAGCTTCAGCGCACAGGTTTAATTGACGATGAAGCAAAATGGGCGCGCTTTCGCCTTGCCATGGAGGCCAATGCGCAAGGCCTGGCACGCTATTTAGCGCAAAGCCTAAATCTCACGCTAAACGCCGCCACACAGCAGCAAGTGCGTGATCAGCCAGAAGTATTTTTCGCGCGCTTTAATCCTAAGCAGCGCCTTGACCGCGAATTGGCCGTTTGGGCGTATGGCCGATGGGCTCGCACGAATTTGCCGGCAGCGCTGACGCATTTAGAGGTCGAAGGTGATGAGCTAGCGGAGCAATCGGCATTGGCATGGCGCCAGCTCGCGATGACCGGTGCGCGCCAATTTAATGCTGATAGCGAGATTTGGTTTGCGCGCAGTGAGTCGGCGCCGTGGTCGGATTTACAACGTGAGGCTAGGTTGCGTCTACTGGTTCGACTGGGCCAATGGCCGACGTATTTAAAAGGCTATGCAACTATGCCTGCGAGCATTCGCCAGGAGCGTGCGTGGCGCTTTTGGGCAGCGCGTGCCAATAGTGCGATGAGCTCCGATACAGGCCAAACAAAGTCGCAGCGTAAGCTTTATGGCAATAGCGCGCAGACGTTGTTTGCCGGCTTGAGTAATGACGATGATTATTATGGTTTGCTGGCGCGCGAGCGCTTAGGTCAGGCCATGGGCCCAGTGCCAGAGAAAATAAACATTAATGATGCCGACCGTGCTCGCCTAGCGAAGCACGCGGGCTTTCAGCGAGCCTTTGCGCTTTATGGTTTGGGCCTGCGCTGGGAGTCAGCGAGCGAGTTTAACTGGTCGGTGCGCGGCGCCGATGATCGCTTACTGCTGACCGCGGCAAGTCAGGCCAATGCCATGGGCTGGTATGACCGTGCCATTTATGCCGCTGAGCGCACACAGGCCGATCATGCCCTGCATTACCGTTTTATCGCGCCTTACCGTGACATCACTCGAGCCTATGCTAAAGACATGGCGCTTGATGAAGCCTGGGTCTATGGCCTAATGCGCCAAGAAAGCCGCTTTGCACCGAAAGCTACCTCTGGTGCAGGGGCTAGTGGCTTGATGCAGCTCATGCCGGGTACCGCGCAATGGGTGGCGAAACAACTGGGCATTCCTTATAGCGCAAGCATGACCAATGATGCTGGGCAAAACGTGCAGCTCGGCACCTACTATTTGCGTCATGTCGAAGACACTTTGGGGCATCCCGTGTTGGCAACTGCAGGCTATAACGCAGGCCCACGCCGAGCCTTGGAGTGGCAGCCCGATACCGCGATGGATGCGACTCAATACATCGAAAGCATTCCGTTTCCTGAGACGCGTGACTACGTGAAAAAAGTCATGGCGAATGCGGTGAGTTATGCTCGGCTTTTTGGTCGCGGCGAAACCAAGTTGAGCACGCGTTTAGGGACGATTCCTGCACGCCAAATGACACCGATACAAGGGCCTTAAAAGATGAGTAAATCGCCACGTAAAAAACTCCGCATCGCCATTGTTGCTGCACTGGTTATCAGTGTTGGTTTAGCGGCGTGGGCTTGGCTTCAACGCCCCGTGTATTCGGGTTTGCCAGTATTAAAGCTGGGTGGCGAATTTAGTTTAGATAATGCCAATGGCCAGCCCTTTGCGTTGCAAGACAGCTCAGGCCAGGTTCGCTTACTGAGCTTTGGCTACACGCATTGCCCCGATATTTGTCCAATGACATTGGCGCGCTATCGAGCAGTGCTAGACGCGTTGGGCGCTGATGCCGCTAAGCTGCAGACAATTATGATTAGCATCGATCCTGCACGCGATACACCAGAAATTTTGCACAAATACGTAAGCTATTTTAGTCCGCAGATTGCTGGCTTAACGGGCACACATGAGGCCATTGCTGTGGTGGCGAAGCAGTATGGTGCATATGTTTCGGTCAACGGCGATGACGTTAGTCATTCAGATTACTTATATTTGATCGATCGTGATGGCCGGGTGCGGCGTTTGTATGATCAACAAGCTGGCGTTGACGCTATCGTGAAAGAGGCGAAAGTCTTGATGCAGGAACCTCGGGAGGGTGTATGAAAGGCTGTTTGCTGGCGGGCGCTTTGCTACTAATGAGCGGTGCGGTATGGGCTGAGGCGAGTGCAGTGCCAGCCAAATCGCTTACGTCTGTTAAGCCGCAGATTATTGCGCGTGATGCCTGGGTGCGTGAAGTGCCTCCGGTATCGCCCGCCGCTGCGCTGTTTGTCACTTTGCATAATGCAGGCGCTAAGGCAGTAGCCATTACAAAGATGAGCAGCCCTGTGGCAGAGCGCGTGGAGTGGCACGACATGAGCATGGCGGATGGCCATATGCGCATGTCGCAGCGCCACGTCATTGAGCTGCCAGAGGGAGATACGGCACTTGCACCAGGCGCTAGCCATTTGATGTTGCTGAACTTGCGCCAATCATTGCGAGTGGGTGACTCAGTGCCTGTGCGTTTGAGTTTAGCGAATGGTGAGGTGCTAGCACTGAATGCTACGGTGCGCGCGACACAGCCTAATAAGCAGGCCCCGCATGAGCACTGAGGACGTAAATTCGTTGCGCTACTCTGCTGAAGCCACGTTGGCGCGCTTTAAGGCCAAACTCGGCTTTCTCTCGAAGCCAAAAATTTCTCTGGCACCAAATGCACATTGGAATGGCGAGACTTTTCGCAACCATGGCAAGTACATCAAGCATGATGCTTGGGCGGCCTTACGCTGGCTGCGAACTCGCCAACCTGAGCAATGGCCGCAATGGGTAGACTCCGAGCCAACGGCAAAGCCGACGACTTGCCATAGCGAGCAAATCGCCGATTGGCGCGTGACTTACGTCAATCACGCCACCGTGCTGGTGCAAATTGGGCCATGGAACTTACTAACTGATCCTGTTTGGTCGGACCGCGTTAGTCCGGTCACCTTTGCTGGTCCCAAGCGTGTGCGCAGTGTTGGCATCGCGCTTGATGACCTCCCACCAATTCACGCTGTATTACTAAGCCATGACCACTACGATCATCTCGATATTCGCACCTTGATGTGGCTGCATGAGCGCGATAAGCCGATGATCGTCACAGGCTTAGGCGTTGATGCAGTGCTTGAAGCACATGGCATCGATACTGTGATGGCGCTGGATTGGTGGCAGTCAGTAACGCTCGGGCCACTGGAACTATTTTTCTTGCCGGCACAGCATTTCTCAGGCCGTGGAGCGCGTGATCGTAATCGCACGTTATGGGGTAGCTTGCTGGTGCGCAGCTCGGCGGGCTCGCTATATTTTGCCGGCGACACGGGCTATGGCCCGCACTTTCAATCGATCTATGAGCACTTTGGTGCACCTAGATTGGCGCTATTGCCTATCGGCGCGTATGAACCTCGTTGGTTTATGGGGCCGGTACATATGGATCCCGCCGATGCCGTACGTGCGCATCAAGATTTACAGGCGATATATTCACTGGGTATTCATTTCAATACCTTTCAGCTCACCGATGAGGCGATTGATGCACCTGTCATTGCGCTAAAGACTGAGCTAGCGAAGCAGGGCGTTAACACTGCTTATTTTGGCGTGCTGAGTGAAGGTGAAAGCCGGTCGGCTTAAGTCGACTTTCGATACCAAAGGTCAAGCGCGGCATCGTGTAGGGCGCCGCGTTGAGCGTTGTTTGGTAGCCAAGCTTGGTGCGACAAACTGGCCTGCTGCATGAAGTCAAACCAGGTTAGATGGCGCCGTAGTACGCGAGTATGTCGATGCGGTAGCAGTGGGTTGAATAGCCCTAATGGATTGAATAATTGCCTTGGATTTTTCTTCATCCACATCCATGAACCCATTTCGAGCGTAAAGGGTAGGAAGGTGTGAGTGGGCTGGCATTCGCGCAGCTCATCATATAAGTAGTCCCAGACATCCCCATGCGTGGTGTAGCTCAACGACTGCGGTTCAATGGCATAAAAGTCGTGGTGCGGATAAGTTCGCTGAAACAGCTCATTCAGCGCATAGGCCTCGGCAAGCTGAGGAAAGGGTTGATGGCTGCGTGCGTAAGGAAACCAGAGTCTGTCTTGAAAGCCAAAGCCGGAATGGCAGTCGACAGCCATGGAAAACGGATGGCTGTGCAAGCGCTCGCGAACGACACGAAATAGTGCCTCTGCCTCTGGCGCTAATGCCTCGTTGGCATGACCGCGAAACCAGGGCAGGCGAGAGCTTAGGCGTTGGCCGCCGAGTGGCCAAGGTACGCGGTGCTCAGCATCGATAGGCGCATGGCGCATCAGATCAATGCCATCGGGGTTGGCTCGTGTGCCACGTAAGAATCCGCCGGGATTGACGATGGGCACAAAAACTAGCCGTACCTTTTCCAGCAGGCTGTGCAAGCTGCTATCCCAGCTGAGGCGTTGAACTAAGTTATTAAGGTAGGCAATCAACACTTGGCTGCCGATACGCTCGACGCCATGCACTCCGCCGAAATAGCCAATCGCCGGCGCATCGAGTCGGCGTGTACCAAGGCTTAAGCACCACAGTGGCAGGGTTTGGCCATCACACTGAATGTGGGTGACGATTTCAGGGCAAAGTTTAGAGCCAGCTTGCTCAATTAAGCGCTCTAGTGCCAACAACTCAGGGCTGCCGGCAAGATGTTTCACAGCCAGTTACGACGTTTGAAATAGAGGAATGGTGCTACTGCTGACAGCACCATTAGGCCGATAGCGAAGGGGTAGCCAATAGTCCAGTCGAGCTCAGGCATGATGCGAAAGTTCATGCCGTAGACGCTGGCGATCATGGTTGGCGGTAAAAATACCACCGAGGCCACAGAGAAAATCTTGATGATTTTGTTCTGATTAACGTTAATAAAGCCGAGGGTGGTGTCGAGCAAGAACTTAATCTTATCGAACAAAAATGAGGTGTGCGCGATCAGTGACTCAGAGTCACGGATGATGTCGCGAAGGCGCTCGCTGAGCTCAGTGTTGAGCATGCCTGAGCGCAATAGCAGATAGAGCATGCGCTGCAAATCGACCATGGAAATACGCACTTTACCGATGATGTCTTCCTGCTGACCAATCTCGGTCAATAGCGATTCCATGTCATCGGTTTCGGCATTACCCAATACTTGCGCGCTGGTGACTTCTAAATCGGCGGCAATGCGCTCGATCATGTCGGCGAGGTTTTCCACCTTGGTTTCAAACAGGCCAATTAAAATCGATTTTGGATTGTTGACGTTAACCAAGCCTTTGCGGGCACGAAGGCGAAACAGACGAAATGCCGCAAGCTCCTCTTCGCGAAGCGTAAATAATCGGTCGCCATTGAAAACGAAAGCAGCAGAAATATTGGTTGATGACTGATCGGCATAGTTCAGAAAGTATGAGCTGATGTGCAGGCCATCGTCGTTTTCATAGAAGCGTGAAGTCGCCTCAATTTCGTATAGGTCGTCGATGCTTGGCAGCTCTTGCTGATAGGCGGTGCGTACCCATTCGCGCTCTTCTTCGGTGGGGTTGATCAGGTCAATCCACAAAATATCTGAGATGAGGTCTTCTGCCGCATTAATGGCGACTGGTTCGAGCAAACCCTTATTCAGGGTAAAGGCCATCAGCATGCGTGGCATCTCCCAAGTTTCCCGCATTCTAGCAACGCATGCGGCTTGGCAGCTAGCACTAAGCGTCATCGCGCCAAGGTTCTGGCAATAACTAAGATATCAACTTGGCGCGCACCAGCGGCAAGTAGGCACTGACTGATGGCTTCGGCTGTGGCGCCGGTGGTCAAGACATCGTCAACTAGAAGTACGTGCTGTTGCTCAAGCGCTGGGCCGTGCCAGACAAAGGCTCCGGTCAGGTTGCTGCGCCGCTCGTCTGCGTGCAGGGTCTTTTGCATGCGAGTGTCGCGGACGCGTAAAAGCTGATGTGCGCTGACTGGTCGCTTTAGGCGCTGGGCCATGACTCGTGCCAGTAGCAGCGTTTGGTTATAGCCGCGCTGCTGTAGTCGTTTGGCATGGATGGGCACAGGGATGATGAGATCTGGCAGGTCATCGCTATCGATACGATCCGCTAAGCGTTGACCAAAGTAATCAGCAAGTACTAAGCGGCCATGATATTTCAGCGCCGAAATTAGTCGATCAATAGGAAAGCTAAAGTTAAATAATGCATAAGCTCGTTGCCAAGATGGCGGCTCATCAAGGCAGTCTTGGCAGCGCTCGGCATCAACGCTAAGTGGTCTAGCGCAGCGAGCGCAGGCACTCATTAGCCAAGGTAAGTCGGCAGAGCAATCGGCACAAATGCAGTGGCGAATACCACGGCCATGGCAGAGCACGCAGCGATTGGCGCGCAGTACGTCAACTAATTTGCTTGAGATAAGTTGACGATGACTGTTCAGTCTAGTCACAATAGCGGCCATTATCGTTTTAGCGCCAACATTCTCACCGAGGTTCATATGCAATCCTTCGCAGCCAATAATTCAACTTCTCATCAGCAAGCTATTAGCGACTCTGTGCAAAACAGCGTTCGTCATAACTGGACTCGGCCAGAAGTTGCTGCGCTATTCGACCTGCCATTTAATGATTTGCTGTTTCGTGCACAGACCGTGCACCGTGAAAACTTCGACGCCAATGCCGTGCAAGTCAGTACGTTGCTGTCGATTAAAACCGGCGCCTGCCCCGAAGACTGCAAGTACTGCTCGCAGTCCGGTCACTACGACACCGGCCTCGATAAAGAAAAGCTGCTCGCTATAGAAAAGGTAGTCGAAGAAGCGACAAATGCTAGGGAGAAAGGTGCCTCGCGTTTTTGTATGGGTGCTGCATGGCGCAGTCCACGTGAAAAAGACATGCCTTATGTGATTGAAATGGTGAAGCGTGTGAAGGCGCTGGGTTTGGAAACCTGCATGACGCTGGGCATGCTCGACTCAAATCAAGCCTCGGAGTTGGCGACGGCGGGCTTGGATTATTACAACCATAACCTCGACACCAGCCCTGAGCATTACGCGCAAATCATTACTACTCGTAGCTACCAAGATCGTCTCGATACGCTGTCGCATGTGCGTGATGCCGGCATGAAAGTTTGCGCTGGCGGTATTGTTGGCCTTGGCGAGCGCCGCGAAGATCGCATTGGTTTATTGACGCAATTGGCCACGCTGCCGACGCATCCTGAGTCAGTGCCGATTAACCAACTGGTGAAAATTCCGGGCACGCCCTTGGGCAATGTTGAAGATCTAGATCCGTTTGAGTTTGTGCGTACCATCGCAGTTGCGCGCATTCTGATGCCGAAAAGCATGGTGCGTTTATCTGCTGGTCGTGAAGAAATGCCTGAGTCGCAACAGGCGCTATGCTTCTTGGCTGGCGCGAATTCGATTTTTTACGGCGATAAATTGCTGACTACGGCCAACCCTGAGGCTGAATCTGACTTGATGCTGTTTAAGCGTCTGGGATTGAAGCCGATGGTGGAGTCGGATATTGCACTCGATAAAAGCGCTAGCGATACGGCCAGTACTGAGCTGGCCCGTGTGCCCACGCAGCACGCCGCTGCTAAACCGCTTTGGCACGACGCAATGGCAGTGAGCGTCTAAACGCAATGACCTCATCGCTGCCGGATAACTGGCAGAGTTGGCTCGTCAATACGCTAGCAGCGCGCGATCGTGATGGCTTGCGTAGAGCGCCGGCCAGCATCGATTCGATGCAAGCCACACGCGTGCAGCGCGATGGCCAGTGGCTCGCTAATTTCTGTAGCAATGACTATTTAGGCCTCGCCGCCGAACCGTCACTGCAAGAAGCTTTGATCGACGCCGTGCGCCGCGTTGGCGTTGGTGCCGGTTCGGCCAGCCTAGTCTGTGGGCATCATCGCGAGCACGCCGCGCTCAGCGAAGAGCTGGCGGATTGGC
Organism: Paraperlucidibaca sp.; assembly: GCA_018066805.1. Lineage (GTDB taxonomy): Bacteria > Pseudomonadota > Gammaproteobacteria > Pseudomonadales > Moraxellaceae > Perlucidibaca > Perlucidibaca wandonensis. The sequence goes on along the minus strand of JAGPVX010000038.1, from coordinate 60,521 downwards.
TCGGCGTGGAAGCAGTGCTGCTGTTTGGCAATGGTTATTTAGCCAATCTGGGCGTGCTCACCGGCTTGGCGGGTCGAGGCGATGCCATCGTGCAAGATCGCCTAAACCATGCCTCATTGATTGATGGCGCGATGGCCTCAGGCGCTAAGCATTTGCGCTACGCTCACGCCGATGCCAGCGCAGCAGAGCAGCGTTTTGCGAGCCTGCCCGAGAGTATTTCCAAGCGGGTATTAGTCAGCGACGGCGTGTTCAGCATGGATGGTGATATCGCACCTGTGGCCGATTTAGTCGCGGTGGCTAAGCGTCAACAAGCCATATTTATCCTTGATGAAGCCCATGCTTTTGGCGTCATCGGCAGCGAGGGCCGCGGCAGTGTCAGTCATGCCACGCTAGCAAATGACGCCGTGCCCTTGCGCATTGGCACGCTAGGTAAAGCCTTTGGTGTCTATGGTGCTTTCGCTGCCGGTCCACGCGTATTAATCGATGCTCTACAGCAGTTGGCTAGGCCAGCGATTTACACTACGGCGCTACCGCCAGCTTTGGCTGCGGTGACTCGAGTGGCGTTAAAGCATGTGCGCAATGATCAGTGGCGACGCGACCAATTGCAGGCAAATATTGCGCAGTTCCGTACCGGCGCATTGGCGCAAGGTTGGCAGCTTATGTCCAGCGAAACAGCCATCCAGCCGATACTAATTGGCGACACCGCCAGTGCTAACGCACTCAGTGCTGAGTTGCTCGCCCGCGGCTTTTGGGTCAGCAGCATACGGCCGCCGACTGTGCCGGTGGGCAGTGCGCGTTTGCGCGTGACGCTGAGTAGTGCGCACAGCAGTGAGGCCATCGCCGGCTTGCTTAATGCACTGGCGGAGTTGACGCCGCGCTTTCTCTCAAACCAAAACTGAGTTTCATATGACCGCGTTAATGCTCTACCACGACAGCTATGACAGCACCGGCCCACTCGGCAGCGCCGCGCCAGACTTGGTCTTGTTGCATGGCTGGGGTCTACACACGATAGTCTGGGATCCGGTGGTGCCGTTTTTGCTCGAGCGCTTTCGTGTCACGGTGATTGATCTGCCCGGCATGGGTCGTAGCCCATTGCCCAATGCAACGCTAACGCAAGATTCAGTGCTTGCTCAGCTGGCAGCGGTCGCGCCAGAAAAAGCACTGTGGCTGGGCTGGTCGCTGGGCGGTGAGCTGGCCTTGGCATTTGCTGCTAAGTATCCCGAGCGAGTAACAGGACTGATGCTCATCGCCAGCAACCCATGCTTTGTGAAAGCTGACGACTGGCCACATGCCATGCCGCCCGAGACCTTTGCCGCCTTCGCTAACTTTTTTGATGAAGACCCCGAAGCCACACTGATTCGCTTTTTATCGCTGCAATGTATGGGTTCGGCGCGTGCCAAAAACGACATCCGCTTCCTGCAAGAAATCATGTATTTCCATGGCTTGCCAGCGCCACGAGCGCTTCGCGAAGGCCTGCAGTTATTGCACGACATGGATTTGCGCGAGGCATTTAGCCAGTTAAAAATTCCGGTATCGGTGCTGCTTGGGCGCCATGATCAGCTGGTGCCGGCATTAGTCTCCGATGACTTGAGCGCGCTACGACCTGGTCTGCCTTTACGCATACTGGAGGGTAGTGGTCATGTGCCATTTTTGGCCCAGCCCGAGGCGTTTGAGCAAGCTGTGAACGAGCTATTGGCCGAGATGGGTATTGCCTAGTGAGCTGCCTCACCATGGAGCCTAGAAGTACTCAGCGAGCCTTAAGTGGCCAGCCATTGAGCAGTTGGCAGAGCACAGTCACTCGGCATTTTCAGCGCGCAGCGACTACCTACGCCAATGTCTCTGAGCTTCAGCAGGCATCCATGAACGACCTGCTGGCTGAATGCCGCGCGCAAGGATTAGTTTTGGAGCTAGGCGCTGGACAGTGCCATCTCGCCTCAGCCATTGCTGCTCGCCTAGAAGTGTCATCATTAGTAGCGTTAGACATCAGCGAGGCCATGCTGCGCACTGCGCCGCCGCAAGCCAAGGTATCGCGCATGGTGGCTTCAGCATTAGCCATCCCGTTGATAGATCACAGCGTTGACGCCATCGTCAGTCATTTTGCGCTGCATTGGTGTTTAGCTCCGGCTGCCGTGGCTGCCGAGATGCATCGTATAATTCGTCGCGATGGCAGTGTGCAATTAGCGATTCCGCTGGCGGGCAGTCTTGCCCCGTTGCATGGCGAGCAGGGCGATGGTGCATTATTGCTACCACTTAACGAATGGCAGCAGGCCTTTGCCTCTCGAGCAGATTCAGCCTCGCCTATACCAAGCTCAGCTTGGGCCTGCGAGCACGACGCAGTAAAAACCTATACACGCCACTTTCATACAGCCTCAGAATGGCTCAGCTATTTGCGTGCCATGGGCGTCACCGCCAAGCCAAAAAGCCAGCAGTCGCAAAGTCCGCAATTGGGGCTGGCGGGAAAGCAGGGCTATCAATATTTAATCAAGCGTCTTGAGCAAGCAGCTGAACCAGCCGGTATACCGTTCACCTTTAAGGTTTGGCACGCACAATTTCGAGCGCTCTAATCGGCCTACTTTGGCTTGCTGCATGTTGAAAACCGAAAGTAATCAGGAGTAAGGCATGGCGGCATTTTTCATCACTGGCACAGACACCGACATCGGTAAAACTTATGTCGCGGTCGCGATGCTTAATGCCGCAAATCAAGCTGGCTTTAGCACGCTCGGCCTCAAGCCCGTGGCCGCCGGTTGTGAAGCCACGGTCGATGGCCTACGCAATAGCGATGCCCTAGCCTTGCAGGCAGCGAGCAGCATCAAGCTCAGCTATGAAGAGGTCAATCCGATTGCATTGCCGGTAGCCTGCGCACCGCACTTGGCCGCTGCTGAGGCTGGTCGGCGCTTAAGCATCAGTCAGCTTTCGGGCTTTTGCCGTGGCAGCCTAAGTCATCGTGCCGATCTTGCTTTAATAGAAGGTGCTGGCGGTTGGCGCGTGCCTATTAATGACCGCGAGATGCTCAGTGCCTTGCCGAAGGCCTTAGGCGTGCCGGTAATTTTGATTGTCGGCATGCGCTTAGGTGCGCTCAACGCCGCATTTTTATCTGCCGAGGCGATTTTGAAAGATGGCCTGCGCTTGGTTGGATGGGTCGCCAATGTTATTGAGCCCGATATGCTCAAGCTCGATGACAATATCGAAACCCTCAAGCGCTGGCTGCCTGCGCCATGTTTGGGCGTTTTACCTTGGGCGCCAGAGAGCGATGCGAAAACGGCCGCTAGCCATCTAGACTTGACATCTCTAAGCCTTAAAGCACGACCGAGCAGTCAGTAATAGACGAAATGACCAGCCTTTGTCCTAGCGAAAGTAGGACAATGAAGTGAATACACTGAGTTTGTCGTTAATACAGTGAATTACAGAAAGCGTGAATGGTCGGTCACATATCGCACTGTGTGATTGACGGAATCTTTACTACACTGTGTAGACCTCAGGCCAGAGCTGCTTGTGTTTTAAGCGTATTTTTTGCTCTATAGCCTGTTAAATAAAACCCTATGCTGTGCTTCTTGCACCGCACACACAAAGGAATAACTCATGGCTTTTCAATACAAAGCGCCACAACGCGACATGCAGTTTGTGATGCACGATGTGCTGGGCTTAGAAAGCCTCTACGCCAGCCTGCCAAAATTTAGCGAAACCAACCGCGAGCTAATCGATAGCATCGTGGAAGCCGGCGCCCAGTTCTGCGAAGGCGAGTTAGCGCCAATCAATCGCTCCGGCGACGAAGAAGGCTGTCATTTCGACAATGGCGTGGTGACCACACCTAAAGGCTTTAAAGAAGCTTATGCCAAATACGTTGAGCTTGGCTTCGGCTCGTTGTCAGCCGAAGAGGGTCATGGTGGCCAAGGCTTGCCACCGACCATCGGTATCGCTATGAGCGAAATGATGGGCACGGCAAACTGGTCATTTGGTATGTACCCGGGCTTATCGCACGGTGCTATCAACACAGTCGAAGCACACGGCACGCCGGAGCAAAAAGAAACTTATTTGACTAAGTTAGTGTCGGGCGAATGGACTGGCACCATGTGCTTGACCGAATCGCACGCTGGCTCTGATCTAGGCTTGATTCGTACCAAAGCTGAGCCAAATGCCGATGGTAGCTACAACATTACGGGCACGAAGATTTTCATCTCTGCCGGCGAGCATGATCTTGCAGAAAACATTATTCACATTACGCTCGCCCGCCTGCCCGATGCACCAAAAGGCACTAAAGGTATTTCGCTGTTCATCGTGCCTAAGTTCATGCCCGATGGCACTCGCAATACTGTGGCTTGTGGCTCAATCGAACACAAAATGGGTATCAAGGCCTCCGCTACTTGCGTGATGAACTTTGATGGCGCTAAAGGCTTCCTAATTGGCCCACCCAATCGTGGCTTGAACTGCATGTTCACTTTCATGAACGTTGCCCGCATCGGTACCGCCGTGCAAGGCTTGGCTGCTGCCGAAGGTTCATTCCAAGGTGCTTTGGAGTATGCTCGCGACCGTACCGCCATGCGTGCGTTAACTGGCCCAGCTGCTCCAGAGCAAGAAGCCGATCCAATTATCGTGCATCCTGCAGTGCGCCAAATGCTGCTGACGCAAAAAGCCTTTGCTGAAGGTGGTCGTTTGCTTTGCTACTGGCTATCGACTCAGACCGACTTACTCAACGGCTCTGATGACGCAGACGCGAAAAAACAAGCCGATGACTTGATGTCATTCCTAACACCAATCGCAAAAGCATTCTTAACTGAAACGGGTTACGAAGCGGCTAACCACGGTGTTCAAGTTTACGGTGGCCATGGTTTCGTGCGCGAATGGGGTATGGAGCAAATCGTTCGCGATACGCGTATTGCTTTGCTCTATGAAGGCACTACACAAATCCAAGCGCTCGACCTGCTTGGCCGTAAAGTGTTGCAGTCACAAGGCGCTATGCTGCGTAACTTCACCAAAATCGTGCACAAGTTCTGCGAAGCCAACAAAGACAACGCTGAGATGGCACAGTTCATTGAGCCGCTAGTTGCTGTGAACAAAGAGTGGGGCGATCTGACCATGAAGATCGGCATGAAAGCCATGCAAAACCCGAACGAAGCCGGTGCTGCTGCGGTCGACTACATGATGTTCTCGGGCTATGCCACCTTGGCTTACTTGTGGGCATGGATGGCGCAAGTCGCACAGTCAAAACTGGCTGCAGGCGACGGCGATGCCGCGTTCTATCAAGCGAAAATCAAAACCGCACAGTTCTACTTCCAAAAACTGTTGCCACGCACCAAGTCACATGCCGCCATTATCGAAACTGGTGGTGATGTGCTAATGCAAATGGACTCGGAAGCGTTCGCGTTCTAAAGTTGCACACATGCTGTAAGTGAACGAGGGCCCGCAGATGCGGGCTTTCGTCTTTATATTGCTGCCTCCTTGGGCGGCGTCGATATGATTGAAGGAAGGCCACCATGCCCGTATTTAAAGCTCCGCTGCGTGATATGCGATTTATCCTCGATGATGTTTTTCAAGCCACCGACCTCTGGGCGCGCTTACCGGCCCTCGCTGATGTCGTTGATCGCGACACTGTCGATGCCATTCTCGAAGAGGCAGGTAAATTTAACGAACAGGTGGTGTTTCCACTGAACCGTAGCGGCGATGAAGAGGGTGCTGTATTTAGCAATGGCAAAGTGACGACGCCGGCCGGCTTCAAAGAAGCCTTCACGCAATACGGCGATGGCGGCTGGATTGGTCTTGGCGCTGACCCACGTTGGGGTGGTCAGGGCATGCCAAAAATGGTCACAGTGATGACTGAAGAGATTATTTTCGGCGCTAACCCATCGTTTGCGCTGTATCCATTACTGGGTATTGGCGCAGCATTGGCGATGTCGCAACACGCCAGCGATGAGCTTAATGAGCGTTATTTGCCAAAGATTTACACCGGCGAATGGGCAGGCACCATGTGCCTCACCGAACCACATGCGGGCACTGACTTAGGTATCATTAAAACCAAAGCGGTACCGCAGGCTGATGGCTCATACGACATCACTGGCACAAAGATTTTCATCACCGGCGGCGAGCATGACCTGAGCAGCAATATCATCCATTTGGTATTGGCTAAACTGCCTGATGCACCCGCTGGCTCAAAAGGTATTTCGCTATTCGTGGTGCCGAAATTCTTGGTCAATGAGGACGGCAGTGTTGGTGCTCGCAATCCCGTGTCGGCAGGCAGCATCGAACACAAAATGGGCATCAAAGCCTCGGCTACTTGCGTGATGAACTTCGACGCTGCCAAAGGCTGGCTGGTCGGTGAGCTGAACCAAGGCTTGGCCGCGATGTTTGTGATGATGAACTACGAGCGCTTATCGATGGGCCTGCAAGGCATTGGTGCCTCTGAAGTGGCCTATCAAAACGCCGCTGCTTACGCTAAAGATCGCCTGCAAGGCCGCTCGGCTAAAGGTGCAACTCAGCCCGAAAAGCCAGCCGATAGCATTTTGGTGCATCCCGATGTGCGCCGTATGCTGCTTAAAGTGCGTGCGCATAATGAAGCTGGCCGTTGCTTTGCCATGTATGTCTCGAAGTATCTCGATCTCGCCAAATACAGCGATGATACTGAAGAGCGTGCGCAGGCCGCTGATCGCGTTGCCCTAATGACTCCCGTGGCAAAAGCCTTCCTCACCGACAAAGCCTTTGAAGCTTGTGTCGATGCTCAGCAAGTCTTTGGCGGCCACGGCTACGTGCGCGAATGGGGCATGGAGCAGCTGGTTCGCGACACCCGTATTGCACAAATTTATGAAGGCACAAATGGCGTTCAAGCCATGGACTTGGTCGGTCGTAAACTAGTGAAAAACCGTGGTGCCTTTGTCCATGGCTATCTGACCGAAGTGCGTGAACTTATTGCACAAGTGCAGGGCGACACAGGCTTAAGCGCCATGGCGCAAGCGACTGCCGATGCCGCCGATGCAATTGCTCAGGCAACGGATGATCTGATTGCCGCTAGTGCGCAAAACGCAGATGAAGTGAATGCTGCGGCCGTAGACTTCTTGCACGCCTTTGGCCTGCTTTGCTATGCGCATATGTGGCTGATGATGCTGCAGGCATCGCAAGGTAAAACCGATGACTTCTACGCCGATAAACGCCGTGTTGGTGCATTTTTCTATAGCCGAATGTTACCGGAGCTAGAGATGCGCTTGGCCCTAGTGCGAGGCGGAGCCGCACCACTAATGGCATTGAGTGCTGAAAGCTTCTGAACAATGGCTACTTTTTAGTCACTATTCAGCAACTTAACTACTGTAATTGCCACTAGAAACTGAACTCTCGGTGTGACAGCCTGACATTAGGCAGTCCACTGGGAGGGACAGTCGTGAAAACTCTACAACAATGGCTAATTGGCTTCTCGCTGTTGCTTTCTGCGCAGTCGCTGGCCTATGCCGCAGACTTCGCGCCAAGTATTGAGTCTGAGCCCTGTATTGCGCGTGATAGTGCTGGTGACCTATTAGGTTGGGCAGACTATCCGCATTGCCTGATTGGGCTGCGCGCGCAGTCTAGCGTGCGCTGGTTCGATGATTGGCTGGGCCATGCCGATATGGATGACAGCGCATCAATAGCCTTGCGCGCCATTTCTGAATTCACCGTCGATGATAAAGGTGATTTAACCGCTGCTCTGCGCTTGCGTGCGCAAGTTGCATTGCCACGATTAAGCAAACGCCTATCGCTAGTGTTTGAAGATGAGAGCAAAGAAACCAGCTCTCTACGCAGCATTCCTAGCGTCAATGAGTCAGTTCTAGCGCTACGCTGGCTAGTCTTGAACTTAGAGCGCATGCGTATTGAGACCGATGCGGGTGTGCGTTCAGGCCCTGATCTTTTTGTGCGCGGTCGCTTTGCCACGTCCTATGCCATTACGTCAGATGATCAGATGCGCTTTGCACAAAGCCTGCGTTACGGTGCTAAGGAAAAAGTGCGCGCCATCAATAGCATTGACTACAGCCATGCCATGCAAGACAGCAGCGTTTTTTCACTCTATCACCAGTTAGATTTCCAACAAGATAATGACGTTGATGGCGCATTTTGGTCGCGAGGTGCTGTCCTTAGCCGAGGGCTTAGCACGGAAAGCAGTGCGGCTTTTGGTGTTGGGCAAGAGGGTGTGAGCGAGAGCTGGCAAGAGCGCTCGCGCAATGTGTGGTTTCGCTATCGCCAGCAGTTTTTACGCGACTGGCTGTTTTACGAAGTTGAGCCACGGCTAACGCAGACGCGTGATAGAGATTGGGATACGCTACCGTCATTGACCCTGCGACTTGAGGTGCATTTCGGCCATCAGCGCCGTGATAAGCCTGAGCGGGTAGCCTTTTTTCCTAGCTTAGATGATCGTTAATGACCGCAACAGATTCTCTGCCCGCCAAGCAACCAGCTTGGGTGGGTGGCTTCGATGAGCATGTGCGCTGGGGCTTAAACTCCACCACTGACACCGCTTATTGGCTACAGCAATACACCGCCATTCATCCCTTGCGCCGGCAAGCACAGTTGCGCGTGGCGCTAGCTTTGTTTTCTCGCGATGGCCAGCCGCGCGTGCATTGCCTTCACGATGAACGCAGCTTGGCTGGCGCTGATTTATCTCGCTGGCGTGAGCGCGGCGATTGGGCGACGACCGAGCACAGTTGGCCATCAGGTAGTTTTTTGAGCGAGCGTGATGGCGTGCAACGAGCCCGCTTTTTCGGCGCCGATGACCAAGCGCTAACCACTAGCAGCAGCGTCTTGCAGGTACCGAAGCGCAGTATTTTGCGCAGCCCATTAGGCGCGCTTAAAGCCCAAGCTCACATCCGAGATGGCCATTGGCAAATTACGCCATCGAGCAAAACCGGCGCATCGCCTTTAATCCTCGATGGCCGTGCTGAAGGAGGTCAATGGCAGTGCCATAGCCGCCTTGCCGCCATGGGCAGCGCGCAACTGCAATGCGTCAATTTCGATGGCCAGACCAAGGCTAGCGTAGTCGCCATGGGGCAATGGCTGGCGCCAGCGCTGGGGCGGCGTGCGCCATTAACTATTGCGCAAGCGCAAGTCAGTGTTGGTGGCCGAGACTATTGTTTTGATCGATGGATGCCGAACGCCACGACGGATGCGCCGGAGTTTGCTGATTATCGCTGGATGGCAACGCTAGTTAACGACGATTTCCGTCTGCATATTCACGCCGATGGCGGCAATCCGCGCATTACGCCGTGGCTAGCATTAGAGGATGAGAGAAATCGCTGGTTGGCGCGCACCTTGCGTGTCACGCCATTTGCCAGCTTACGCCTGCGCATCTACCCGAGGGGCAGTGAGCAGGCGTATATCGATTTACGTAGCGAGCAATGCTTGCTGCAAACCGTGCTGCCTTAAGGCCTGTGCGTTAGATACGCAGCGAGGCTTCGGCGACGGTTACCGCTGTCATGTTGACGATGCGGCGCACTGTCGATGTTGGCGTCAAGATGTGTACCGGACGGCGAGCGCCGAGCAAGATTGGACCAATCGTTACGCCATTGCCGCTGGATGTTTTCAGCAGGTTAAAGGCGATATTGGCGGCATCTAAGTTAGGCATGATGAGCAGATTCGCAGGGCCTTTCAAACGCGAGTTTGGCAGAACCTTGTTGCGAATATGTTCATTTAGCGCAGCATCACCATGCATCTCACCATCAACCTCTAAGTCCGGCGCGCGTTCTCTTAGTAGGGCAAAAGCCTCACGCATTTTACGTGCGCTTGGATTGTCATCAGTGCCGAAATTGGAGTGTGATAACAGCGCTACTTTTGGTGTCAGACCAAAGTTTCGCACGACTTCAGCGGCCTTAAGCGTGATGTCAACGAGCTGCTCAGCGGTAGGGTCTGGATTGACATAGGTATCAGTAATAAACAGCGTCATGTCTTGCAGCATGAGCACATTGAGCGCTGCATAGTTTTGCGCGTCATCAGACAAGCCGACAATTCGGCTGACATAACGTAAGTGAAGATCATAGTTCGCGAAAGTGCCGCAAATCATGCCATCGACATCGCCGAAATGGACGAGTAGCGAACCAATCAACGTGGTACGGCGACGTACTTCGCGCATGGCTAATTCTTGGCCAATGCCGCGGCGTTCCATCAATGATAGATAGTGTTTCCAGAACTCTTCGTAGCGCGCGATATTGTCTTGATCGACGATTTCAACATCGTGGCCAGGGCGAATACGTAAGCCTAGCGCCTTGATTTGGTCATTGATGTCGCTGGTGCGGCCAATCAGTACGGGGAAGGCGATGCCTTCATCAACAGCGATTTGCGCAGCACGTAGCACGCGAGGATCTTCACCCTCGCAGTAAGCAATACGCTTGGGCGATGCTTTCGCAGCAGCAAACACGGGCTTCATCAAGAATGCTGAGTTATAGACAAACTCAGACAGGCGTTGACGATAAGCCGCGAAGTCGGTGATGGGTCGAGTGGCAACACCGGAGTCCATCGCCGCCTGTGCAACTGCGGGAGCGATAGCCATGATTAGGCGCGGATCTAGCGGGCCTGGAATCAGGTATTCGCGGCCAAAGCTACTGGGCGAGCCACTGTAGGCGGCAGAGTCAGACGATTCCACATGCGCCATTTTAGAGATGGCATGGACGCAGGCGATTTTCATCTCTTCGTTGACTGTGGTCGCGCCAGAGTCGAGTGCGCCACGGAAAATATACGGGAAGCAGAGAGCGTTATTGACCTGATTTGGGTAGTCCGAGCGTCCTGTTGCGATGATGGCATCTGGGCGCACAGCTTTCGCAAGCTCTGGCAAAATTTCTGGAGTTGGGTTGGCCAAGGCGAAAATGATCGGGTCCGCCGCCATTTCTTTGACCATGTCTTGCGTAACGATGCCTGCAGTTGAAAGACCCAAGAACATGTCTGCGCCGGGGAATACATCGGCCAAGGTGCGGGCATCAGTATCTTGAGCATAAGCTTGTTTGCTAGCGTCTAGGTTGCTACGACCGCTATGAACGACGCCTTTAGAGTCGATCACAAAAATATTGCTGCGGGTTGCGCCCAACGACACCAGCAAATTCAGGCAGGAGATTGCGGCAGCGCCGGCACCTGAACAGATGATTTTGATGTCTTCGATTTTTTTCTTCGATAGCAGTAGGGCGTTCAATAAGCCCGCGCCAACGATGATCGATGTACCGTGCTGGTCATCGTGAAATACGGGGATTTTGCAGCGTTCGCGCAGCTTTTTCTCGATATAGAAACACTCAGGTGCTTTGATATCTTCGAGATTGATGCCACCGAATGTGGGTTCTAATGACGCGATGATGTCGACGAGTTTGTCGGGGTCGCGCTCATTGATCTCGATATCGAAAACGTCGATGCCGGCGAATTTTTTAAAGAGAACACCCTTGCCTTCCATGACTGGTTTTGAGGCTAAAGGACCAATATCGCCAAGACCGAGCACCGCAGTGCCGTTAGTGATGACGGCGACGAGGTTGCCACGAGCCGTGTAGCGCGAAACAGTGGATGGGTCACGCTGGATTTCTTCGCAAGGTGCCGCGACACCGGGCGAGTAAGCCAAGGCCAAGTCGCGCTGGTTGACCAGCTGCTTGCTTGGCGTGACGTTGATTTTGCCGGGCTGGGGAAACTCGTGATAGTCCAGAGCCGCCTTACGCAGTGCCTCATCCATAATGATTCTCGCTCATACCAGTGCCTATTTGAGCGCGAGATTATAGCACCGCTGCAGTACCTTAGTGTGGCGCGAGTCCTGCTTTTGCGTTAGGAGCGTGACTCTGTAGTTTCGCGAGCCACTGCGCGGTAGCCAATATCGAGGCGATGGGTCTCGCCGGGCCATTGAATTTTGGCAATTTCAGCATAGGCGGCTTGCTGTGCAGCATGCACACTTTCGCCTAGGCCGGTAGCGCAAAGCACACGGCCGCCGCTAGTGACAACTTGGCCATCGACTAGCTTAGTGCCGGCATGAAATACCTTGGCGCCGTCGGCTTCATGGCCTAAGCCTTCAATCGTGTCGCCGGTGCGAATATCGCCAGGATAGCCTTCGGCGGCCATGACGACGCCGAGTGCAGCGCGTTCATCCCAGCTAGCGGTGGTGTTGGCTAGATTGCCATCAATGCCGGCTTCAATGAGCTCAAGTAGCGAGCTTTGCAGGCGCATCATGATCGGTTGAGTTTCAGGGTCGCCGAAGCGGCAGTTGAACTCGATCACTTTCGGTGCGCCATCGGCGTCGATCATCAGGCCGGCGTAAAGGAAGCCGGTGTAATCATTGTCTTCTGCTTTCATGCCAGCAACGGTTGGTTCGATGACTTCGCGCATTACGCGAGCATGAACTTCGCTGGTGACCACTGGTGCCGGTGAGTAAGCGCCCATGCCGCCAGTGTTGGGGCCGGTGTCGCCATCGCCAATACGTTTATGGTCTTGGCTAGTGGCCATGGCGAGTGCGTTATCGCCATCGACCATGACAATAAATGAGGCTTCTTCGCCGTCGAGAAACTCTTCGACGACTACGCGCGAACCAGCATCGCCGAATTTATTGCCCGAAAGCATGTCGACGATGGCATCTTCGGCCTCTGCCAGTGTCATCGCGACAATGACGCCTTTGCCAGCGGCTAGGCCATCGGCTTTGATGACAATGGGCGCGCCTTTGTCACGAACATAGGCTAGTGCGGCATCGGTTTCGGTGAAGACACCGTAGTAAGCAGTAGGGATGTTGTGGCGAGCTAAGAAATCTTTGGCGAACGCTTTTGAGCCTTCGAGCTGAGCGGCGAGTTGGGTTGGACCCCAGATGCGCAATTCAGCGGCGCGGAAGGCATCGACCACACCATTGACTAAAGGCGCTTCTGGGCCAACCACGGTGACATCAATGCCTTGTGTTTGAGCAAAGCTCACCAACACGGCGTTATTTAGGATATCTAGTGCGACGTTTTCACACTTAGGTTCGCGTGCGGTGCCGGCATTACCGGGTGCAACAAAAACGGTGCTTACGCGCGGGTCTTGAGCCAATTTCCAAGCCAGTGCGTGCTCACGACCACCGGAACCTAAGAGTAAAATTTTCATCGTCTATCTCAGCTAATTAGTGGCGGAAGTGGCGCATGCCGGTGAAGACCATGGCGATGCCAGCTTCGTCGGCGGCAGCAATGGTTTCAGCGTCACGCATGGAGCCACCAGGCTGGATAATCGCAGAAATGCCTACTTTGGCGGCGTTATCGATGCCGTCGCGGAAGGGGAAGAATGCGTCCGATGCCATCACTGCGCCAGGCACAGGCAGGCCGGCATGCTCGGCTTTAATGGCGGCGATGCGTGCAGAGTTAACGCGGCTCATTTGGCCGGCGCCAATGCCGATGGTTTGGCGATTCTTCGCGTAAACAATGGCGTTGGATTTAACGTATTTGGCTACTTTCCAAGCGAAAATCAGGTCATGAATTTCAGCTTCCGTTGGTGCGCGTTTAGTGACGATTTTCAGGTCGTCGCTGCCAATCATGCCCATGTCTTGATCTTGTACGAGCAGGCCACCATTGACGCGTTTGAAGTCCCACTGGCTAGCGCGAGCATCAATCGCTGGCAGTTCGCCGCAGGCCATCACGCGGACATTTTGCTTGGTGGCGGTAATCGCCAAAGCTTCTGGCGTGACGCTTGGCGCGATGATCACTTCGACGAATTGGCGCGAGACAATGGCTTGCGCAGTGGCGGCATCGAGCTCGCGGTTGAAGGCAATGATGCCGCCAAAAGCTGATTCGGTGTCGGTTGCGTAGGCCAGCTCGTAAGCCGCCAAAATGCCATCGAGCGAGACCGATACACCACAGGGGTTGGCGTGCTTGACGATGACGCAAGCCGGCTTGGCAAAGCCCTTGACGCACTCGAGCGCAGCATCGGTGTCGGCAATATTGTTGTATGACAGCTCTTTACCTTGCAGCTGCACGGCGCTGGCAACGCTAGCCTCACGGCCAGTCGACTCAACATAAAATGCCGCACGCTGATGCGGGTTTTCCCCATAGCGCAGTTCTTGAGACTTAATGAACTGGCTATTGAAAGTGCGTGGGAAAGTATCGCGTGAGCTTAAGTCGGCAGGTTTCTCACCGACCAAGGCACCTAGATAGTTGGCAATCATGCCGTCATAGCCAGCGGTGTGCTCGAAGGCTTTTACGGCTAGATCGAATCGTGTGGCGTGCGACAAACCACCTTCGGCTTGGACTTCAGCCAAGACACGGTCGTAGTCGCTGCTATTAACAACGATGCCAACATGAGCATGGTTTTTTGCGGCTGAGCGCACCATGGTTGGGCCGCCGATGTCGATATTTTCAATGGCATCGGGCAGTGTGCAACTCGGCTTGGCTACGGTGGCGGCGAAGGGATAGAGGTTAACCACCACCAAGTCGATGCCGCCAATATCATGCTCAGCCATGACGGCATCATCTTGGCCGCGGCGACCTAAAATGCCGCCGTGAATTTTCGGGTGCAGCGTTTTCACGCGGCCATCCATCATTTCTGGGAAGCCGGTGTAGTCCGACACTTCAGTGACGGCAATGCCTTCGCTGCGCAGTAGCTGATAAGTGCCGCCAGTCGACAGCAAGGCCACGCCGGCGTCTGCAAGACCGCGAGCGAATGGCACTAAGCCGGATTTATCGGAAACACTTAATAAGGCACGCTGCACACGATGGGTCATGACTTCACTCACAAAAAAAGAGGGGCTATGAAAAGATGCTGACTAAGAAGCGACTTAGTTCATCAGGCCGTGTTGCTTGAGTTTTTTACGCAGCGTGCCGCGGTTTAAGCCAAGAATTTCTGAGGCGCGAGTCTGGTTGCCACGGGTGTATTCGAGCACAACTTCTAAAAGCGGCGTTTCAACTTCAGCTAAAACCATTTCATAAACATCGCTGGCGCGTTCGCCATCGAGGTGGGCGAAATAGTTGCGCATGGCCAGCTCAACGTGGTCGCGCAAGGTTTGGTTTGGGCGGGTGCTGGTGCTGGTTAACGGCTTTTTAATGACAGACATGTCCATGCAAAACTCTCACAAGTGGTAATAAAGAACACGCTATGCCGCACAACCAGAGTCTGGCTGTAGCGTACTCAGGTGCGAAAAAAAGTCACTGACCAAGCGTCGCTGCTGGTCGGCATCCGTTAAGGCATTAAAAGGACGGCTCAGGGCGCGTCCGTTAGGTATGTGCTCGGCGTACCAAGACACATGTTTGCGTGCAAAGCGCACGCCGAGATCCGGCCCATAAAACTCATGCAGGCTATCCACATGCTGCAACACAATAGCTTCCCGCTCCGTCCATGAAATGGGCGGTAGTTGCTGGCCTGTGCTGAGGTAGTGCTGGATCTCGCGAAATAACCATGGGCGCCCATGAGCGCCACGGCCGATCATTATACCATCGCAGCCAGTGTGCTCAAAGACGAAGCGAGCCTTTTCTGGCGTGCAGATGTCGCCATTGGCCAAAATAGGTAGGCCTACGGAGGCTTTTATTTCGGCAATGGTGTCGTACTCGGCATCGCCGAGATATTTGTCTTCGCGTGTGCGGCCATGCACAGAGAGCAGGCTAATGCCTGCATCTTCAGCAATGCGTGCGATGTTGACGCCGTTGCGCGCTGAGCGTGCCCAGCCAGTACGAATCTTTAACGTCACCGGTACATCCACTGCGGCAACCACGGCTTGCAGGATTTCGGCGACTAAGGCTTCGTCTTGCATCAATGCTGATCCAGCCAAGCGGTTGCAAACCTTCTTCGCTGGGCAACCCATATTGATGTCAATAATTTGCGCGCCATTGATGACATTAAGGCGTGCGGCTTCGGCCATCATGGCGGGGTCATAGCCAACAATTTGCACGGTGATGGGGCCAGGCTCGCCGGCGTGGTCTAGACGAAAGCGCGACTTTTGCGAGTCCCATAAGCGCGACTCTGAGGTGACCATTTCCGACACCACATGGCCTGCACCAAGCTCACGGCAGAGCTGGCGAAACGGTCGATCGGTAACGCCGGCCATTGGCGCTAAAGCTAGCGGCACATCGAGGCGATATGGCCCGATGTGTAGCGGCTTAAAAAAGGGGTTTAGGGCTTCGCTCATGGCTGCGCTTTAAGCTCGGCTTGCTCAAAGATCGGGTAGCGGCCATCGCTGCCGGGCTCAAGCACCACGGAAACACGAATGCGCACAGGCTGATCGGAAGCAATGAGTGCTTTCGGAGCAAATTGGGCGGATAAGCCGGCAGGTAAATAGTCGGCAGCGCTGATGGTGCGGCGGCCAACTAAGCTATTTTGCCAGTCACGCAAGCTTACTTGCAGGGCTGGCCATGGCTGTAGGATGCGTGCGCGATTAGTCAGCACGGCATCGAGATGCCAAACGGTGGAGCTGCTTGGCTCACTACTTAAGCTCAGGCCGGTGACTTCCCAAGCATTGTCTAGGATGGGTCGGTTCAGCGTATAGCCTATGCGATCTAGCGCCGGCGTTAGCACGCTACGCACCAGAGGCTGCTGCAGCCAAAACTGCTGACTGAGCCAGAGGCTTTGTGCGATGACTAATATTGTTGCGATAAAGGCCAAAATAAACCAAGGCCATTGCCGAGTTGATTTTGCTAATGGTTCGGCGTCGAGCTCCACTGGGATATCAACGCGATACAGATCAGCAATGGGATTGCTGCGCATAATCGGCTTAATGTCGGCGGCGATAGGCTCGTTCACGGCTTGCTCAGGAGCGGCCTCGGGAGTTGTCTCAGGGCTACTCTCGGGTGCATCCAAAGGCCTGTCGTTATTGCTGTCGCTGGGCGTAGTCATGGCGTCATCATCTCGGCAAAGCAGGGTGTTGGCGTTTAGCTGTGTTTACGACCTGATAGTCGGCACCAGTCTTCATCGCGCGTGGCGAGGCCGTCCATGGTAAACCATTGCTCATAAATCGTACGCAGCTCATCGACCTGAGACAAGATGATGCCGGATAGCGCAATCTCGCCTGCTGGCTTGCAATAGCCGGCCAGTAGCGGGGCCAGCTGACCTAAGGGGCCGGCTAAAATATTCGCCACCACGACATCTGCGCCTTCGCCATTATTGAAGTCGGCGGGCATGTCATCGGGCATAAAAACGCGTAGGCGATCAGCAACACCGTTGCGCTCAGCGTTGTCTTTTGTAGCGGTTAATGCCTGTGGGTCAAGATCTACGCACCAGGCTTCGCGAGCGCCAAGCAGCAGAGCGGCAACGGCTAAAATGCCAGAGCCGCAGCCGTAATCGACGACGACTTTATCGTGTAGGTCTAGGCTGTCTAGCCATTCCATGCAGAGTGCTGTGGTTTGGTGCGTGCCGGTGCCAAACGCTAGGCCCGGATCGAGTAATAAGTTGATGGCGTCGGGGCGTGGTGGTGGCGTCCAGCTAGGCACAACCCAGAGGCGCTCGCCAAAACACATGGGGTGATAGTTATCCATCCACGCGCGCTCCCAATCTTTGTCTTCTAATACTTCAATGCGATGCGGCGGTAGCGCGTGGCCGAGCTGGCGCTCAAGAAACTCCACGACGGCGTCCATTTCTGAGTCGACAACAAACAGGCCGGTGATTTGCGTTGCATCCCATAATGGCTGCGCGCCAGGTGGTGGCTCAAGCAGTGGTTGGTCGCCGGCGTCTTGCATGAGTACGGCGCTGGCGCCGGCAAGTTCTAGGAGCTCATCGTAGTGTTCTACTTCAGCTTTACAGGTGCTGATGGTGAGTTGCAGCCAAGACATGACGAGCTCCAAAAAAACAGGACGCGCAGTGTAGTCGGGAAGCTGGCGATTTTATAGTCAAAAAGGCCTAAATCGGCCTTTTTGCTATGTAACATTGTTGGAGAATTGCTGTGGCTGCTTAAGCTTTAGCTCAAACCCAGCTTGTTTTCGAGGTGATGAATGTCGACGCCACCGGCAAGAAAGTCGGGATCTTGCAAGATAATGTCGCGATGTAGCGTGATATTGCTGCGAATGCCGTCGATCACGATTTCATCGAGCGCGTTATGCAGGCGTCTCAAGGCGATTTCGCGCGTTGGGCCGTATGCAATGAGCTTGCCGATTAGAGAGTCGTAGTGTGGTGGCACGGTGTAGCCTGAGTACAGGTGCGAATCCATGCGAATGCCGGGGCCGCCGGGTGCGTGGTAGTAATTCACTTTGCCGGGGCAGGGCATAAAGGTTTTCGGGTCTTCGGCGTTGATGCGACTTTCTACGGCGTGGCCATGTAGAGAGATTTGGTCTTGCGTGACCGATAAGCCTAAGCCAGCGGCTACACGCAACTGCTCTTTGATGATATCGACACCAGTAACCATTTCGGTAACAGGGTGTTCGACCTGCACGCGCGTGTTCATTTCGATGAAGTAGAAGCGTTCGTTTTCATAGAGAAACTCGAAAGTGCCGGCGCCGCGATATTTCATCTGTTCGCAGGCACGCACGCAGGCGGCATAAACTTCTTCGCGTAATTTCATGGGGATGTGCGGTGCGGGAGCTTCTTCGACAACTTTTTGATGGCGGCGCTGCAGCGAGCAATCGCGGTCATAAAGATGAATTGCTTTACCTTCGCCATCGCCAATAATTTGAATTTCAACATGGCGCGGATGGACGAGGAATTTCTCCATATACACGGTGTCATCACCAAAAGCGGCGCCGGCCTCTGAGCGTGTGATAGCCAACGAGCTAGCGACTTCACTCATATTATGCACGACGCGCATGCCGCGACCACCGCCGCCAGAAGCTGCTTTGATGATCACTGGCAGGCCAATTTTGGCGGCCATTTCTTCGGCGTTCTCTTCCGTCACAGCACCGTCTGAGCCAGGCACGGTGGGTACGCCAGCGGCTTTCATGGCAACAATCGCGGAAACTTTATTGCCCATCATGCGGATGGTTTCAGCACGCGGGCCGATGAAAATGAAGCCTGACTTCTCTACGCGCTCGGCGAAGTCCGCGTTTTCGGCCAAAAAGCCATAGCCGGGATGAATCGCTTGCGCGTCGGTGACTTCAGCAGCTGAAATCAGTGCAGGAATGTTTAAGTAAGAGGCCTTGCTCGCAGCAGGGCCAATACACACGGCTTGATCGGCTAAGCGCACATGTAATAAATCACGATCGGCCTTGGAATATACGGCGACAGTTTTGATGCCTAATTCTTTGCAGGCACGCAAAATACGCAGGGCAATTTCGCCTCGGTTGGCGATGACCACCTTGTCCAACATAGGGTGATCTCCGCTTAAACGATGGTGAAGAGAGGTTGATCGAACTCAACCGGCTGACCATCTTCGATCAAAATGCTTTCCACCACGCCAGCTTTGTCGGCTTGGATTTGGTTCATCATTTTCATCGCCTCAATGATGCAGAGCACATCGCCAACTTGCACCGTGGCGCCGACTTCAACAAAGCGCGGCGATGTTGGTGACGGTGAGCGGTAGAAGCTGCCAACCATAGGTGAGCGTTGCACAAAGCCTTGCGTTGATGGCTCGCTAGCTGCCGGTGCCGTGCCTTTCGATGCTTCGGCGTCTGCTGCTGGAGCAGCGGCAATTGGCGCTGCCATTGCGGGCGGTAAGCTATAGCTGACAGCGCTAGGTGCACGATTACGTGCAATACGTACGGACTCTTCGCCCTCGGTAATCTCTAGTTCATCGATGCCTGATTCTTCAACTAGTTCGATCAACTTTTTAATCTTACGAATGTCCATGTAAAAGCTCCTAAAATATGTGCTTAGCCTAAGGCTGAGTAAGTTTAATTAATGCGGTGTGGCGGGGCGCAGGTGGCGCAACGCATAGCTCAGGGCAAGCTCGTAGCCGAGTGGCCCTAAACCGCAGATCACGCCGATGGCGCGATCTGATAAATACGAGTGGTGGCGAAAGCTTTCGCGGCTGTGCACATTGGATAAATGCACTTCTATAAACGGGATGTTGACCGCTAATAATGCATCGCGAAGCGCCACTGATGTGTGCGTGAAGGCGGCGGGATTAATAATAATAAACTGTGTGCCATCAAGACCTGCCTGTTGCACGCGATCAATCAACGCGCCTTCGTGATTGCTTTGGAAGCAATCTAGCGTGACGTCGGCATGAGCTGCTTGCTGGCTTAGGCGAGAGTTAATCGCATCAAGCGTGTCGGCGCCATAAATGCCCGGCTCGCGCTTGCCGAGTAAGTTTAGATTGGGGCCATGCAGCACTAAAATTGCTGACATATTGCGATGTCCTTGTCGTAGGCAGCAGGTTTGTGCCAGTAAAAGCTAGGCCTAAGTCGAAACTGTGAGCCTGTAAATTCGTCTATCGTCGGCGAATGTCGCAGAAACGATGTTCGATAAGATTCCGCACAATACCCAATGCAGTTCTATCCGGCAATAAAATTACGATGAAATCTGTGGCGTGGGCAGCTATTGTGACTGGTTGGTCACGACTGTCAAGTCGACGATGGTCGGCAATCAAAGAAAAATTCGTGACTCACTGGACACCCGTCGTCGATGGTCTTACTCTCGGCTTCGAATAAGAAGAGGTGGGCACGTTGCAACGGCCAGTCACCCAGCCAGTGCAATGGATAAGTCCATCAGTGTTTCGAGTAGAACCACATACGAGGGTCCGTTGCATGCGGAAATTTGTCTTTTTGCGCACTATTTGCGCTGCACTGTTACTGTTCTTTACACCATGGCTTATGGCATCCACCAGCTGGGATATGACCCCAGGCGTGACGGATATCAGCCAGCAGGTTCACGGCCTACATCGAACAATTTTCTATATTTGCGCTGCCATAGGCCTGTTCGTTTTTGGCCTCATGTTTTGGTCTATTCTGCATCACCGTAAATCCAAAGGCGCTGTGGCCGCCAACTTTCACGAAAGCACCACGGTTGAAATAATCTGGACCATTGTGCCCTTTATTATTTTGATTGCGATGGCGGTGCCAGCAACGAAAGTACTGGTGGCGATGTACGACACCAGTGAGTCCACATTGACTGTTCGAGTGACTGGCTCTCAATGGAAGTGGAACTACGAGTACCTAACCTACGACGATGATAAAGACGTAAACGTTAGCTTTTTCTCCGTCCTCTCCACGCCTCGTGAACAGTATGAGCGCCAAGGTAAGGGCTGGTTAAACAACACTCCGGATTTTAAAAATCATCCAAACTACCTGATTGAGGTTGATAAGCCTCTAGTGATCCCAACTGGGCAAAAGATCCGCTTTTTAATTACGGCTGACGATGTTATTCACGCTTGGTGGGTGCCAGATTTTGCTATCAAGCGCGATGCTGTGCCGGGATTTATTAATGAAGTGTGGGCAGATGTTCCTGTGGGCAAAGAAGGGATTTACCGCGGTCGCTGTGCTGAGCTGTGCGGCAAAGACCACGCTTTTATGCCCATTGTTGTAGAGGCGAAATCCAAGGCTGATTTCAATGCATGGCTAGCTGAGGCGAAAGTGGCCTCGGTTGAAGAGGCCAAGGCCGCCGCAGCGTCTGTAGATTATCAATTCCCTTCATTAGATGCGGCTGTGAAAGAGGGTGAGGCTGTTTATCTTGCGCGGTGTGCTGCTTGCCACCAAGCAAATGGCACAGGCTTGCCGCCGATGTTCCCTGCGTTGAAGGGCAGCAAAATGGCTACCGAAAAAGCGCACCTTGAAGACCATATTAATATTATTTTGCACGGCAAAAATGCCATGCCGGCATGGAGCGGCTTACTCACGGCTCGTGAGCTAGCTGCCGTTACAACGTATGAGCGCAACGCTTGGGGTAATGACACCGGCGACCTAATCCAGCCCTTGGAGTTTGCGAAATGAGTACGAATCAAGCATCCATGACGCACGCCGCCGATGCGCATCACCCTCAGCTGAAGCCGTTCTTGCTGCGTATGTTTACGACGACTAACCACAAAGATATCGGCACCATGTATTTGGTGTTCGCGCTCTTAATGCTGCTCTGCGGCGGCTTGGCAGCGATGGTGATTCGTGCCGAGCTGATGTATCCCGGCATGCAGCTGGTGCAGCCTGACTTCTTTAATCAGATGACTACTGTGCACGGCTTGCTAATGGTATTTGGTGCCATCATGCCGGCGTTTACCGGCTTCGCAAACTGGATGGTGCCGATGATGATTGGTGCGCCCGATATGGCGCTACCACGACTCAATAACTTCTCATTCTGGCTGCTGCCGTTTGCGTTCGCTATCCTTATCGGCTCGGTGATTATGTCCATCCTTGGTTATGGCTCTGCGCCCAACTTTGGCTGGACTTTCTACGCCCCGTTGTCGACCACGTATGGCCCGGCAAGTACAGACTTCTTCATTTTTTCTGTCCACCTGATGGGTATTTCGTCGATCCTCGGCGCCATCAATGTGGTCGTGACCATTTTCAACCTGCGTGCCCCCGGCATGACCATGATGAAAATGCCATTGTTTGTTTGGACTTGGCTGATCACCGCATTTTTGCTGATCGCGGTGATGCCGGTGCTGGCGGGCGCGGTGACCATGATGCTTACCGACCGACACTTTGGCACCAGCTTCTTTGATGCTGCTGGTGGCGGCGACCCTGTCATGTTTCAGCATATTTTCTGGTTCTTCGGGCATCCCGAGGTCTACATCATGATTTTGCCGTCGTTCGGCATTATCTCGGCGATCATTCCAGTATTTGCGCGTAAGCCGCTGTTTGGTTACCCATCAATGGTCTATGCCACTGCTTCGATTGCGTTGCTATCGTTTGTGGTCTGGGCGCATCACATGTTCACCACCGGTTTGCCGCTCGCTGGGTCATTGTTCTATATGTACATGACCATGCTGATTTCGGTGCCCACAGGCGTGAAAGTGTTTAACTGGGTCGCCACTATGTGGAAGGGCTCGATGACCTTTGAAGTGCCAATGCTGTTTGCGTTGGCTTTCGTGGTTTTGTTCACCATTGGTGGTTTCTCCGGTCTGATGTTGGCAATCACCCCAGCGGATTATCAGTATCAAGATACTTACTTCGTCGTCGCTCACTTTCACTATGTGCTGGTTACTGGCTCATTGTTTGCAATCTTTGCTGGTGCCTATTATTGGCTGCCTAAATGGTCCGGCCATATGTTCAACACGACACTGGCCAAGCTGCACTTTTGGAGCTCTCTGCTGTCGGTGAACCTGCTGTTCTTCCCCATGCACTTTGTTGGCCTCGCCGGCATGCCGCGCCGTTATGCCGACTACTCCATGCAGTTTGCCGATTTGAACTTCTGGATCTCCATTGGCGGCTTCTGGTTTGGTGCCAGCCAGCTCTTCTTTATTGCCGTGCTGTTAACTATCAAGCGTCAACCGAAAGCCAGCGCAAACCCATGGGAAGCGCAAGAAGGCTTGGAGTGGACACTGCCCAGCCCAGCGCCATATCACACCTTTGAAACGCCACCGATCATTAAGTAAGCGCTAGATAACATGACCATGCCCAGCCCACAGAAACGACAGTTGCGCCTGCTACTGTTGAGTGTGGTTGGCATGTTTGTGTTTGCCGTGTTTTTGATGCCACCACTTTATGACGCGTTTTGTGAGCTGACAGGACTTAATGGAAAGCCCAATACGACAGCTGCAGTGGCGAGCGAAGTAGTCGACTTAAATCGCACCATTACTGTGGAGTTTTTAACCTCAGTTGATGCTGGGCTGCCTTGGCAATTTAAGAGTGAGAAAAATGCCATTGAAGTACACCCTGGTCAGATTAATACAGTCAGCTTTGATGTTGTTAACAATGCGCGAACGGCGGTTACTGGTCGCGCCATTCCATCAATATCCCCAGCTCTAGGTGCAAGCCACTTAAAGAAAACAGAGTGTTTTTGTTTTCAAGAACAAACTTTGGCTGCCGGGCAAACTGTGGCAATGCCAGTAGTGTTTTACATTGATCCAGACTTACCTAAAAGCGTTAAAACCATCACCTTGGCGTATCGCTTTTATCGTCATTCAGATAAAACCTTATAAGAACATGCTGAGAGCCTTACCCCGCAGAGGGTATTCGTAAAAGGAGTGACACATGAGTACATCGCCACAAGAGAGCCCTGCTGGGCAAAGACCAGAACAGTATTTTGTGCCAGCTAGCAGCCCTTGGCCTATTGTTGGGTCATTTGTTCTGTTTATTTTAGTGATTGGTGCGGGCAACTTGATTCAGAGTAAAGGCGGCTCGGGCTTGGTGGCGAATGAAGGAACATTTAACTTCTTATTCCCGCTGGGACTGCTAGGCGTATTTGGCATGATGTATTACTGGTTTCGCGACACGGTGCGCGAAAGCTTAGGTAATCAAAATTCACTGCAAATGGATCGCTCTTATCGCCAAGGTATGACGTGGTTTATTTTCTCTGAAGTTATGTTTTTCGCGGCTTTTTTTGGTGCTCTGTTTTACGCCCGCACACTCAGCGTGCCGTGGCTAGCAGGCGAAGGCAAAGGAGTGATGACGCATGAGGTACTATGGCCGCAGTTTCAGGCGCTATGGCCACTAATTACTATGCCTAGTGGTCAAACCACGACAGCTATGGGGCCGTGGGGTCTCCCATTTTTAAACACCGTAATTCTACTCACTTCTTCCGTAACGCTAACCGTTGCGCATCACGCACTACTCGAAGGTAATCGCGCGCGTCAGGTTGGCTATCTCGCCATTACCGCCGCGCTCGGCATAATCTTTCTAGTCTGTCAGGTCTATGAATATCATCATGCCTATACGGAGCTAGGGCTGACAATGGAGTCGGGCATTTATGGCTCTACCTTCTTTATGCTCACGGGCTTTCACGGCTTACACGTGACTATCGGCACCATCATGCTCATTGTGATGACCATACGCTCAATCAAAGGACACTTGACTCCAGATAACCATTTCGCTTTTGAAGCCACAGCCTGGTATTGGCACTTTGTTGATGTGGTGTGGCTATTCCTCTTTATTGTGGTGTATTGGCTGTAAGGATGGTCTTGGCGCCTCGCATTAGGCGAGGAGCCAGTGCTTATATGGCATGTGGCGTGATGTAGCCCAGAGTGCCAAGCACAAATAACGCAACGACAATAATAATGGACAGAATAACGCGGCGTTTCAGCGCTTCTAGTAAGCGCTTGGGGTCGCTAGCTTGGCCGCGTGAGAGTGCGCGTAGCGCCAAGGCAAGTTGCCAAACCACTAAGCCTAAAGCGATGAGAAGAATAATTTTGGTCAGCATGAATCTACTCCGCGTAATGAGGCTTGCAGTATACGAGGAGTTCATACTTTGTCTGTAGTTGCGTCGCCGCAACCACCATCGCTATGGGCTTGGATTTTGCTTGTTAGTGTTGCAGGCATCTTATTGTCTTTAGCATTTTGGCAGTATCAACGAGGCGAAGAGAAAGCCGTGTGGTTAGCGCAGCAAGTTCAGGGCAGTCAGTCTGCAGAGCTTGCTTGGTCGCAAACGCGTGCCTCGGTAGATGCAATGGTGAACCACCCAGTGCGAATTACTGGGCGTTTTTTGCCAGAGTATAAAATTGCTTTAGATAATCAGCCGCGAGCTGGCCGCGCGGGCGTTGAGCTATTGGTGCTTTTTAAGCCTGAGGCGAGTCAGTCCTCGGTTTTTGTCAATTTAGGTTGGGTGCCAAACGACCGAAATGGTGGTCCAGCTCTGCCAGTAAGCTTGCCGATCAATGGTGAGATCTTCGGTGTCGTGCACCAACCATCGGCATTCATCACCTTGGGCGGCCCTGAGTTATTTAATAATGTCTGGCGAGTAGGGCGCATTGAGCCTGAAGCATGGGCGGCACGTTGGCAGGTGAATATTGTGCCATGGGTCCTCAGGCTTGATGCTTCCGTGCCAGGTGCGTACTTGCGCGATTGGTCGCCGACAGAGAAGCAACAATTTGGGCCAGATCGTCATCGTGCTTATGCCTTTCAATGGTTAGCGTTGGCAATGGCGTGGTGTGGCTGTTGGTATGCCTTTTGGCGCAAAGGATTAGGAAGCGTATGAGTAAGCAAAAAAAGCCAGTAGCGAGACGAAATCGCTGGTTGCTATTGGGTTTTTTGGCCACCTTTATTGTGCCAATTATTGTCGGTCAGTTAGCCTATGACGGCAGTTGGTTTCGTGGTGGGCAGACCAATAAAGGCGAGCTAATCAATCCGCCATTGGCCAGTTCAAACTATGGCTGGCAGACCAACAATGCCGATGCGCCTGCACTCGATGCGCGCTGGTGGGTGGTGTATGCCTTGCCTGAAAGCTGTAATGCCGCTTGTCAGCAGAGCATTCAGGCATTGCCAAGAATGCATGAAAGCATAGGTCGCGAACGCGAGCGAATGGGCATTTTACTAGTTGCCGCTGAAGGTCAGAAAGCCTTGCCAGAATGGTTGCCTGAGTCGTTAAGCAACGCCGATTTTGTGCAATGGGTGACGCCAACAGTGAGTGGGTCTGCGCTAACTCAAGACAGTTGGTACATCATGGATCCTATGGGCTGGATGATGTTGCGCTACGCTATCCCAAGCGAAGAAGCCTCAGCAATTTTACGCGCGCAAGAGCTACTCGATGACCTATTAAAACTCTTAAAGGCATCTCGCATTGGTTAAGGTCCGCTACCCACGCCTATATCGCGGCATTCAATTTGCTGTGGTGCTCACACTCATCGTCATCATGCTCGGGGCATGGACTCGTCTGCGTGATGCTGGATTGGGCTGCCCCGATTGGCCAACGTGCTACGGCCATTTAACGGTGCCATCAACACCGGAAAGCTTGGCGCGAGCTGAGGCGCTTTATCCGGGCAGCGTGGTGGAGCCGGCAAAGGCATGGCCGGAAACTATTCACCGGTATTTTGCTAGCAGCATTGGCCTCGTTATTTTGTTGCTGGCGGCATATTGCTGGCGTCGTCGGGAAGAAGACGCGATGCCCTGGCGGCATGCTCTAGCGCTATTAGTTTTGGTTTGCGTGCAAGGTGCTTTTGGCGCGTTGACCGTCACAGAAAAGCTTTATCCGCCCGTAGTCACAGCGCATTTGCTCTTGGGTTTTTCAACATTGACGGGCTTATTTTGGCTGCTGTTGCGAGTGCGTGGCGCCTTTCGTCCCACAGGCGATCGAGGTGCATCGCGACTTGGTTCATGGGTGGGCATAGCCATTGCATTGCTAGTCTGCCAAATAGCATTAGGTGGATGGACGGCGTCAAATTATGCCGCCACCGTTTGTACCAAACTGCCCATCTGCCAGACGGGTTGGCAGCAGGCTTGGTCACCAGCCGAGGCTTTTAAGCTGTTTCATAATGATGATCAGTCGTATGAGTTTGCGCCACACTTGGGCCCTGCCGAAAAAATCACCATTCATGCGACTCATCGGATCGGTGCTATCGCTATTACGGCGCTATTAATTGGCCTGATAGTCTTGCTCATACGTCGCACCCATGCCACGCGCTACCGCTTTTTTGCGCTGCTGCTTGGGGCTGGGCTCTTTGTGCAAATTAGCTTAGGCATAGTCAATGTGGTTGCTGGGCTGCCACTCTGGAATGCAGTTGCGCATAACGTTTGGGCGGCAATATTGCTGCAATTACTGGTGGCATTAGCCTATGCCATTCATCGCGAAAAACGATTAGGAGGCTACTCATGACAACTCATATCGCCGAAATGGCAATGCGCCCTAGCTGGCGCGATTTTTGGGCCTTAACCAAACCTCGCGTGGTCGCCATGCTGATGGTCACAGCCGTAGTTGGCATGGTGTTGGCGCCGCATGAGTGGTTGAGCGCTTGGCAATATACAGCGGCGATTATTGGTCTTTGGGCTGGCATGGCGTCTGCTGCCGTGATCAACCAGTTTGCTGACCAGCAATACGACGCCATGATGGCGCGCACCCAGAGTCGCCCTTTAGTGAAAGGGCGCGTCACTGCCACGATGGCTTTGACCTGGGCTGGATTTTTGGCTGCCGCATCGATGATTTTGCTAACAGTTTGGGTAAACCCGCTAACCGCATGGCTAACCGCGCTTGGCATGGTTGGCTATGCCGGCATATATACGCGCTATCTAAAGCACGCATCGCCGCAAAATATTGTCATTGGTGGTTTGTCAGGCGCACTGCCTCCGTTGCTAGGTTGGGCCGCAGTCACGGGGCAGATGTCGGCCGAAGCATGGCTATTAGTGTTATTGATCTTTGTTTGGACGCCGCCACATTTTTGGGCGTTGGCTATTCATCGTCGCGACGAATATGCCAATGCGGGCATTCCCATGCTGCCAGTGACGCACGGCATCGAGCTGACTAAGTCGCTAGTTTGGTATTACACCATTCTTTTATTATTGGTGAGCTTGCTGCCATATTTGATCGGCATGATGGGGCCGGTATATCTAGTGATGGCCATTGTCTTCGGACTTGGCTTTATGCGAGAGGCCTGGCGCCTGCGTTATCACGACAAAGAAGGGCAGGCGATGAAGACATTCGGATTCTCGATTGTCTATTTGTTGGGTGTATTTGGCGGCCTGCTTTTAGACAGAATGATCAGCGTGGCAGTGACTTAATGCCGATAAAGCACCATCCTGACAAAAGAAATCATACTTGCTTGTTGCTATGTGGGTGCAATCCGTGTCTAATCAGTTAGCCCGTGGGCATCATCACCTCGTAACGCTTTGTTTACCCATATGCGCCAAGGTTTGATGGCAGCACCACGGCCATCCGATACAGCGTTATTTGAGGTTGATTATGTCGCAACGTGAAGAAGGCACCGTGAAATGGTTCAACGATGCCAAAGGTTTTGGTTTTATTCAACGTCAGGCTGGTGAGGACGTGTTTGTTCACTTCCGCGCTATCCGTGGCGATGGTCACCGTTCATTACGTGATGGCCAAAAAGTTGAATTCAGCGTAGTGAAAGGTCAAAAAGGCTTCCAAGCCGAAGACGTTTTACCGCTAGACTGATACTGTTTGTGAGAGCGGGCCTTCGGGCCCGCAATCATATCTAGTGCGGGTTTTTTTATCATTCCCCGCCATTTTAAATTTTCTTTAGTTACTGCATCGGGAGCCGGGTTTTATTTCCTGACGTGCTCGGCTTTGGTATTGGTATCTCGTTGGCCCGATGCCCAACCAGGTGATAGCCGCGTCGAGAGTACCCGTTATGCGTAGCAAACAAACTGTTGCATTGATTTATTCTGCTTTAGGTCTGGGTTTCGCCCTCAATGGCCTGTTCATGCTTATCCTGCCAAGTCTTTGGCTCAAACTATTCCCGCTAGCCTTTGTTGATCCTGCCGCGAATGCCGAATTTGCTGTTCGTCTATTGGGCACCATCGATATTGGTATGGCTCCTCTGTTTTTCTGGTGTGCGCGTAATTTAAAGCGCTGCCGTACCGTTCGTCTCTCATTAAGCATCATGGCCACAGGCTCTGCTGCCGTTGCTATTTTCAGCATGGTTGCTGGCAGTGCGTCGCTGATGAGCTTATTACCGTCAATCATTTTGTTTGCCTTGCCAGCCCTTATTTTACTTGCACTGAGTTTGCCAGCCCGCACCATTCGTGTGAAAGGCCCGCGCGAGCAAGGTGAAGTGAAGTGGTTTAACGCCAATAAAGGCTTCGGCTTTATTACCCGCGACATGGGCGAAGATATTTTTGTGCATTACCGCGCGATTCGTGGCGAAGGCCATCGCACATTGCGTGAAGGCCAGCGCGTCGATTTCTACCTTAAGCGCGGTGACAAGGGCTTGCAGGCTGATGATGTGCAGATGATTTGAGCATGACAAATGACATAACTGCAGAACAGGCGAGTGCGGCAGCTGCTACGGCAGCGCTGGACTCAGCCTCCGACGCAACGCCTGAGGCTGAGCCCGCAGCGCCCGTGTTATTTCGTGATCTAGCGCTGCCCAATGAAATATTGCGCGCGGTAGATGATCTTGGCTTCTCTCAGTGCACGCCAATTCAAGGCCGTGTTCTGCGCTTCACATTGGCCGGTCACGATGCTATTGGCCGCGCACAAACCGGCACTGGTAAGACCGCGGCATTTTTGCTGACGGTCATTGCCGATTTCCTGAAAAATCCTCCTAGTCCTGAGCGTTGCTTAGGCGAGCCACGAGCTTTGGTATTAGCACCAACTCGTGAGCTGGCATTGCAGATTGCTCGCGACGCCGAAGATTTGGGTAAGTACGCCAATCTTAATGTGGTGACACTAGTTGGTGGCATGGACTACGAGAAGCAGCGTCGTCAATTGAGCAGTGCTCCCGTGGATATCGTGGTGGCAACACCTGGACGCCTCATCGATTTCGCTAATAAGCAGGAGCTATTCCTCGACCAAGTCGAACTGCTCGTAATTGATGAAGCTGATCGTATGCTCGACATGGGATTTATCCCTGATGTGAAGCGTATTGTTCGCCTGACACCACCGAAATCGCATCGCCAAACGCTAATGTTCTCGGCAACTTTTACGAAAGATGTGCTTAATTTAGCGGCGCAATGGACGTTCTATCCAGTCACCATCGAGATAGAGCCTGAGTCCGCCGCAACCGCAAATATTGAGCAAAAGGTCTATATCGTCACTGCCGATGAAAAAGTAGCGCTGCTCTACAACCTCATCACCACACAATCCTTGGATCGCGTCATGGTCTTCGCGAATCGCCGCGATCAAACGCGCCGTTTAACGGATGTGTTGAAGGCGCATGATATTTCCTGCGCCTTGCTCTCTGGCGATGTGCCGCAGGAAAAGCGTGTGAAAACGCTAGAGAATTTCCGCGAAGGCAAAATCAAAGTGCTAGTCGCTACTGATGTGGCAGGCCGTGGCATTCATATCGATGGCGTCAGTCATGTAGTGAATTTCACCTTGCCCGAGCAGCCCGATGACTATGTGCACCGCATTGGTCGTACCGGTCGTGCCGGCGCTAGTGGCACTAGCATCAGCTTTGCTTGTGAAGATGATGGCCACTTAATTCCCGAACTTGAAGCCGCTATTGGACGAAAGTTGGAGTGTCTGTATCCACCTGCTGAGCTACTCGCTGAAATACCAAAAGTGAATGTAGTGCATGGTGCCTCTGGCGCTCAACCCGCACCACGTAAGCCTCGCCCAGGCGGTGGCTCATCTCACACAGGCAATCGCCGCCGCTAAACCTGACTCCACCATTTGTTTTCTTACGACCAAAGTCCTGATTCCCGAATCAGGACAGATCGTTAGAGTCGATATCAGGCATTTTGCCTTCGTATCGGAGAAAAACAAATGGCGAGTTCCAATAACTCTCAGGCGAAAGCCTATTGGCAAGCCAACCTAAGGCTCCTACTTAGTTTGCTTGTGGTGTGGTTTGTCGTGTCCTTTGGTTTTGGCATTCTGTTTGTTGATGCCCTCAATCAAATCCATCTTGGCGGTTTCAAATTAGGCTTCTGGTTTGCCCAGCAAGGCTCTATTTTTACTTTTGTGATTTTGATTTTCGTTTATGCAGCAAAGATGAATTCGCTTGATCGTAAATTTGACGTTCATGAAGATTAATCGGAGCTAATAAATGGATACTCAAACCTGGATTTATCTCGCTGTCGGCTCCTCTTTCGCGCTCTATTTCGGTATTGCGCTGTGGGCACGCGCCGGCTCAACTAGCGAGTATTACGTCGCCGGCGGCGGCATTCACCCCATCGCAAACGGTATGGCAACTGCCGCTGACTGGATGAGTGCCGCGTCATTTATTTCGATGGCTGGCATCATCTCATTCTCGGGCTATAGCGGCTCGGCCTATCTGATGGGCTGGACTGGCGGTTATGTGTTGATGGCCCTGCTACTCGCGCCATACCTGCGCAAGTTCGGTAAATTCACTGTGCCTACCTTCATTGGCGATCGCTTCTATTCGCAAACGGCACGTATCGTTGCGGTGGTGTGCTTGTTGGTGATTTCACTAACCTATGTAATCGGTCAGATGCGCGGCGCTGGTGTCGCATTTTCGCGATTCCTCGAAGTCGACATTGAAACCGGCCTCTATATCGGCATGGCCGTGGTCTTTAGCTATTCCGTATTAGGCGGCATGAAAGGCATTACCTATACGCAAATCGCGCAATACGTCGTGCTGATTTTTGCCTACACCGTTCCTGCCATATTCATCTCTCTGCAATTAACCGGTTGGGCTATTCCGCAGATTGGTTTAGGCGCTACCTTGCAAGGCAGCGACAATGTGTTCTTGCTACAGGCCGTTGATAATATTGTTCAAGACCTTGGGTTTGCGCAATACACCGGCATGGGTTCGGCGACCACACTTAACGTCTTTCTGCTTACCATGTCACTGATGATCGGTACTGCCGGTCTGCCTCACGTAATTGTGCGCTTTTTCACCGTACCGAAAGTGCGCGATGCACGCCGCTCAGCGGGTTGGGCCTTAGTGTTTATCGCCATTCTCTACACCACAGCACCAGCAGTTGGCGCGATGGCAATCTACAACTTGGCGAAAACCATCCAGCCCGGTGAAGTGGGTAGTCCAACTGGCAATATGGTGTTGGAAGATCGCCCAGATTGGATGAGATCGTGGGAAAAAACCGGTTTGCTGAGCTTTGAAGACAAAAATGGCGATGGTCGTGTGCAGTATTACAACGACAAGAACCCTGAGTTTGCCGCTAAAGCAGAAGCCGCAGGTTGGAAGGGCAATGAAATCACTATCGATAAAGACATCATGGTGCTGGCTAATCCAGAGATTGCGAAGCTACCGAACTGGGTAATTGCGTTAGTTGCAGCGGGTGGTTTGGCGGCGGCGTTATCGACAGCGGCAGGTTTATTGTTGGCGATCTCTTCAGCCATTTCGCATGATTTGTTGAAGGGCGTGTTTATGCCGAAAATCAGCGATAAGAGCGAGTTGCGTGCCAGTCGAATCAGTATGGTCGGTGCCATCATTGTGGCCGGCTACTTGGGGCTTAATCCGCCCGGCTTTGCTGCGGAGGTGGTGGCATTGGCCTTCGGCTTAGCTGCGGCCTCTCTATTTCCTGTGCTGATGATGGGTATTTTCAGTAAGCGCATGAATAAAGAGGGTGCGATTGCCGGCATGTTGGCAGGCCTACTAAGTACGGTGATCTACATCTTCTTATTTAAAGGCTGGTTCTTTATGTCAGGCACCAATATGTACCCAGACACCTTGGATGGTTGGTTCTTTGGTGTTTCACCATCGGGCTTCGGTGTCATTGGTGCGCTGATCAACTTCGCTGTGGCTTATGCCGTGTCGAGCATTACACCGGCCCCATCACAGGAAATCCAAGACTTGGTGGAAAGTGTACGGATTCCACGCGGTGCAACTTCGGCTGTTGCTCATTAATTTGGGTATCCCTAGATAGCAAAAAGCCCGCTAATGCGGGCTTTTTGTTGTGCTTAGCTTTTATTGCCGGTCAAAATTAACCTAGCTACCCCTTCGGGGTCATCCCACATAGGGACATGGCCCCAGCTCCATGGCTTGAGCCAAGTTGCATGAGCGGGCAAAGCTTCGCGCCGCTGGAGTGCGCTAGTGAGCAAAAGATCTAAGCGGCCAAAGGCTACTGTGATCGGAATGGTTAGCTCATTAATGCCATGAACCAAGTCGATAGCATCGTATGTGGCATCAAAGCCTGGCGCATGGGCAAAATCTTGTAACGAGCGGATAGCTGCATCTGCTGGGATTTTATAGCCACGAATCGACATAGGGATGGCTAGAAATGCACTTCGCACAGGGGCAATTTTAACCAAGCGCTCAGATACGCGTGGAAAGCGCTTAGCCATCATGCGAGCAGAATCAAATATGGGACGAATATGCCGAGGGGTATTGTCCGAGCTAGCTAGACCTGCTGGTGAGATAGCCACCACACTTCGCGCTAGACCATGAGTTGCTGCCGCTAGCGCGAGCCAACCGCCCATGGAGTTGCCGGCAATATCCACTGGTTCATCGATGCCTAGGCTAAGCAAAGTTTGCTTGAGGCCATCGACCAATGCGTCCTCAGTGACAGGGCCAACTAGCGCTGGCGTTTGACCAAAGCCTGCAATATCCACCGCAATGACGCGGCGCTCACGTGCAAGCAAAGACATAACGGGCTGCCACGCGGCATGACTCATGCCAATGCCGTGAAGCAATAGTAGTGGCCTTCCTTGGCCTTGTTCAACGTGAAGCCAGGGTGTCGTCATGCTTCGTGTAACTTGCGTTTGAGCAGCTCATTGAGCACGGCTGGATTGGCTTTGCCACGTGATGCTTTCATGGCTTGGCCGACGAAGAAGCCAAAAAGCTTGGCCTGTTTGTTTTCGTCGCTGGCGCGGTATTGCTCAACTTGTGCAGCATTGTCGGCAATGATTTGCGCGATTAAGGCTTCGATAGCGCCAGTGTCGGTTTCTTGCTTGAGGCCATCGCGCTCGATGATCTCGTCGGCACTCGTGCCATCGCCAGCAAACAGCGAAGCAAATACCTGCTTAGCAATTTTGCCGGAAATAGTGTTGTCGCTGATGCGCAGCAGCAGGCCGCCGAGCTGGGCAGGACTGATCGGTGATTGCGCAATGTCTAGCTCAGCTTTATTTAATGCGGCCAATAGCTCGCCGGTGACCCAGTTCGCGGCTGGTTTTGCCGCTGTAACGCCGCCGGCTGTAGTTACTGTGGCTTCGAAAAAGTCGGCTAAGTCCCGGCTGGCAGTGAGCACATGCGCATCATAAGCAGAGAGTTCCATTTCGCTTTCAAAACGAGCGCGCTTGGCCGCCGGCAACTCAGGCAAGCTGGCGCGAATGGCTTCTAAGGTGGCGTCGTCGATGACCACGGGCAACAAGTCAGGGTCGGGGAAGTAGCGGTAATCATTGGCTTCTTCTTTGCTACGCATGGCGCGCGTTTCATTTTTGGCGACGTCGTAAAGCACGGTAGCCTGATGAATACTGCGGCCTGACTCTAGCTCATCGATCTGCCAATTAATTTCGCTATCAATGGCCTTCTCAATGAACTTAAACGAGTTCACGTTTTTGATTTCGCGACGCGTGCCCATGGGCTGGCCAGGGCGATTAATAGAGACGTTGCAATCGCAGCGCATCGAGCCTTCGGCCATATTGCCATCGGAAATATCGAGGTAGCGAATCAAGGCATGGATTGCTTTGGCGTAGGCCACGGCCTCTTTCGCTGAGCACATCTCTGGTTCAGAAACTATTTCTAGTAGAGGCGTGCCAGCACGGTTTAAATCGATGCCGGTCATACCTGAGAAGTTCTCATGCAATGACTTGCCAGCGTCTTCTTCCAAATGCGCACGGGTGAT
Organism: Paraperlucidibaca sp.; assembly: GCA_018066805.1. GTDB lineage: Bacteria > Pseudomonadota > Gammaproteobacteria > Pseudomonadales > Moraxellaceae > Perlucidibaca > Perlucidibaca wandonensis. The sequence goes on along the minus strand of JAGPVX010000038.1, from coordinate 25,509 downwards.
GCCGACGCGCTTTACCGTGCCGTCATCGAGCGTGATGTCGATATGACCTTTGCCGACAATGGGGTGATCCATTTGCGAGATTTGATAGCCCTTAGGCAAGTCGGGGTAGAAATAGTTTTTGCGCGCAAACACTGAGCGCTGACTGATTTCGGCATCGATGCCTAAACCAAAGCAAATGGCGCGACGCACCACTCCTTCGTTAAGCACAGGTAATACGCCGGGCATGCCGAGGTCAATTAGGCTCGCGTGAGCATTCGGCTCGGCACCAAAGCTGGTGGCGCTGCCGGAGAAAATTTTCGATTCAGTGTTGAGCTGAACGTGTACTTCCAGGCCAATCACAACTTCCCAAGTCATCGTGTTTTATCCTTCAAATCTTTAGGCAAATGCCGCGGGTAAGCGTGTGTGCCAATCGGTCACGCCCTGATAACGATGCGCAACATTGAGCAGCTTAGCTTCGCTCCAATACGGGCCGATGAGCTGCAGGCCGACCGGCAAGCCGTCACTAAAGCCAGCAGGAATGCTCATGCCCGGCAAGCCGGCCAAGTTAGTGGCGATGGTGTAGATGTCTTGCAAATACATCGATACCGGATCGGTTTTTTTCGCGCCCAAAGCAAACGCTGTTTCAGGCGCGGTAGGGCCTAAAATCACGTCGCACTGTGTAAAGGCTTGATCGAAATCTTGCTTAATCAGGCGGCGCACGCGCTGAGCCTGCAAATAGTAAGCGTCGTAATAGCCAGCGGAGAGGGCGTAAGTGCCGATCATCACGCGGCGGCGAACTTCCTCTCCAAAACCTTCAGCGCGCGAGCGCTTGTAGAGGTCTTCGAGGTCGCTGGGGCTTTCGCAGCGATGGCCAAAGCGCACGCCATCAAAGCGTGACAAGTTCGATGAACATTCGGCAGGTGCAATGACGTAATACGCAGGCACCGATAGACCGCTATTGGGCAGATCGACTTCGACGAATTCAGCACCGAGCTTTTTTAACTCGGCGATGGAGGCATCGATGAGTGTAGCGATTTCAGAACTTAAGCCTTGGCCAAAAAACTGTTTGGGCAAACCAATTCGTAAGCCATTTAACGAGTCATTAAGACCGGCGCGATAGTCAGGTACGGGATGATCGATTGATGTTGAATCTTTAGCGTCATGACCAGCCATGACTTGTAGCAATAGCGCGGCGTCTTCGGCGCTTTGCGTCATTGGGCCGGCTTGGTCGAGGCTGGAGGCGAAAGCGATCATGCCCCAGCGCGAAATGCGACCGTAGCTTGGTTTTAGGCCAGTGAGGTTGCAGAGCGCCGCAGGTTGGCGAATCGAGCCGCCGGTGTCGGTGCCAGTGGCGGCAGGCGCTAGACGAGCAGCAACGGCCGCTGCAGAACCACCTGAGGAGCCACCAGGCACACGCGAGGTATCCCACGGGTTTTTTACGGCACCATAAAACGAAGTTTCGTTCGATGAGCCCATGGCGAATTCATCCATATTGGTTTTACCCAACATGATGAGGCCGGCGTCATTGCAGCGAGTGATGACTTCGGCGTTATAGGGCGAAATAAAGCTGTCGAGCATCTTCGAGCCGCAGCTAGTGCGCACGCCTTGGCTGCAGAAAATATCCTTCTGCGCCAGCGGCAGACCGGTCAGTGCATGGGCAGCGCCGCTAGCCAAAAGAGTGTCGGCGGCAGCAGCTTGGGCCAGCGCTAATTCCGGCGTAACCGTAATAAAGCTATTCAAACCACCATCGGCAGCGTTATCAAGGCGTGCGATGCGATCGAGAAAGTGCTGGGTTAGCTCAACACTGGAGAATTTTTTTTGCGCCAAGCCATCGGCCAGTGCGCTTAAAGAAAGCGTATGCAAACTCATGATTTACTCAACCACACGAGGAACGAGGTAGCAGCCATCGGCCACAGCAGGGGCAATCGCCTGATAATCGTCGCGACGATTTGGCTCAGTGGCGACATCAGCGCGTAAGGCTTGGGTGGCATCAACGGGGTGAGCCATCGGCGCAATGCCTTGCGTATCAACCGCTTGCAGCTGATCAATGAGGCCGAGGATGGTGTTTAAGCTGTCGGTGACGCGCTGTTGCTCATCTTGCGGTAATTGCAGACGTGCCAAATGGGCAATACGGCCCACTTGCTCTGGTGTTAGTGCCATAGGGGCTTTTGCTCCGTGCTGAGCGCGTAAGTCGGCTCAAAAAAATGCGAGGAATCGATCAAAGTTATCACAGTCACAACTTGTCCAAAAGTCGCAGTTTGTTTACTCTTGCAGCATTGTAGACCAAGTGCTGATTCTTGGCAGCCGCTCAACTGCATTGCTACTTTGATAAGTGGCCATGCCATCATCTTTTAGGTAACCCAATGTTGTTTAAACGACTTCTCGGCCTGTTTTCGGCCGACCTCGCGATTGACTTAGGCACGGCAAACACACTGATCTATATCCCTGAGCGCGGTATCGTGCTCGATGAGCCATCGGTTGTTGCCATTCGCACCACCGGTGTGACCAAAACGGTTGCCGCTGTCGGCACCGATGCGAAGCGCATGTTGGGTCGCACACCAGGCAATATTTCTGCGATTCGTCCCTTGAAAGATGGCGTGATTGCCGACTTCGAAGTTACTGAAAAAATGCTGCAGTACTTCATCAAGCGCGTGCATGAGTCTGGCTTTATGCCGCCACGCCCACGCGTCTTGGTTTGCGTACCATGCAAATCAACCTTGGTTGAGCGTCGTGCTATTCGCGAGTCAGTACTTGGTGCTGGTGCTCGCGAAGTGCGTTTGATTGAAGAACCCATGGCCGCAGCCATTGGCGCCGGTCTGCCGATTGAGCAAGCCTGTGGTTCGATGGTTGTCGATATTGGTGGTGGCACCACAGAAATCGCGGTGATCTCGCTATCGGGCTCGGTTTATTCCGATTCCGTACGTATCGGTGGCGACCTGCTCGACGATTGCATCGTGTCTTATGTGCGTCGCCAACATGGCTGCCTAATTGGCGATGCCACCGCTGAGCGCATCAAGCAAGAAATTGGTACGGCCTTCCCTGGTGGTGAACTGCGTGAAATCGAAGTGCGCGGTCGTAACCTTGCCGAAGGTGTGCCACGCACATTCACTTTGAACTCCGATGAAATCTTGGGCGCTATCCAAGATCCGCTCACCGGCATTATCACCGCTATTAAAAGCGCGTTGGAACAAACGCCAGCCGAGCTATCAGCCGATATTGCTGAGCGTGGCATGGTGTTGACCGGCGGTGGCGCATTGCTGCGTGATCTCGACAAACTCATGGCGAAGGAAACTGGCCTGCCAGTTATCGTTGCCGAAGATCCGCTGACCTGCGTCGCGCGTGGCGGCGGCCGTGCGTTGGAATTCATCGACAACATCGCCTACGACATGTTGTTTCAAGACTGACGCCCTAGCGGGGTGAGCTATTAGTAACGGCCTGTTTGTCCGCAACCGTCGCGATGGGATGAGCTTCATCCTCGCGGCGTCTTGTGCGATCGCTTTACTCTTTGTTGATGCCCAACGCCCAAGCCCTCTACAGCCTATGCGCGACAGCTTTTATGAGGCTGTCGAGCCACTGTTTTATGGCTTAGCTTGGCCCAGTCAAAGCATCGAAGAGCTTTCCAATAACTTACGTTTTGGCCTGCAATTGCAGGCTGAAAACGAGCAGTTGCGCCAAGAGAATTTATTGCTGCGTTCGCAGGTACAAAAGCTCTCCTTTTTAGCGAGCGACAATGCGCGCCTGCGTGATCTGCATGACGCCGCCAGCGTGCTCAATAGTCGCGTGCTGATTAGTGAGATCATCGGTGTGGACCCAGACCCAGACCGTCATGTGCTGATCATTAATCGTGGGCATGGCCAAGGTTTATATGAAGGCCAGCCGGTTTTGGACTCGTTAGGTATTTTTGGCCGAGTCATTCAGTCGGGTAAAACCACATCGCGCATCATGCTTATCACTGATCGCTCGCACTCAGTGCCAGTGCGAATCAACCGTAATGGTATTCGCGCAATTTTATCGGGCACGGGTAATCGCACTGAGCTTAGGCTGCAATACGTTCCTGAGAAATCTGATATTGCCGTCGGCGATTTGTTGGTGACATCAGGGCTTGGCCTGGATTTTCCAGAAGGATATCCAGTCGCAAAAGTAACGGCGATTCATCGTCAAGCTGATGACCAGTTTTTGCGTATTACAGCGTCACCAGTGGCGGCGTTAGATCGCAGTCGTTATGTTTTGGCCTTATTTGAGAAGCCTGTAGGTGCTCAATATTTGATTCGGCCAGAAAAAATGAAAGCGGTGCCAGCACCTAGTGAAGCGCCACCTGCTGTAGTGCCTGTTCCGGCAGCAAGCCCATCTACCGAGGTGACTAATGCTCCGTCACCATAATCCCTTCCTTGGGATTTTGCTTAGCGTTATAGCTGCGCTATTACTCAGTATTTTGCCTTTGTCCTCAGAGCTAAATCCTTGGCGCCCAGAGTGGCTAACTTTGATTTTGATCTTTTGGGGTATGCATGCGCCGCAATGGGTTGGGATTTGGATAGCGCTGATTTTAGGCGTCATTTTAGATGTGCTGTTGGCTACGCCGCTGGGCTTTTATGGTCTATCTTCAGTAGTTGTGATTCAGCTGGCGCGCGCGACTCAGCGTTGGTCTGGGATATTTTCAGTGCGCCAAACGACATTATTGGTTCTTAGCCTTATCTTGGTTAGCCGAGTAATACATTTCGTCTTGTTAACGCTGCAAAACCTGATGCCAGACCCGACGATCTTTTTCTTGCCGGTTCTGTCCAGCGCCATGATGTGGCCCACTATTTTATTACTGCTTAAACGTTGGAGTCAGCGTACATGAGTCGTTCGCCGCGTTTATTGTTGGCCTCTTCGTCGCCTCGGCGCTTGGCGTTGCTACGTCAGATACACTTAATGCCAGCCGTGTTGCCGGTGGATGTCGATGAGTCAGTGCTTGAGGGTGAGGCACCTGAGGCTTATGTGCGGCGCTTAGCCTTAGCCAAAGCGCAGGCTGGGCAAACGCGAGCAGACGATGCTGAGGCCTGGGTTGTCGCTGCCGATACAACCGTGGTAGCGGGTGGGCAGATACTTGGCAAGCCAACTTCATTTGCCGATGCACAGCGTATTTGGGCTCTGCTGCCATCACCTGATCATTGTGTTTATACCGGCATAGCGGTCATACATGGCGATCATATCGAGGTTGAGGTAGTAAGTACTCGGGTCGAGTTTTTACTCATTCCTGAGGCTGATCAATTGGCCTATTGGAATAGCGATGAACCAAAAGATAAAGCCGGTGCCTACGCCGTTCAGGGCCGAGCCGCACAATATGTGAAGTCTTTGCACGGCAGCTATACTAATGTCGTCGGCCTACCTTTAGCGGAGACTGTCGCTTTATTGCGACGCGCTAATTATCCACTCTGGGAATAAAACATGGTCATGCGCGGCCCCAATACCGATGAGGTTTTGATTAATGTGACGCCGATGGAGTCACGGGTCGCCCTGATCGAAAATGGCGTCGTGCAAGAGCTTTATATCGAGCGTGCTGCGCATCGCGGCCATGTTGGTAATATTTATCGCGGCAAAGTCGTTCGCGTGCTGCCTGGCATGCAAGCGGCATTTATTGAAATTGGCTTAAGCCGCACCGGCTTTATCCATGTCAATGAAGTGCGCCTAGGCGCCGATCGCGAGCGGCCTGAAACCATTTCTGCCTTACACGAAGGCCAAAGCATCACTGTGCAAGTGATGAAAGACATGATGGGTAGTAAAGGCGCACGCCTGACCATGGATCTGTCTATTCCCGCGCGCTATTTGGTTTATATGCCATACAGCGATCAGCTTGGTATTTCGCAAAAAATCGACGATGAGCCTGAGCGTGATCGCCTAAAGACCATGGTGCGCGGTTTGTCTGAAGAGATGGCCGCCGAGCTCGGTGGCGGCTTTATTGTCCGCACGGTGGCTGAAGGAGTAGATGATGCTGAGCTGCGTCACGACATGGCGTTTTTGCTCAAGCTCTGGCGGCATATTCAACAGCAAACTTTAGTGGTTTCTGGGCCGGCCTGTATCAGCGAAGAGCTGCCTTTGGCATTGCGTACTTTGCGTGACTTGGTTGGCCCTGAAGTGCAAAAAATATTCATCGATTCGCGCGAAACTTTTCAGCGTGCATTGATCTTTGCTCGTGAGTTCGTCCCAGGTTGTGAGGCGCGAATTGAGCATTATCAAGGTGAGCGCCCGTTATTTGATCTTTACAATGTCGAAGATGATTTGCAGAAGGCCTTGGAGCGCAAGGTTCATTTAAAGTCTGGCGGCTATTTGATTATCGATCAGACCGAGGCGATGAGCACGGTCGACGTCAATACTGGCTCCTATGTTGGCACGCGTAACCTAGAAGACACGGTGTTCAAAACTAATCTTGAAGCCACGCACGCGATTGCTCGGCAACTTAGATTACGCAACTTAGGCGGTATCATCATCCTCGATTTTATCGATATGCAGGAAGATGAGCATCGCGCGCAAGTGCTGCGTTCGTTGGAGAAAATGCTCGCCAGAGACCATGCTAAAACACATATCACACAGGTGTCATCGCTAGGTTTGGTGGAGATGACGCGTAAGCGCACACGCGACTCGCTCGAGCATATTTTGTGTGAAGGCTGTCCCAGTTGCGCTGGTCGTGGCACAGTGAAAACTGCCGAAACTGTCTGTTTTGAAATCTTCCGTGAGTTATTGCGTGAAGCGCGCGCGTATGATGCTGCCAATGGCTATTCGATAGTTGCCAGCCAGCGCGTAATAGATCGTCTATTGGGTGAAGAGTCGTCAGCCGTAGCTGACTTGGAAGCGTTTATTGGCAAGCCAATACGCATTCAAGTAGAGACTAGTTACAGTCAGGAGCAATACGATGTGGTTTTGCTCTAAGCGAGTTCACTGATGAGCTCAGCGCGCAGCGCGGTTAATCGCAGTTTTCATAGCGTCTTATGGCTGATGGCCTTGGTGCTAATTCCTCTCGCCGTGGTGGTCGGTTTGGGGCGCGAACTGGTCCCGCTGGTGAGCGAGCAAAAGCCGGCCATTGAGCGCTTATTATCTGAAAAAACAGGGCTGTCGATTCGCTTAGGCAGTGTCAGCGCGAGCTGGCATGGCCTTACGCCACGACTGATAGCCACTAATATTGCGCTGGCCGACCCTAGTGCACCGACAGATACTTTGCTGACTATTCCAGGCTTGAGCACTGAGCCAGATTGGTGGGCGACACTGCGTGATTTATCGCCGCGCTTGCGGACTGAAATCGATGGCTTATCACTGACGCTTGCGCCTAACCCTGAAGGCGGCATTCGTGTTTTAGAGCTCAGTGGGCTTGGCTCATCGCATCCTGAGCGCGCACGTGACAGTCTGCGTTGGCTAGTGGCGCAACCTAGTATCGCACTGAGCAATAGCGCTTTGGCTTGGCAGGCACCGAATCAAATCAAGCAGGGCATACACGACTTAACTATCAGCCAATACAGCCACGGCGATGACTATCGTGCACAAGTGCAGTTTAAGCTGCAGGATAAAAGCGATATCCAGCGCGGTATTATTCGCCTCGAAGGCGACCCATTGGCTTGGCAAACCGTACCTTGGCAGCTGTATTTAAATATTCAAAACTTGAGCGATTGGCAGCCATGGGTGGCTTTATTGCCCGAGGGCTGGCAGCTTGATTTGCAGGAAGGCCACGGCGAACTATGGCTATCTGGTCAGGGCGATAAGCCTGAGCAAGCAACAGTCTCCGTGAAAAATGTTTCTATGCGAGCTCGCTGGCCCGATGCTAAATCTTATGTGCTGAGTGATTTACATGGCGTTTTTATGGTGCAAGGCGAGCTTGCTCGCGGTCATCTAGCCTTTAGCAATACCCAAGGCAAGCTTGATGGCTTAGCGATTCCTATGCAGCGTGGCCATCTAGCCTGGCAGCCTGACGCATTGAATGTCGCCCTGGCAGGCTTATCGCTTGCCGATGCTTATACGCTAGTGAAGCGCGAGGAGCTGATCCCTGCGTCACTTGCGCCCATGCTGCAGAAGCTAAACCCCACGGGCTATCTGCCGCGTGTGCATATTCAAGCCGTACGCCGTGATGAGCAGTGGGCGCTCAGCGCTGCCAATGCCGAGTTCAAAGCTCTGAGCTGGCAAGCCTATAAAGCCTTGCCGGGCGTGAGCAATATGGCCGGCTGGCTGCAGGCTAGCGCAGACCAAGGCTTAGCCTATTTGGATACACGCCGCGCCTCTATTAATGCGCCAGAAGTATTTCGCGAACCCATTGCCGCCAATATGCTGCGCGGTGGCGTGCGCTGGTATCGCCAACAAGACCAATGGCATATCGATACTGGCGTGCTCGCGCTGGACAACGCCGATGCCAAAGCGCGCGTACAGCTAGCGCTGCAGCTGCCGATTAACGATCCCGGTGCCGGCCGCCTCGACTTATTAGCTGGGCTTTATGATGGTCAGGTTGCTAGCGCTTGGCGCTATGTGCCGTGGCATTCTGCCGGAGATCACACATTGGCTTGGTTGCGGAGCGCACTAACGGCCGGCCAAGTTCCTAGTGGCACGTTCGCCTATAGCGGTGCGCTACGCCGTGATAGCCCCGACGCCGGCCAACTCGATATGTCATTAAAGCTGGCCAATGCTTCGCTTGACTATGTGCCGGGCTGGCCTGCATTGAGCCAGCTGAATGGCCAAGTGGATATTCGCGGTCGTGACCTAAGCGTTAGCGTTAATGCTGGCCGGGTGATGGATGGCACTATTTCACGCGCCGTGGCGAGCATTCCTGAACTACATAAGCCCGTATTAAGTGTCGATGCCGACTTGGCTTTGGATTTAAGTGATCTCGACCGCTTATTGGCTGAGTCGCCGCTGAAAACAAAGACCGCCGAAGTTGCCAACCTGCTGCTCATGCGCGGTCCTGCAAAAGCTAATTTGCAGCTGACGATTCCCTTCGCCACGCATCAGCCTTTAATCAAGGTTAGCGCCACAGTAGAGCAAGCCGAAGTGGGCTTGGCCGATAGCCCCGTGCAGCTGACAAATGTTAGCGGCGCAATAACGTTTGATGAAAGTGCAGGCCTAAATGGGCAGCTCTCCGGCAAGCTCTGGAATGAGGCCGCACAAGTAGAGTTATCAGGCGATAAGCGTGGTAGCCAGTGGCGCTCGCAGGCGATAAAAGTTAACGCGCCCATTACTGCGGTATCGCTTAGTCGCTGGCTAGGTACTGATTTAACAGCCTATATTGATGGCCGTACATCGGCACTGGTTAATGTCGACATTCCTATTTCGCACGCGGGAGCAGTGGGCCTGCGTATCAGTAGTAACTTGAAGGGTATGGCGATTAAGCTTCCTGCACCATTGGCTAAGCCAGCTTCTCAGGCCGCGGAATTGGTTTATCAAGGTAAAATCGGCCCAGGCAAGCAGTTGGCGCGAGCGACCATCGATGGCATGGCTCAAGTTGGCTTAACCTGGCGAAATAAACAGCTCAAGCAATTACTGGTGCGTGTTGGGCTGCCAGGTTTGGCATGGAATGAGCGCGCGGGCATTGGCATTGAGGCGAGTGTTGATAACTTGCAGCTCAATGATTGGCGTGCATTTGTAGCTAAGGCACCGACTAAATCGGTGAGCCAAAAGCTAGTGCAAGCGATGCCGACATTTCAGCGCTTAAACTTACAAACTAAGGCACTGATGGCTGGCGAAGAAAATCTTGGCCCAGTCCGCTTGAGCTTGGTGCGTGAAGAAGCAGACTGGATTATTTCCGCCGATAATATACAGCCATCGGCCTTGCCAAAATGGCCGTCGACGCATGTGGAAGCTCGTGTTAAGCCGCAAGCCACAGGTTGGTTGGTCGAGCCCTTGCGCCTAAGCCAGCCCAACGCAGACTTCAATGGCAAGTTGAGCTGGCGCACAGGCCCACGCGCTAGCACTCAGCTGTCGGGACAGGTCGATACTCGCGCCAGTGCGGCACTATTTACGCAGCTAGGCCTTAGCGGCGGCTTGGAGTCACGCAGCGGCCAGCTTAATGCTGAGCTAGCTTGGCCCGGCGACCCCAGCGACTTCTCATTGGCACAACTAAATGGCAAATTTAGCGCGAACTTTAAGTCCGGACGCTTAATCGGCATTGATCGTATAAACCCACTGGCACGCGTTTTTGGCCTAGTAAACGCCAGCAATCTCATGCGTCGATTACGTTTTGACTTCTCCGATGTCACGCGCAAAGGCCTTAGTTTTGATGAGATTAAACTCGCCGGAGAGCTTAATCGTGGCGTGCTCTTGCCAGCCAATCTAGACCTTGATGGCCCTTCAGTGAGCATGCAGGGGCGGGGCAGCGTGAATCTGATCACACACGAAGTAGACCAGCGTTTGCGTGTGGATGTTCCTGTGAGCAGTGCGTTGCCTGTCGTTGCTGGCTTTCTAGCCGGCCCGATTGTCGGCGGCGCTTTGGTTGCAGCAGATTTATTACTCGATAAGCAGCTCGCACGGCTTACGTCGATTCGTTACCACGTGACCGGCACATGGGATGACTTACGCATCAATGATGAGGCTATCGTGAAGCCAGAAGAGCTAAAGTCTAGCGCTAAAGCTAAGGACGCAAATGCCGCTTCTGCTAATGAGAGCAAGGCACAGGAGTAAGCACTATGCGCGTGGCAGCACTTGAGCTTTGCAGCGGCGACGACATTTCTGCTAATCAGCGAGCTATTGCCGACGGTATGACATCGGCTCGAGAGCAAGGTGTCGACCTATTGGTATTGCCAGAAAACTGCTTAGTTTTTGGCCCCGATGCCGCCGGTCTGGCCGCGCAGCATCATGCCCAGTGGCTAACGTGGTTTGCTGAGCAAGCTCGCGCCAATGACCTGTGGTTATTGGCGGGCACTGTGCCACTACCTTATCGCCCCGATGGCAGCGCCGTGCCCAATGGCCGTGTGCGCAGCGCCTGCTTATTGTTCGACGCTTCAGGCAACTTGGTCGGCCGCTATGACAAGCGACATCTATTTGATGCTCAGGTCGGCGATGCTCAAGGAGCTTATCGAGAATCCGCTCGCTATGAGCCTGGCACTGAAATAAATCTGCTAGCAACACCGTGGGGGCAGTTGGGTGTGCTGACATGCTACGACCTACGCTTTCCCGAGCAGGCACGTGCCTTACGCCAAGCAGGTGCAGATATATTCGCCGTGCCCGCTGCATTTACTGCTAAGACTGGTGAGGCACATTGGCAGGTATTACTGCGTGCTCGCGCTATTGAAAATCAATGCATGTTCATTGGTGCGGGGCAGGGCGGGCAGCACAGTGTCACAAGGCAGACGTGGGGCCATAGCCAAATCATTGATGCATGGGGGCAGGTGCTGGCTGAGCGTACGATGACCTCGCAGCCAGCATTGGTGATTGCAGAGTTTGATTGCGAGCAGCAGCAAGTTTGGCGTGAGCAGATGCCGGTAGAAGCGCATCGCCTCGATTAGCTGCTGCCGCTGTGCGTAAAAACTAGCTATTAATCGCGGCTAATTCACGCAGATGCAGCCAAAGCCTATGCTGCGCTGGGGTTGGTTGCTCAGCCTCATCTGCTGCCACGTCGGCTTGGCCGTTAGCATTAGCCGAGTCCTTAGCTGTTTTTAGCTTGGTAAATTCCTGCTGAGCTTGGCGAACATATTGGCGCAATGTGTGGCGATCGGCCGCGGGAAACCGCGACAAAACCTCACCAATATAGGCGTCACCCTGTTGTATTAGGCGCTCTTGAATCAGATCTAGCTGGCGTTGCAGTGCAGGGTTTTTCAATGGATGCATGGCGGCCAAAAGCGCTGCTTCATCGGCATGACGCATGAGCTTGCCAATATATTGCTTATGGCGCCGCAAGGCTTCATTCGCCTTGATCTTCTTCATATCAAGAAATGCTTTCAGCAGCATGTCATCGATAGGCAATTGTTTGAGTTGCCTATCACTGAGCTCAGCGAGACGCTCGCCTAAGGCTTGTAACCTATCGACCGATCGTTTTTTATCGGCTCTACTGATGAAAAATTCATCATCTTCTTCGGGCAGGTTACGCAAACTCATCGGAGCTCCAGCAGGGGATAGCAATGGCAGCGGCGATGATAGCCTATTCTGCCTCGCCAAACCTGTCGGCGATGAGTGTTGTTACCGCTGTATAGGCCGAGTCGGCGTCATCGCCATCAACTTCAAGGCGTAAACGGCTGCCCTGACCAGCACCTAACATCAGCAATGCCATGATGCTGCGTGCATCAACTAAGCGCTCACCACGCCCAATACGTATAGAGGATTGAAAGCGCGAGGCGGTTTCCACGAGCTTGGCCGATGCCCGAGCATGTAAGCCAAGTCTATTAACGATGTCGATATCTGCTGCGTGTTTCGCCATTAAAGCGGTCCTGGCCGATGTAGCTCTCGATGTCTAACTTGGAGTTTTCCTAGGGTCGCTGTCAAGGCTTGAGCCAGTCGTTCAACCATATAAACACTGCGATGTTGGCCGCCGGTGCAGCCAATAGCGACAGTGACATAGCTACGATCATTGGCTTGTAGTTCCGGTAACCACTTATTAATAAATGCAAAAATGTCGTTGAACATGCCATCAACAATAGGCTTTCCTTGCAAATACTTTGCTACGGGCAGGTCTAGGCCGGTTAAGTGCCGCAAAGTCATTTCCCAATGCGGGTTGGGTAGGCAGCGAACATCAAACACGAGATCGGCATCGAGTGGTACGCCGTGTTTAAAGCCAAATGAGGTGAGTAAAATATTATTCTGCATAGTGCTGGCGTCGGCAAAACGCCGGCGCAGGCTTTCGCGTAGGTCATGCACCGATAAGGTCGTGGTGTCGAGTTGCAGTGCTGCGTGTGAGGCTAGGGGGTCAAGCAGTACGCGCTCATAAGCAATAGCTTCTTCCAGCGAGCGAGCATCGGAGCTTAAGGGATGGCGGCGGCGCGTAGAGCTAAAGCGCGCTAGCAGCACATCTTCACGAGCGTCTAAGTAAACCACTTGCGGCTGTATATTTATCACCGCGAGGCGGCGGCAAATTTCGCTATAGCGCGCTAAGTCTTGGCTGCGATTGCGTGCGTCAATGCCAACAGCTATGCGCATCGAGCCATTGTTCTGGTCGTCTTCGAAGTTAGCAACGAGATCAGGGATGAGAGCAACGGGAAGATTGTCGACGCAGTAGTAGCCGAGATCTTCCAGTTGATGCAACGCAGTCGTTTTTCCTGAGCCCGAGCGTCCGCTCACAATCACCAGTTTCATTTTACTACCTAGTTAAATTGCTGAGCCTTATCCTCGGTTGTGGCGCGATGATTGGCAAGTAGGCATTCGTAGAGTTTATGAAACTGTGTAATGAAAAATGCCCAGCGAGGCTGGGCATTTAGCAGGTGAATCGGTGGCATCAATGTGATGCGTGCTTCTCTTTATGGCGCACTACCTGTCGGTCGAGCTTATCCGACAGTTTATCAATGGCGGCGTAGAGGTCATCGGACTGGGCGTTAGCAAATAATTTTGCTCCTGAAGTTCGAATCACTGCTTCGGCTTTTTGCACCAATTTATCGACACTTAAAATGACGTCGATACTGGTGATATGGTCAAAATGCCGCTCAATACGCGCGAGTTTAGACTCGGCATAATCACGGAGGGCATGGGTGAGTTCAACGTGGTGTCCACTAATGGTCATTTGCATGAGACGTTTCCTCGCTTTCGTGATTGACGACAGCGGAAACCAAAGACCTTCAAGACGGTGGCGGGTCGTACGATTAGGGCATTTGCAGCCCTGCACGGGCGGCCTGTCGAGTCCGAAAGCAGAGGTTCCCAGTGTTGGGGTTCACAGCTTGCTTCGCTTCACATCAACATCCGTTATGACTTTACTTAGCCATGCCCAAATTATTAAAGCAAGCGCTTTCGATCGGTAGATGATGGAATGTTGAGCGACTCGCGATACTTAGCCACAGTACGCCTTGCGACCTCAATACCTTGCTCTAAAAGTAGGTCCGCTAACTTGCTGTCACTCAATGGTTTTCTCTGATTTTCTTGGCCTACGAGCTTTTTAATCATGGCGCGAATGGCTGTTGATGATGCCTCGCCACCGGAGCTAGTTCCGACGTGTGACGAGAAAAAATACTTGAGTTCAAACAGACCACGAGGAGTGAGCAAGTATTTTTGCGTGGTGACGCGAGAAATTGTCGACTCATGCAGGCCGACCTCATCGGCGACCTCACGCAAAATCAATGGCTTCATGGCTTCGGGGCCTTGCTCTAAGAAGCCACGTTGATGCTCAACGATGCAAGTCGCTACCTTTAGCAGGGTTTCATGACGGCTTTGTAGGCTTTTGATCAGCCAGCGCGCCTCCTGCAAGTTGTCACGAATATATTGGTTGTCAGGGCTGCTATCGGCGCGACGAATCATGCCGGCATAACCCGCGTTGACGCGTAATTTCGGTGCAGCATCAGGGTTTAGCTCAACGCGCCAGAAGCCGCGCAGCTTGCGCACCACAACATCAGGGATGACTTGGCGCTCATCATCGGCACTCGCCCAGCCTTCGCCAGGATGAGGCTTAAGCTCGCGTATCAATGCAATCGCGGCGTGAACGGAGCGCTCTGATAAGCCCGTGGCTCGCGTTAAGCCGGCAAGGTCGCCCGACGCTAGTCGAGCGGTGTGCTCACGTAAGATTAACTTGGCGCCGTCTAAGTATTCGGTGTCATCGGGCTTTTGATTGAGCTGAATCAATAGGCACTCGCTGAGATCGCGAGCGGCCACGCCAGGTGGGTCGAACTGCTGAATGCGATGTAGAACAGCGATGACTTCGTCTTCTTCAGCCTCTTCATTGCACCAGCTCAGCGCGGTTTCGGCGAGCTCATCAAGGCTGACCGTGAGGTAGCCGCGGCTATCAAGGCCATCAATAATGGCTTCAGCGATGACTCGATCTAGCGTGCTAAAAGGCGTCACATTGAGTTGCCAATGCAAATGGTCTTGCAGCGTTTCTATCGCCGCCTTGCGGGCCTCAATGGGCTCGCCATCTTCGTCGACAGGCTCGCCACCGCTGCCGCTATTGCTACCAATATAGATATCATCCCAGGCGGTATCGACAGGGAGGTCATCAGATAGTTGGTCGTGTTTATCGAGATCTAGCGATTCGCGGACAGGTTCTTCTTTCGGCGCGGCCTCAATGTGCTCGCCATCATCTGAGCCTTGGCCGTCATCGAGCTCTAGTAAAGGGTTGTCGTCGAGTGCAGCCTGAACCTCTTGTTGTAGCTCTAGAGTCGACATCGCTAGCAGTTTAATCGCCTGCTGCAGCTGCGGTGTCATTGTTAAGCTTTGACTGATCCCTAGTTGTAAGCTTGGCTTCATCACAACGAGAACTGCTCCCCAAGATAAACTTCACGCACCAGCGGGTTGGCTAGGATGGCTTCTGGCGTGCCCTCAGCAATCTCTACGCCGGCGCTTACGATATAAGCCTTTTCGCAAATGTCTAAGGTTTCGCGGACATTGTGATCGGTGATTAATACGCCAATTCCGCGCTGCTTCAAATGCATGATGATGGCCTTAATGTCGGCCACGGAAATGGGGTCAACGCCTGCGAAGGGCTCATCAAGCAAAATAAACTGTGGGTCGCTGGCCAAAGCGCGTGCGATTTCGACACGACGGCGCTCACCACCAGATAAGCTCATGCCTAAGCTTTTACGAATATGCGTGATGTGAAACTCAGCTAGCAATGACTCAAGTTTGGCCAGGCGCTCGGCCTTTTTCATGCCGCCGCGCGTTTCTAAAATGGCTAAAATATTGTCTTCCACGCTGAGCTTGCGAAAGATCGATGCCTCTTGTGGTAAGTAGCCGATGCCTTTGCGCGCGCGACCGTGCATGGGCAGGTGCGAGATGTCTTGGTTATCAAGCAGGATGCGGCCACGCTCCATCGGCACTAGGCCAACGATCATATAAAAGCTAGTGGTTTTCCCGGCACCGTTGGGGCCGAGTAGGCCGACAATTTGCGCACTTTCAACGCTCAAGCTGACATCTTTTACGACGGTGCGACCCTTATAGCTTTTCGCTAAATTCTCTACGCGCAATACGCTCATTGTGCCGCTCCCAAAGGTGCGGCTGCAGGTGCAAGTATCGCCTTATCTTTAGTGGGTTTTTTCTCGCCACGTGCTTGTGGTGGAAACACTAGCTGCACACGCTGTTGGCTATTGCCGCTAGCTTCGATTTGCTTTTTCTCGGTCGAATAGACAATGCGCGGACCGCTAAAGCTGGCGCCATCTTGCTTCAGCAAGGCATTGCCAATAAGCGTGATAGTGCCGGTGCGATGATCAAATTGAATCTCGTCGGCGGTGGCATTAACTAAGCCTTTGGCTGGATCGGTGCGCTGCTGATAGCGAGCCGGCTTGCCAAGTGTGCGCGCGGTCGTCAGTGCGCCTTTGTCATCGATGCGCAAAGTCATCGTGTCGCCTTGCACTTTTAATGTGCCCTGAATAACAACGACATTGCCGCGATACACGGCTTCGCCCGCTTTCTCATCGAAGCGTGCGTTATCTGCGCTGATATTGACGGGCTGCT
This sequence comes from Paraperlucidibaca sp., assembly GCA_018066805.1. Classification (GTDB taxonomy): domain Bacteria; phylum Pseudomonadota; class Gammaproteobacteria; order Pseudomonadales; family Moraxellaceae; genus Perlucidibaca; species Perlucidibaca wandonensis. The sequence goes on along the minus strand of JAGPVX010000038.1, from coordinate 9,003 downwards.
CTGCATCTTCAGGCAGCGCCCAGCTCAGCACGGGAGTGAGTGTTGTAGCCGCGAGCAATAGCAGGCGGGCGATGCGCTTAGCGCGATGGTGCATATGACACCTCAACGGCGGATGAAAGTTGCAAGTTTTTGCCCTGTAAGTCAGCAGCGAGGCCAGTGCCGCTCATCTTGCCCTGCGTGCTAGTGATAGTCACGCGCTCAGGCGTAGAGACACGGTTGGCTTTCGGCTCGATGCGCAGGCGGGAAGTGCTTAATTGTAGCGGTGCTGCATTGGGCATAGTGCGCACAGCAATTACTTGGCCATTAAACCACGCCTCACTGCTAGGGTCGCCGCTGGTCGCAGTTAGGCTAGTTAAGCGCCACATGGGCTGGCCCTTGTCATAGAGGCGCAAGTCGGGTTGGGTGAGATCGAAGCGTTCGGGGCTGGGGCGATGTATTAGCTGCGTGCCGTTGGCTGTGCGTAGTAATTGGCCGTCGGGGCCGGTTTCCCAGAGTGCGAGGCCATCGACGATATAGTCAGGCGTGCGGCCATCGCTGCTGTCACCTAGCTCTTCGCTGTTCCAGCCGCCATAGCCGTAGTAGCCCAGTGCGCCGACAATCAAAAGAAGGCCGGAGACTCTTAGCAGCGGGCGCGTATCCATCAGTGTGCCAAGTACGGCGCGAGCGCTTCGTCGTAACGATCTTGCGCCATGAGCAATAGATCGCAGACTTCGCGCACGGCCCCGCGGCCGCCAGAAAGCGTGGTGACATGGTCGGCGCGCTGGCGTAATTCGCTGTGGGCATTGGCCACTGCAACGCCAAGGCCTGTCGCTAAAATGGCGGGTAGATCGGGCCAGTCATCACCAACATAGGCGACTTCTTCCAAGCTTAAGTTCAGCGTTTGGATAAGCTCATGCAGTGCCACGAGTTTATCTTCGCGACCTTGCTGCAAATGCTTGATGCCTAAGTTTCGGGCACGACGTTGTACTAATTCAGTGGTGCGGCCGGTGATGATGGCAACTTGTACGCCAGCGCTTTGCAGCATTTTGATGCCATGGCCATCTTGCGTGTCGAAGGTTTTTGTCTCGTCACCAGCTTCGGAAAAATACAGGCGGCCATCGGTCAGTACGCCATCGACATCAAGCGCTAATAGACGAATATTGCGGGCTTTTTCTTTTACGCGGCAGGAAATCATTACACCACTCCGGCACGGAGGAAACCGTGCATATTGGCGGCGCCGACGGGGCGGCGTTCGGCATCAATTACCACGACGCCATTAATGCGGCGAGCGTCCATTTCTGCCAATGCTTCGGCGGCCAAAATGCCGGCGCGCACGGTGAGGCAGTTTGGCGTCATGACTTGCTCAATGGGCGTATTTTTAATGTCTAAGTTTTGGTCGATGCTGCGGCGTAAATCGCCATCAGTATAGAGGCCGGCGAGGCGACCATCGGCATCAACAACGGTGGTCATGCCCAAGCCTTTGCGGGTGATTTCGAGCAGGGCATCGCGAATGGAGGTGCCTACGCTGACCATTGGTACGTCATCGCCTTTATTCATGATGTCATCGACGCGTAATAAGAGACGGCGGCCTAAAGCGCCGCCCGGATGCGATAGCGCAAAATCTTCGGCAGTGAAACCACGGGCCTCTAATAAAGCCACGGCTAAGGCATCGCCAAGTACCAAAGTTGAGGTCGTTGATGAGGTTGGGGCTAGGCCCAGCGGGCAGGCCTCTGGTGACTTACCAATCGTCAGAGCAACATCGGCTAACTGAGCCATGCTGCAAACAGGTAGGGCGGTGATGGTAATAAGTTTGGCGCGCAGGCGTTTGATGACCGGAATGATGCCGAGAATCTCATGAGCTTCACCAGAATTAGAAATTGCGATGATGACGTCATTGCCAGTGACCATGCCGAGATCGCCGTGGCTAGCCTCGCCTGGGTGCATAAAGAATGCTGGTGTGCCGGTAGAGGCGAAGGTGGCCGCCATTTTCTTGCCGATATGGCCGGACTTGCCCATGCCTGTGACAACAACGCGACCAGTGCAGGCCATAAGCAGTTCGCAGGCGGCGCCAAAAGCTTCATCGAGCAATGGGCGCATGGCGTCTAAGGCGGCGATTTCGACAGTCAGTACGCGCTGCCCAGTGGCGATAAAGTCGCTTTGGGTCATATCGGCATCCTTTCAGGCTAAATAAATTATCGTGGCTAATTATGAACAAGCGCGCCAGTCGCGGCCAGTCCTAAGCGATGTTTCCGATACAGTAATCATCGATGCTATGATGCGCGCCATTCTTTAGTTAGGCGATGCCTTGCCATGTCCGATACTGCTGATGATTTAGTCACCATTTCCGACTTGCGCTTTAAACGTGCCGAACGGGTGATTTTTGATGGCGTCAATGTACGCATACGCCGCGGCCAAGTCACGGCCATTATGGGCCCGTCGGGCTGCGGTAAAACTACCTTGCTACGCTTTATTGGTGGTCAGCTACGCCCGGCCAGCGGCAGTGTAAAAGTTGCAGGTCAAGAAGTGCCGAAACTATCGCGTGATGACTTATTTAAGCTGCGTGCCCGCATGGGCATGCTATTTCAGTCGGGTGCGCTATTCAGCGACTTATCGGTCTATGAGAATGTGGCATTTCCGTTGCGTGCGCATACCAAGTTACCTGAAGAGTTGATCGGCGATATCGTGCGTTTGAAGTTGGAGTCGGTTGGTTTGCGTGGTGCAGAGAAGCTGACGCCGGCTGAGCTTTCGGGCGGCATGGCGCGGCGTGCCGCACTTGCCCGTGCCATCGTACTAGACCCCGAATTGATCATGTATGACGAGCCTTTTGCTGGCCAAGATCCTATTGCCATGGGTGTTTTAGTGCGCTTGATTCGTACTCTGCGCGAAGCCCTGAAGCTGACCTCTGTTATTGTTTCGCACGATGTCGATGAGACGCTGTCCATTGCCGACTATATTTATATTTTGGCCAATGGCAAAGTTGTCGGCGAAGGCTCGCCCGATGAGCTGCGTGCTTCTGAGTCGCCACTGGTGCAGCAATTCCTCAACGGTAGCGCCGATGGTCCGGTGCGCTTTCACTACCCATCGCCCACGTGGGCCGATGCGCTGAGGTCCTAAACTATGTTGTCTGCAATCTCCCGTTTAGGTTCGCGTGGACTGGCTGCTATTGCCACCCTAGGCGATGCCTTCATCATGCTTTGGCAAGCCATTATGTGTTGGCCGCGTTGGCGTTTGGCCCTGCCGCTATTGATCGCGCAGATTTTTTCTGTCGGCGTTTTATCGCTAGTGATTATCGTGATTTCCGGCCTCTTCATCGGCATGGTGCTTGGTCTTCAGGGCTACAACATTCTCATCACCTATGGCAGCGAGCAAGCGCTCGGCACCATGGTCGCCTTAACGCTCACCCGTGAGCTTGGCCCAGTGGTCACCGCGTTACTCTTTGCTGGCCGCGCTGGCTCGGCATTAACCGCTGAAATTGGCCTAATGAAAGCCACCGAGCAGCTATCCAGCATGGAAATGATTGGCGTTGATCCTTTGCGTCGCATTATTGCGCCGCGCTTTTGGGCAGGTGTCATCAGCATGCCTTTATTGGCGACGATTTTTGTCGCCGTCGGCATCTTGGGTGGCCGCTTAGTAGGCGTCGATTGGCTGGGCATTTTTGAAGGCTCGTATTGGGCCAATATGCAGCAGTCGGTCAACTTTGCCGATGATGTGCTGCGTGGCTTGTTGAAAGCAGTGGTATTTGGCATCGCGGTAACGTGGATCGCTGTCTACCAAGGCTATGCTAGTGAACCTACTAGTGAAGGTATTTCCCGTTCGACCACTCGTACGGTGGTTTATGGCTCGCTGGCAGTGCTGGCACTCGATTTTATTCTCACTGCGGTGATGTTCGGAGGCGTGTGATGCGTATTAAGTCTATTGAGTTAATGGTGGGCAGCTTTTTGCTGATGGCTTTCGCCGCGCTGATGTTTTTAGCGATCCAAGTCAGTGGTTTGTCGGGCGAGTTAAATAAGCCTAGCTATCGCGTCTATGCGCTATTTCAAAATGTCGGCGGCCTCACCGTGCGGGCAAAGGTGACCATGGCTGGTGTGCCGATTGGCCGTGTCGAATCCATTACGTTAGACCCGAAAACACTGTTGGCGCGCGTTGAGATGTCGATTGAAAATGACGTTAATGACATCAGCACAGATACTGTTTCTGCGATTTTGACCGCCGGCCTATTAGGTGAAAAGTATATTGGTCTTACGCCGGGCGCCGATGAAGAAGTATTGAAAGAAGGCAGCCGTATTTATCAAACGCAGTCATCGTTGGTGCTTGAAGATTTGATCAGCAAGTTCTTGTTTAACAAGGCAACTGAGACGCCACCAGCAAGTGCTGCGTCATCGCCAACGGCAGATGAAGCGTTTTAAGAGTTAATTTGGCAAACGCCAAAGCCTAAAAGTTTGGAGATTTGATATGTCGCGCTTTCTAACATGGTCTGTTTTGGTTCCTGTACTTGCCCTAGCTTTGCCTGCGGTAGTGCAGGCCGCTGTTGAAACTAACCCGCAAGTAGTAGTGCAAACGGCCATTACTCAGCTCACCGCACGCATCGATAAAGACCGCGCGGCGCTACGCAAAAGCCCAACAGCATTAAATGCGGTAATCGAAGAAAATATCACACCATTTGTTGATGTTCCGGGCATCGCACGTGGTGTTATGGGTCAGTATTTTCGCCAAGCTAGCGATGCTCAGCGCGATCAATTCGCCACCATATTTAAACAAAGCATGGTACGCACTTACGCCAACGGCCTGACTTCCTATGACAATCAAAAAGTCACAGTGAAGCCTTACAAGCCCGGCGATGATGCTAATCGTGCACAAGTCGAAGTTGAGGTTGCTTTGGAAAACGGCACTGTAGTGCCAATCATTTTCCAAATGATTCGAGCTGGCGATGGCCGCTGGATGACTCGTAACTTGATCGTCAATGGTTTAAACCTTGGCCTGACTTTCCGTAAGCGCTTCGCAGAAGTCGTCGAGCAAAGTGCTGGCAACTTAGACAAGGCTATTGCTGGTTGGTCGCCTGCCCCAATCGAAGTGGTTAAGGCAAAATAATGAGCCATCAGATTGCGCCGCAGCCCAATGGCTTGAGCTTAGCTGGCCGTGTTGACTACAACAATGCCGGTGCTTGCCAGCGCGAAGGCCAAGCTATTTTGGCCGCTTTGCCAGTTGATAGTGCTTGGACTTGCGAGCTTTCCGCGCTAGAAACAGGTAGTAGCGTTACCGCCGCTGTGCTCATGGCATGGCAGCGTTTTGCTATTAGTCGTAATAGCACGCTGTCGCTAACGCAAGCGCCAGAGCGTTTGGTGTCAATTTTAGCCGCCAGTAATTTAGATAAAATTTTTGCCGTAGAACGCACTATGGAAGGAAATGTAACGCTATGAATGCCAGTGAAATCCAACAACTCCTGAGCGCTGCAATTACCGATGCAGATCACATTGCTGTCGAAGGCGATGGCGGGAAATTCAATGTCACTGTGGTGCACAGCTCTTTCGAAACCATGCGTCCGGTGGCTAAACAGCAGTTTATTTACGGCCCTTTGCAAGCACATATCTCCAGCGGTGCCATTCATGCGGTAAGCATGCGTACCCTGACGCCCGAAGAATGGCGTAAAATGAAGCTCTTCGGCTGAACCCTTTCGTTTAACTCTTAGCACAGGCGGCTCGCACTTCCATGGATAAATTATTGATCGTTGGCGGTCGTCGCCTGAGTGGCGATGTGCGCATTTCTGGCGCAAAAAACGCTGCCCTACCTTTATTGGTAGCCCCTCTACTGACCGATGACCCGGTTACCGTCACCAACGTGCCTAAGCTGCAAGACGTGACGACGATTTTAAAAGTCGTCAGCAGCATGGGTGTCGACGTGCAATTTGCCGATGATAATGTCGTGCACATCAATGCAAGCTCGCTGAACTCTGCTGTTGCGCCGTATGAGTTAGTGCGCACCATGCGTGCTTCGATCTTGGTGCTCGGGCCATTGCTTGCACGTCATGGCGAGGCGACAGTGTCTTTGCCCGGTGGCTGTGCTATTGGCTCACGTCCAGTCGACCAACATTTGAAAGCACTGGAAAAGTTAGGCGCTGAAATTAGCGTAGAAAACGGTAACGTGCATGGCAAAGTGAATGGCCGATTAAAAGGCGCGCGCTTGATTTTCGACATGGTGACTGTGGGCGGCACAGAAAATATTATGATGGCCGCGAGCCTTGCTGAAGGCACTACGGTTATTGAAAACGCCGCGCGCGAACCAGAGATTGTTAACCTCGCTGAAATGCTCATCGCTATGGGTGCAAACATCGAAGGCGCTGGTAGCTCAACGATCACTATTCATGGTGTCGAAAAGCTCCATGGCTGCACACATGCGGTGATTCCAGACCGTATCGAAACCGGTTCGTATCTATGTGCTGCCGCCATTACCGGCGGCTCTATTCGCGCCACCCACGCCGACCCATCGCAACTTGATGCCGTCTTACTGAAGCTTGAAGAAGCTGGCGCCGAAATTAACACAGGCCCTGACTGGGTTAGTTTAGATATGCATGGCCGTCGCCCGAAAGCAGTGAGCTTTCGCACCGCACCGCACCCTGCATTTCCTACCGATATGCAGGCGCAGTTTATGGCGCTAAATACGGTGGCGGAGGGTGTTAGCACCATCAGCGAAACCATTTTTGAAAACCGCTTTATGCACGTGCCTGAGCTTAGCCGTTTTGGCGCGCAGATCAGTGTCGATGGCCATACTGCTGTTGTTACTGGCGTTGATACTTTGCTCGCAGCACCGGTCATGGCGACCGATTTGCGCGCATCCATGTCGCTAGTGCTAGCAGCATTGGTGGCTGAAGGTGAGACCGTGATGGATCGGCTTTACCATATGGACCGTGGCTATGAGAGCCTCGATGAGAAACTGCGCGGCCTTGGCGCCGATGTTCAGCGTTTATCGCGGAGACCCTCATGAGTTTAACGATTGCTTTGTCTAAGGGACGTATTTTAAAAGACACGCTACCCTTGCTGGCAGAGGCGGGTATTGAGCTTTTAGAAGATCCTGAAAAAAGCCGAAAACTGATTTTTCCAACCTCGCAAGACGGTGTGAGCATCATCATTTTACGCGCCACCGATGTGCCCACGTTTGTACAAAATGGTGCGGCTGATATTGGTGTTGCTGGCAAGGATGTATTGGTCGAGCACGGTGCCGATGGTTTATTTGAGCTAGTCGATCTACGCATTGCACAGTGCCGCTTAATGACCGCTGCTGCGGTCAATGCGCCAGCACCAGCAGGGCGTTTACGTGTGGCGACCAAGTTCATCAATACAGCAAAGCGCTGGTATGCCGAGCACGGCGAGCAGGTCGAGCTGATCAAGCTCTATGGCTCGATGGAGCTAGCTCCGGTGATGGGTTTGGCCGATGTTATTGTTGATGTGGTCGACACCGGAAAAACGCTGAAAGAAAACGGTTTAGAGCCGCGCGAATTGATCATGCAAGTGAGCTCGCGGCTGATCGTAAACAAGCTGGCGATGAAAATGAAACAATCGCAGATTGCACCATTAGTGGCCAAATTGCAGGCCGCAGTGGATGCGCGCGAGTGCGTATCTGCCTAAGGCCGGCGAGCGATATATTTTAGATAGGTAGGGCATGAAAAGACTCGATAGCCGCGACGCCAACTTTAATCAGCAGCTCGATGCATTGCTGGCATGGGAGGGCGTGTCTGATGCCGCTGTGCAAGCGCGTGTTATCGACATCATTACGCGTGTACGTGCCGAAGGTGATGCCGCATTAGTCGAGTTCAGCAATCAATTCGATCAAGTTAATGCCGCTACCATGGCTGATTTATCAGTCAGCCCAGAGCGCTTAAAGCAAGCCTATGACGGCCTGCCAAATACTGAACGCGATGCGCTAACGCAAGCTGCTGAGCGCATCCGACGCTATCACGCACATCAAGTGCAAGAGTCTTGGCAGTACACCGAAGCCGATGGCACTATCCTTGGCCAGCAAGTCACTGCGCTCGATCGTGTCGGCATTTATGTGCCTGGCGGCAAAGCCTCGTATCCATCATCTGTGTTGATGAACGCATTGCCGGCAAAGGTCGCTGGTGTTGCTGAGATCATCATGGTGGTGCCGACTCCACGCGGCGAGATCAACGAATTAGTCTTTGCTGCCGCGCATTTGGCTGAGGTCGATCGTGTCTTTACGCTCGGTGGTGCGCAAGCGGTTGCGGCCTTGGCTTATGGCACCGAAACCGTGCCGCGGGTGGATAAAATTGTGGGCCCTGGCAATATTTATGTCGCCACCGCCAAACGCCATGTCTTCGGTCAAGTCGGCATCGACATGATCGCCGGGCCATCAGAAATTTTGATTTATTGCGATGGCCAAACCGATCCAGATTGGATTGCCATGGATCTGTTTTCGCAGGCCGAACACGATGAGCAAGCTCAGTCTTTATTGATCGCTTGCGATTCAGCATATTTAGATGCTGTTGAAGCATCGATTGAGCGTCTGTTGCCAACCTTAGATCGCGTGGACATTGCCACCACATCATTGCGTGAGCGTGGAGCCTTGATTTTAGTGGCCGATGAGGCCGAAGCATTGGCACTGATTAATCGCATTGCGCCTGAGCATTTAGAGTTATCGGTGGCCGACCCTCAGGCTTTATTGCCATCGATTCGTCATGCTGGCGCCATCTTCTTGGGTCGTCATACGCCTGAAGCTTTGGGCGATTATTGCGCCGGGCCAAACCACGTATTGCCAACTTCGGGCACCGCGCGCTTTTCGTCGCCGCTAGGTGTCTACGATTTTCAAAAGCGCAGCAGCTTGATTGGTTGCTCGCCACAAGGTGCATCAACACTGGCTGCAGTGGCTTCGGTGTTGGCGCGCGGTGAGGGCTTAACGGCGCATGCGCGTTCGGCCGAATATCGCTTATTGCCTAAGGCTGATTGAAGCGCTTAAGGCGAAAACTTTTTAGGAGTATCAAACGCGATGAGCCGTTTCTGGAGTGCGCGTGTGCGC
>JAGPVX010000018.1 GCA_018066805.1 Paraperlucidibaca sp. | reverse complement strand
AAGAATCGTGGACTCGGAGGTGGTATCAGACTGCATGGGCAGCGCGATACGTGAATTTAATTATCACGGCGCCCTGCCAACATGAGCCACACAGGCTTGGTCATTTGTACATGGGCGCATCCAAATTTGGAGTCCGCCCATGATCGGCAACCCTAGCTCGACCCTAAACACGCTTCCCTTCTTTGCAGAGCAAATCGAACACATCTCGATTTCCACACTGCATTCCAGTAAACAACAAGCACGAAAGCACTCAGCAGCTAAGCTCGAAAAGCTCGCTCGAAACATTCAAACCTTTGGCTTTGTACTACCTGTCTTAATCGATGAAAACGACCAAGTTATCGCAGGCTACGCAAGAGTCATGGCCGCCAACGACCATCTTGGCATCACCTCTGTACCTGCAGTACGCATTAGTCATCTCAACGATGCCGAAAAGAAAGCGTATTCCATTGCTGATAACCAGCTAACGCTCGATGCCGAGTGGGACCTTAACGTACTTCAGCAGCTAACCATCGACATCAGTGATGCTGGGCTCGATATTGCGCTGACGGGCTTCAGTCAAGACGAGCTGAACGCACTTTTGGATCCTCTAGCACTACCGCTGCTTAATGCTGACGATCAGCCATCACCACCCGATGATGTAGATATTGTTACTCTACCAGGAGATATCTGGCTCTTGGGCAAACACAAAGTGATGTGTGCTGATTCAACCCAACAAAGCAGCTACACCAAGCTTTTAGGAGATCAGCAAGCTCGAATGGTAGTTAGCGACCTCCCCTATAACCTGAAAGTACAAGGCATGATTTCTGGCCTTGGCAAAAATCAGCATGCCGAGTTTCAAATGGCTTCTGGCGAAATGTCTGAAGCTGAATTCACTACCTTCCTAAGCAGCACTTTCGAGGTACTGGTCAATAACGCCAGTGATGGTTCCATTCATTTTCACTTCATGGATTGGCGCCATATTCATGAAATCACAGTAGCTGGGCGGACTCATTACAGTGAGCTTAAAAACCTATGCGTGTGGAACAAAAGTAATGCCGGCATGGGCTCTCTCTATCGCTCCAAGCACGAACTGATTTTCGTCTACAAAAGCGGTCAAGCCCCTCACATCAATAATATCAAGTTAGGTAAACACGGACGTTATCGAACCAACGTGCTGGACTATCCGGGTGCTAATGCGTTTGGCCCTGAGCGCGATGAGCACCTAGCTGTCCACCCAACAGTCAAACCAGTGCAGTTAGTAGCGGATCTCATGCTCGATTGTTCACGCCGTGGCGACCTCATTCTCGACCCATTTTTAGGTTCGGGGACAACGGTACTGGCAGCTCAGCAAACAGGCCGTGTTGCCGTTGGCATCGAAATTGAACCGCGCTATGTGGATGTCACCATTAAGCGCTATGAGACGATGACTGGAAAAAAAGTAACTCATGCCGAAACTGGCCTTACTTTTGACGACTTACGTACTCAACGCCAACACATAGCGTTAGGGGGTGCCGCATGAGCGCCAACGATGATAAGCCAAGCAACAAAAAAGTTGGCTATAAGAGGCCCCCGGAACACACCCAGTTTAAGCCCGGCCAATCTGGCAATCCAAGAGGCAGGCCTAAGAAGTCTAGCGACGAAGGGACTCATCCAATGGACAAAGCGTTAGCCAAGAAAGTTCGAATGCCCGATGGAACCAGCAGAAGCAAACAAGACATTCTCTGCGAGGTGATGACAAACGATGCTATCAAAGGGAATGCCGCGGCGCAGCGACTAGTCACTCAACGCATAAATCAAAGCCATTTGCAGAAAACTGCCTTAGCCGCTGCTAAGTCCAATCAGCATAACTTTGAGACTCGAGGCGGCGTCATGCTCGTTCCAGGCATCATGGATATTGACGAGTGGCAAAGACAAGCCATGCTACAGCAAGAAGAACTTACTCGCCTTTGCGCGGAGGATCACGCAAAGACTGCCGAGGCTAATCGAGAGATTCAAAACCCCGGCCTGCCTAACGGGCGACGAGGATAAAAAGTAATGCTTTCGGGGCCATGCGGAGGCATGGCCCCGAACTAACCCTAGTATCGACCAGCCACTCTAGTCGACAAGTGAGAGCTCTGATTTTCGTCGATAGATCGTACGGAAGTTTGTACCCGCCAATGGTTCATCCACCACATCGAAAATTCCCGACTCAGCAAGCAACTGCTTAAACGTCTTACAGCCATAGTCTTGCAGCATGCGTTTGGTTTCTTCAGGCATGAGCCTGACCGCTAAACTGCCTGCCTGTGACAAATAGGCCCAACCATCATGGCGTGGATATTTATCTGCGACCTCGCTAAAAAATACTATCAGTGGCTTATTCTGAAGGATCGATGATTGAGCCAAATCACTTTGTAAACGCTCAGCAAGAAGCTCGAACTCACGTCGCGCATTGTCTAAACACGTCACTAAGTGTTTATGTAGCGGCAGCACCTTGCTTCGCTGAGCCTCCAGATAGGCAAGCGTTTCAGCCAATAGCTCTTCGTTATTCGCTTGCCATCTTGGCAGGAAATGATGCACTAGGTCATTACGCTCATCCGTCATCATCTTCAAATCAATACGTAAGCGCTCAATTTCCACTTTAGTTCCACTAATACTCAATGATGGGGCGAACCAATCTGCGGGCACGACAGGCTCAGGGGCAGTCTCACCCAAATCACTCAGGACTTCAGTCGTGTATTTTTCAACCAATTTACCAAGTGTTTTTTTACTAATGCATACTTTCTGCTTCTGATGAGTCTCTGCAAGGTTGCTTGGCAAGCCAGCTACCATGAAATTCCCCATCAGCGCCTTTAAGAACCCTTCGATCTGTTGAAAAATAACGAGGTTACGACCTACCCGACGTAAGACTTCATCGCTTAACGGATTACGCTCTGTAGACAAAATGAAGCCCTAACGATCACTTAGATGAGGCCTACTTTAGCTGACAACTAATGACTGGCAATAGCGCTTTAGCGCAGCTCAGTATTGAAAGCCATCGAAGTTCGTGAGCGTCAATCGTCGGGCTGAAGCTGCTCGGCATCCAATAGCAACTCTGATGGCTGACACTCCAGTGCCTGCGCTATTCGCAAGACATTCAGAATGGTGACATTGCGCTCACCACGCTCAATTTTTCCCATATGGGCTCTTTCAATTCCAGCCAGCCCAGCCAGCGCTTCCTGCGAGTGACCTAGAATTTTTCTACGTGCACGAATGCCCTGCCCTAAATGGAGCAGGTAATTAATTGTGTCGTTTTGTGCTGACTTCGCAGAGACCCTTGGCATACGTCGGATGCTGTAGCTATAGTGCAAATACGACCACGGTATTTACGACCCATAGCGAGGGACTTACAACATGACAAAGCTCAGAAAATTACTGACCGTAGCAATCTGCATCAGCCTATCCGGCTGTAGCTCCTACAGAGAGGCACTCATCCAAGATCAACAAGAAAGGACTAAGCAATACGAAGCTTATGTCGCAAAGCGTGAAAAAGCCGCCCAGGAAGCCGCCGAAATTCGCGCGCGCCCGTACAACGAAGTCATGACACAAATCGGATTGTTCAGAAATGAGAGCGGATGCGACACGCCAACAGTGCAGAAAATTGATCAGCTACTAAGCCCGATGGAGATCAAAAGCATAGCCACCACAATGGTCTACTCCACGTCTGTCAGCTATATGCGAGAGGCCATTGAGTTTCGCAACTATCACACCAATGCCGTGCTGACCTATGCCGACACCGCGCTAAAGAAAAAGTGTTTAGACCTAGCCGATCGCCAGTACCGACACATCATCGATATCTATACCGGAGCAGCGTATGGCGGTGTGCGTGACCGAGCTCGTATTGGACTAGACGATATTCGTGAAGCGCGCCGCGCACGCTAAGGAGAAGACACATGACAACGTATCCAAGTCTTGAATCTACACATTTTCCAACACGCATGCGGGCTGCAGTTAGCCTAGCTTGGGCATTGTTTTCTCGTAAAGTTGGCAGTGAACTCATGCACATCAATAAAGAAGCATCAATGCAGCTGCAGTTTGCTTACTTATTACAACAAATCATGCCACTGATTACGCTGCATCCGGATGAGCAACTACACCTAGAGCTTGAGACCAGCACACGCATAGGCGACGCAAGCAATGAGATTGATGTCCTTTTCTCAGGCACGTGCCGTGATGGCCACCACCGCATTGCTATTGAGCTCAAGTGCTACCGCACGTATACCGGAACCGGGGGCTTACGCGGTGCTACTGATATTTTCATGAAAGATGTCTACGTTGATCTCGATATTCTAGAGCGCTACGTCGAGCATGACAGAGCTGATGAAGGGATTGCCTTAGTCATGACTGACATGCAGCGACTCGTTGAGCCTAAGGTCAAAAATGCAAAGTGCTGGGTCTATGACATCTCACATGGAGCAATCGCCGGCCCCGTCAAGCTGGAGACCCCAATTGCAACCAAGCCGGTCTCAGTCGATTTGAAGCATCACTATGACTTTCAGTGGCAATCGCATGGTGATTTCTGGTTTTTAGAACTACAGGGCCAACCAGTCTCTACCAGCTAAATGCAGGAATGACTCGACTTCCACAGCACAGGAAGCGTTACTGTGACCACGGCTGATCACCAGCCCTCCAGTGCACATCGCCCGGACCGAACTCGTCGGCCGGGCTTCGGGTAGTACAAGCATCGGCATGTTGTCGGTGTGATCTGGAGCACATCATGACCACTACAAAAACCATCTCTGTCATTACACCAAAACTCACCGGCACCAAGTCCGATGCCCTCCTCAAACTTATGCGGCGCCCTAAAGGCGCATCATTGACTGAAATGCAGAAGCTCACCGGCTGGCAAGCACACAGCGTGCGAGCTGCACTGACTGGCTTCCGAAAGAAGGCGATCGACATAACACGCGACACCACCACAGGAGCATCGCGATACCGTATTGAAGCAGAGGCTTAAAATGCTCACTGTCGAACAAGAAATCAAAGCTCTCTCGCTCGAAGATCTAAAAACGCTTCGTATGCGCTGGGAGCGTCTGCATCATGCCCCCTGCCCTCACATGCTCAGCCGAGACTTATTGACACGCATGATCACCTACAAGCTTCGCGAGCAAGCGTATGGCGGCTTTAGGCCTGCTGTACGCCGCAAGATTAAAGCGCTCGTGGAGCAGTTGGATAAACAAGGGGATGCAGCCTTCGAGGTCACTCCAACGTTACGATCTGGCTCACGCCTGATTCGCGAATGGCGAAACAAGACCTATGTCGTGCACGTAAAATCCGAAGGCTTCGAGTGTCAGAATCGGCACTATACCTCCCTGTCTGAAATCGCTCGTGAAATCACAGGAGCGCGCTGGTCGGGACCGCGATTCTTTGGCTTGGTTAAGTCACGCAAAACTGTAGTGAGTAGTGGCGAGGTGGATCATGGCTGACGCTCACCGCCGACACGAGTCCAAGCCCTCAACGCTGAAGTGCGCAATCTACACTCGCAAGTCATCTGAGGAAGGTCTTGATCAGGACTTTAATAGTCTGGATGCCCAGCGAGAAGCTTGCGAGGCCTATATCAAGAGCCAGCGCCATGAAGGCTGGCAGGCATTGGATGCCTATTACGATGATGGCGGTATTTCCGGGGGCACCATGGAGCGCCCCTCGCTCATGCGAATGCTGAATGACATCAAGACTGGCAAGATTAATATCGTCGTGGTCTATAAGGTCGATCGCCTGACTAGATCACTCGCCGACTTTGCCAAGATCGTCGAGATCTTCGACAAAGCTGGAGCTTCGTTTGTATCAGTCACCCAGCAGTTCAACACCACCAGCTCCATGGGTCGCCTAACGCTCAATGTACTGCTTTCTTTTGCTCAATTTGAACGTGAAGTCACCGGTGAGCGTATTCGCGACAAAATTGCGGCATCGAAAAAGAAAGGTATGTGGATGGGTGGGAACTTGCCTTTGGGCTATGACACCCATGACCGTAAACTTGTGATTAACGAGACAGAAGCCAAGCTTGTAAAGCATATCTACCAACGCTATATCGAGCTTGGTTCGGTGGATGCTCTGAAGGATGAACTTACTCATCAAGGTGCTGTCAGCAAGATCAGAGTAGGTCGTCAGGGGCGCGTACATGGTGGCACCTCATTTGCTCGCGGGGCGCTCTATCACTTGCTGCAAAGCAGACTGTATCTCGGTGAAATCGTACACAAAGACAAGCACTACCCCGGCAACCACGAAGCAATCGTACCAAAAGCGCTTTGGGAGCAAGCCCAGAAAATCACTCAAGAAAATCGCAACGCCTCATCCACGCAGTCGAAAGCAAAGGCGCCTAGCTTACTAACTGGTCTGCTATTCGATGAAGCCGATGAACGACTGATCCCTTCCCATGCAAACAAAAGCGGCATTCGCTATCGGTATTACGTAACAAAGCGATCGAAAGAAGATGGTCAATCTTACGTGCGCAACTTACGCATTCCTGCAGGTGAGCTCGAGGAACTGATCGTACAACGGCTAATGGGACTACTGAGCAATCGAGGTGAGCTTACACGTGCTATCGAAACCTATATTACGGATGCCATCGCTCAAGAGGACTTGATCAATCGCGCCAGCGACTTCGCGCGACATCTAAAGATTGCAAATACCGCTGAAACCAGAGCAGTCATACAGGCACTAATCAGCAGGATCGACATCGGCAAGACTGACATTACGATGCACGTCAATCAGAGCAGGCTGCCTTTAATTATCAATAACCCAACGAGGCCCATGGATCTGCCCGTAGCCTCCAACGAAGAATCATTTGTGTTGGTTATTCCGGTTGAGCTGAAACGGCGCGGGCTATCACTAAAGCTAATTATCGAAGACCAAACTAACGAAAGCACTAATAGGCCTGATGCGAAGGTGCTAAAACTGATTGCTAAGGCATTTCGATACCAGCAGCTGCTCATCACTTCGAACGGCGACAGTCTGAACACCGTGGCAATCAGAGAAGGCATCACTGCCTCCTACTTCACTCGCGTACTTCGCATCTCACTACTACCTACAACCACTATTGAATCCGCCCTGAATGGAAAGAGTGATATTTCACTGAATCAGCTTCTTTCGTCGGGCGATACTGCTTGTACTCAGCTTCCAGCTAAATAGCGAAACCCTCAAATACTCTACTCAACGCCCTTCTAAGCTGCAGCAAGATGAGCTGCAGCTTAGAAGGGAACCCGTACTGCCAAAATGTGAGCCGGAGATATGCGGGCCACTCTATGACGGGAACTCAGTATGAAAGTGTCTCTGCTGTCCATAGGGTAGCCTCTACGGCTCGCCAACCCCCTGACTTCTTTAGACATTCCAAAAAGAAAAACCCCCTGATTTCTTTTAGAAATCAGGGGGTTTTAGTCTGGCGGTGAGAGAGGGATTCGAACCCTCGATAGGCTATTAACCTATACACGCTTTCCAGGCGTGCTCCTTAAACCACTCGGACACCTCACCGGGGTGCAATAGACGCTGCTATTGCGGGCGGCAATGCTAGCGGATGACTGCGGTGATGGCAAAGTGTTTTTCTCAAAGCTAGCGGTGGTAGACTCGCGCGACTAAGTAGCATGTCAACCGTTGCATCGCGTGTTGGCACTGAGGAAGCATATGTCTGCAGCACCATCCGATACACTCAAATCCAGTCAGTTAGCTTTAACCATCGGCGCTCTTGGCGTGGTGTTTGGTGATATCGGCACGAGTCCGCTGTATGCCATCAAACAATGCTTCAGTGTTGTGCCCGGACTTGATATTACCCATGACAACGTCATCGGCATTTTATCCATGGTGTTTTGGTCGCTCACGCTCGTGGTATCGATTCAGTACATCACGCTCCTCATGCGCGCCAACAACAATGGTGAAGGCGGCATTATGTCGCTGATGGCGTTGGTGCTGCGTGGCCGCTATAAGCGACCGTGGGCTAGACCATTAATGATTGTTTTAGGCTTATTTGGTGCCGCACTCTTTTTAGGCGACGGCATGATTACTCCAGCCATTTCCGTACTCTCAGCTGCGGAAGGTCTGAAGGTCGTTTCGCCCGACTTTGAACCCTTTATTATTCCCATCACGCTTGCCGTCATCACCGTACTATTTACCTTGCAACGCCATGGCACTGGCTCGATGGGCGCTTTCTTTGGTCCGGTGATGCTGCTTTGGTTCGGCACACTAGCCTTTCTCGGTGCCATAAATATCCGCCATGCGCCGGAAGTGCTCACCCTAATTAACCCGTATTGGGCAGTCATGTTTATTGAGGAACATGCCGGCGTATCAATGGTTATTTTTGGTGCCGTGGTGCTAACGATTACCGGTGGCGAAGCGATCTACGCCGACATGGGCCACTTCGGTCATCGCCCCATACGCCGTGCTTGGTTTTATATGGCGTTTCCAGCGCTAGTGCTCAACTATTGCGGCCAAGGCGCTCTGCTTTTAGAGAACCCAGCGGCTATTGAAAATCCCTTCTTTTTATTAGCTCCAGATTGGGCACTCTACCCTCTCATTATTTTCGCTACGCTTGCTACCGTTGTGGCATCTCAGGCCTGTATTTCAGGCGTATTTTCGATCGCCCGACAAGCCATGCTACTCGGCTATCTACCGCGCTTTGAAGTGCGCCATACATCTAATAAAGAGATTGGCCAAATCTACATCCCCTTCTTCAATTGGCTGCTATTTGTCGCAGTCTGCATCCTTGTGATGACATTCCAAAGCTCAGAAAACTTGGCGGCGGCCTATGGCATTGCTGTGACCATGACCATGACACTGGATGCCATATTACTTATCGTGGTGGCTATTAAAATCTGGCATTGGCGCCCTGAACTCGCCGCGTTATTAATCGTGCCGTTTATCCTGCTCGATATCGCCTATTTCTCATCGACATCACTGAAAATCATCCATGGTGGTTGGCTACCTGTGCTGATTGGCATCAGTGCATTTTTCATTATGGCTACCTGGAAGCGCGGTCGCGACAGCGTGCAGACGCGTTTAAATAATGAAACCATGCCGCTGTCACTATTCGTCAATAGTATTGGTGCTTCTGCTGGACAGACTGTGCAAGGCACGGCAGTGTTTATGAATAGCTCGCTAGAGCAGGTGCCGCATGCGCTATTGCATAATATGAAGCACAACAAAATCATTCATGAACGCAATATTGTGCTGCGTATCGCTACTAAAGATGTGCCCTTTATCGAAGATTCAGAGCGTCTAACCATCAACGAGATCAGTCATCATTTTTATCTCATCACGGCGAACTACGGCTTTAAAGAGCAGCCTGACATCGAGCAAATTTTTGCACTCTGCCGCAATCATTCGCTGAATTTAGACGTTATGGATACCAGCTTCTTTGTTTCACGCGAGCACATTATTCCCAACAAAGAAAACCCTATGCACCGCTTGCGGCAAATGCTGTACATCGTCATGGCGCGCAACGCTGTGCCGGTGACTGACTTCTTTAGCATTCCTAGCAATCGCGTCGTGGAGATGGGCACGCAGATTCGACTGTGACGCCCATGCTGTCTTATCACTGCAGATAGCAGCTGAGGCAAAGTCAGCATGGCCATTAAGTAGACGCGCGCTTCGAGCCCAAGATGTGGCAAACTTGGTTCAATAAAAACAATAAGGAGCGCGCCATGCCACCACCAATAGAGCGCCCAACGCCAGCAGATTCAAAAGAATCCAATGTCAAAAAAGTAGGCCTGCGAGATATTGCTCGCGGCGCTTTTGCCGCCATTCCCGACCTACTCACGGTTAATCGTGGCCTATTTGGCCTAGCCACACTCAAGCCCGAGTCTGAAATGTCCATTGGCCGCGTGCTAGAGCGCTGGGCACGACAAACCCCCGACCGCGTTGCGGTGCAATGGCAAGACCGACGCTGGACTTATGCTGAGTTCAATAGCTGGGTCAATCGCCTAGCAGCCAGCTTCTCGCATCATGGCGTGCATAGCGGCGATACCGTCGCCATCTTGGCTGAAAATAGCCCCATGCAACTAGCCTGTGTCGCTGCTGCGGTGAAGCTTGGCGCAGTCGCCGGCATGCTCAATTTCAACCAACGCGGTGATGTCTTGCGTCATAGCATCGACCTCGTGAAGCCGCGCATTTTGGTGCTCAGCGATGAGTGTAGCGATGCACTAAAAAGCACCGGCTTAAGCTTTGAGACTCGCCCCGATATCGGTTTCTTTTGGGTGCAAGGCCAAGGTCATGCGCCCAGTGAAAGCGCCGACTGCCCCGTGGGCTTTACCGACTTAGCGCGCGATGCCGGCCGTCGCCGCAGCATCAACCCTGAAAGCACGCGCCATGTGCAAGCCCGCCAGCCTTGCTTCTTTATCTTCACGTCGGGTACGACCGGCCTGCCAAAAGCCTCGGTGATGACTCATTACCGCTGGCTCGCCTCGATGGCTGGCGTCGGCAACGCCACCCTACGCCTACGCAGCGATGACGTGTTTTATTGCTGCCTGCCGTTCTACCACAACAACGCGCTCACCGTGGCATGGGGCTGTGTGCTGTCGGCTGGCGCAACGCTCGCCATCGATCGCAAGTTCAGCGCCAGCCAGTTCTGGGATCGCCTACGCCATTACCGCGCGACTGGCTTCACCTATATTGGCGAACTGCTGCGCTACCTACTCAACCGCGATCCGCTCGACAATGACACCATGCACGACGTTCGCCTGATTACCGGCAATGGCCTGCGCCCAGAAATCTGGAAGCAGTTCCAGCAGCGCTTCGGTATCGAGCGGATTTACGAATTTTATGGGGCTAGCGAGTCCAATATCGGCTTTATAAATGCCTTTGGTGTCACCGAAACCGCCGGCTTTTCGCCTCTACCATTCGCCATCGTGCAGTTTGACGCTGACAGTGATGAGCCCGTGCGCAATACCAAGGGCCGATTAGTCAAAGTGAAAAAAGGCGGCGTCGGCTTATTGATTAGCGAAGTCAGTGAACGCCGACCTTTCGATGGCTATACCGACCCGGAAGCCGGTGAGAAAAAAATGTTGCGTGATGTCTTCAAAAAGGGCGACTGCTATTTCAACACTGGCGACTTAGTACGCGACCAAGGCATGCGCCACATTCAGTTTGTTGACCGCGTTGGCGACACTTTCCGCTGGAAAGGCGAAAATGTCGCCAGCACCGAAATTGAAGGTGCACTGGCCAACGTTAGCAGCATTGCTCATGGTGCAGTCTACGGCGTATCTGTACCCGGCTGCGATGGCCGAGCGGGCATGGCAGCCATCACGCTCAAGCCCGGCATGAGCTTCGATGGCAAGGAAGTAGCTGCAACATTGATTGCCTGCTTACCACGCTACGCCGTCCCTGTATTCATACGCATACAGCCCGAGCAAGAAACCACCGGCACCTTTAAGTATCGCAAAGTCGAGCTCAAGCAATCTGGCTTCGACCCGAAAACTGTCGATGACGTTTGGCTCTTACTGCCACGCGAAAATATTTTCGTGCCGCTGACGAAAAAAACCTTTGCCGATATTCACGCAGGACGCATTCAGCTCTAAGAGCTGAGCAGATATAAGGATAGCTACTATGACGCCACTTTCACCACCCGATAATATGTTTTTGCTCTTAGAGCGCCGCAATCAGCCCATGCACGTTGGCAGCTTATTGCTGCTCTCACCGCCCGAAGATGCCGGCCCCAACTACGCCCAAGAGCTTGCCGAATGGGCACTGTCGTATCGTCGCGCGCAGCCGCCATTCAACCAAAAGCTCACTAAGCGCTTCGGCATACCCTTTTGGGAAGAAGATACCGAGTTCGATTTAGAGGCGCACTTTCACCACATTTCGCTGCCTAAGCCCGGTCGTATTCGTGAGCTTTTAGCCATCGTGTCAAAGTTGCATAGCGGCCTGATGGATCGCGCCAAACCCTTGTGGGAAATCTACATTATCGATGGTGTTGAAGATGGCCGAGTCGCCGTCTACAGCCGTATTCATCACGCACTCATCGAT
This sequence comes from Paraperlucidibaca sp., assembly GCA_018066805.1. Classification (GTDB taxonomy): domain Bacteria; phylum Pseudomonadota; class Gammaproteobacteria; order Pseudomonadales; family Moraxellaceae; genus Perlucidibaca; species Perlucidibaca wandonensis. Next base: position 61,566 of record JAGPVX010000018.1, on the reverse strand, counting down.
GGTGTCGCTGGCATGCGCATGCTGCAAAAAGGCATGTCGCCAGACCCGCTCTGCCGCGACACCGTGCCTTTTTGGGCGATGCCGCCACGAAAAAAAGCGGCGCCAGAAGGCGTTGTCGCTAATGTCACAGCGCCTATTTCAAAAGCCAGTAAAGCTATGGGGGCGATTCGTGATCAAGCCGCCACTTGGCCACGCGTGACCAAAGAAATCATCAAATCGATTAAGGCTCGTGGCAACGATGCCGATTATGTTTCGGTGTTTCAGGCGCCACGTTCGATTTTGAATCAACCGATCAGCGCCTCGCGTCGATTTGCCGCCCAGTCATGGGATTTACCACGCATCAAAGCTACCGCTAAAAAGCATAACGCCACGCTCAACGACATTGTTTTGGCCATGTGCGCGAGTGCATTACGCCGTTATTTGACCGACTTAAATGCCCTGCCCGACAAGCCTTTAGTAGCGATGGTACCGGTGTCTTTGCGCAAAGATGACTCCGATGGCGGCAACCAAGTCGGCATGGTGTTAGCGAACCTAGCCACGCATCTGAGCCATCCGCTCGAGCGTCTCGATGCCATTGCGCGTTCAGTGCAAAACAGCAAAGACCGCTTCGCCAACATGAGCCAGCTGGAAATCATGAACTACGTTGGCACCGCACTGGCCGTCAGTGGCATCAATATGGCAACCGGCATCGCGCCGACTTGGCAGGCGTTTAATATCGTCATCTCTAATGTGCCGGGCCCGCGCGAAACGATGTACTGGAATGGTGCCAAGCTCGAAGGCATTTATCCGGTCTCTATCGCCATGGATGGTCAAGCGACCAATATCACCGTGGTGAGCTATGCCGAGAAGTTTGAGATTGGCATTATTGCTTGTCGCCGCACGCTACCGCATATGCAGAAGTTGCTGGCGTATTTGGAAGAAGGTTTGGTGGAGTTGGAAAACGCTTAAGCCTTCTGGGACGAGTATTGAGTTAGGCGAGGGAATGCGGCACGTCCCTCGCCTAACTACTTACTCAGCGATATCGCCTGGGTCTAAAAAACCACCGGACTGGCGCGCCCATAGCTGCGCATACAGGCCGCCAGCCGCCACTAGCTCATCGTGCGTACCAACTTCAATGATGCGGCCCGCATCCATCACCACTAGCCTATCCATGGCGGCAATGGTCGATAGCCTATGTGCGATGGCAATCACAGTCTTACCTTCCATCAAGCGATACAGATTTTCCTGAATCGCCGCCTCAACTTCTGAATCCAGCGCCGACGTTGCCTCATCGAGAATTAAGATCGGTGCGTCTTTCAGCATCACGCGCGCAATAGCCACGCGCTGGCGTTGGCCGCCCGAAAGCTTCACCCCACGCTCGCCTACATGTGCGTCATAGCCGGTGCGGTCCTTGGCATCCTTTAGCGACAAGATGAACCCATGCGCCTGCGCCTTACGCGCCGCCGCCTCGGTCATCTCCTGTGTCGCATCAGGGCGGCCATAGCGCAAGTTCTCGCTCACCGAACGGTGCAGCAATGACGTGTCTTGCGTAACCATACCAATCTGTGCTCGCAAGCTGTCTTGCTGCACATCGGCAATATTCTGGCCATCGATGACAATGCGCCCGCCAGCCACATCATAGAAACGCAGCAGCAAATTCACCAAGGTCGACTTGCCGGCACCTGAGCGCCCGACTAAACCAACTTTCTCACCAGCGGCAATGCGCAGGCTCAAATCCGCAATCACGCCACTTTGCTGGCCATAATGAAAGCTCATTTTGTCAAAAATAATCTCACCACGCGGCACACTTAAAACGGCCGCATCAGGCTTATCTTCAACCACTTGCGGTACCGAAATTGAGCCAATGCCATCCTTCACGGTGCCGATGTTTTCAAACAGCGATCCTATTTCCCACATAATCCATTGCGACATGCCCGATAGGCGCAGCACCAAACCTAAGGCCAAGGCCACCGCACCAACCGATATTTCAGCCCCTAGCCATAGCCAAATCGCCAAACTGCCAACACTGAGCAAGAGCGCGGCATTGAGGCTATAGAGCGATAAGTTCAACCATGTTACTAAGCGCATTTGCGCATAGACCGTGACCAAAAACTCACCCATACCCTCTCGGGCATAGCTCGCCTCACGCTGGGCGTGCGAAAGCAATTTCACCGTCTGAATATTGGTGTAGCTATCGACAATACGCCCCGTCATTTGCGAGCGCGCATCGGCCTGTAGCTGGGCTACGCGCCCCATACGCGGCACAAAAAACTTCAGCATCAATAAATACAATAGCAACCAGGCAACTAGCGGAATGGCCAAACGCCAATCGGCATTAGCAAATAACACCAATGTGCCCAAGAAATAGACCACGATGTAGTTCAATACATCGAGCAGTTTGATCACGCACTCGCGCACCGCTAGTGCGGTTTGCATTAGCTTGGTGGCGATGCGACCAGCAAACTCATCTTGATAAAACGCCATGGACTGACGCAACAAATACCGGTGTACCAACCAGCGGATGCGCATCGGGTAATTGCCCATCAGGGTTTGATGGTTCAGCAGCGAATGCGCAGTGACTAATAGCGGCAGGCCCAAAGCCACGGCGGCCATGGAGATGAGCTGCCAGCGCTGCGCCTCCATAAAAGTCTCGCGACTTTGCACCGAGAGCCAATTAACAATGTCGCCCAGAAAGCTAAAAAGCCAGACTTCAGCAATGGCCACCAGCGTCATCAAGGCCGCGCCCATGAGCAAATACGGCCATGCACCACGAGTGAAATATAAGCAAAATGCCAACAGCTCACGCGGTGGTTGCGTTAGCTGTTGCTCAGGAAAAGGATTTAAGCGGCGTTCAAACCAAGAAAACATGCCCTGCCTCGATAAATAAACAAGGCGGCTACTCTACCAGTGCAGCCTCACAATAGGCATCCCGCAGACTACGACGCTGTGGTGTTTCACCCACTTTCATGGCTATTGCAGTGAGATTTGCCTGCAACTCGATGCTCTCATGCGTTAACGATTGCCAAGTTGGCTCTTGCGATACTGAGAGTCGTTCGGCATTGCGCCAAACACCCTCTCGCCAAACAGCGACTAATTGTTGCGAAACCAAATTAACCGGCAAACCAAGATTTGCCACAATCGTCATCAGCGGATCATAACGCCGTCCAACCTCTCGCACGATGATGGGATAGGCTGTATTGAGCACGGTATTGAAGCGATCATGATCACGCTTACGGCTTTTGCCATTGGGCAGAGTTAAGCCGGTATTGGCCACTGCAAATGGCATATCGCGCTGCACATGAGCATTAATCGCGAGCAACATATCGTGGCCGCCACTCCAATTGCCGCTATTCGCCGCATCCATAGCCGTTTGCCAAGCCGGTGCAATCGGCTTACCTGCCAGATGATCGGTGATCATCTCGTCGTAAAGTGCATAGAACTGCAGCGCCTCAAAGCCAAGGCCTGCAGGGTCATCAAAAACGCTGGGATCTTCTTCTAGTTGCAAGCGCGTTTGCTTCGTTAGCAAACGATACACCGTAGGGAAAACGGCGCGGTGATCACAGCCGAAAAACTTCTCCCACTCCGCTAACTTGCTCTCCACCCAGCGCACACAAATTAGGCCATCAGCACCACAACGCTCGGCATAATCAGACGCAGGATCGGTTGCTACTAGCGGTGGAAGTAAGTCAGTGAGGGGAATATTGATCGATGGCTCAGCACGCGCAGCGCTAGCGCTATCAGTTGCAGCTGGCGTGCTCACGGCAGTGTCAGATGCGGCGCGGCTATCGCCACCGCAAGCTGCCAATACACTTATTATGCTGATGAGGAAGAAGCTAGAAACGTAACGGTTCATGTGATCGCTCATGCCATTTTTTATTATTAATGCGCAGACTCTACAACGACTAAACAAAACCACCAAATGTTGAATTTCTTCGAAAAAATCTAGGCATAAAAAAAACGGGCCTCTAGGACCCGTTTTTGACAAACCGCTAGCGCCCTAATGAGCGCGAGCTATTAAATCAGTTTGTCGAGCTGCGGCACGATGTCGAAGAGATCGCCCACGATGCCGTAATCGGCAACGGAGAAAATCGGAGCATCTTCATCTTTGTTGATCGCAACAATAACTTTCGAGTCTTTCATGCCAGCTAAATGCTGGATGGCACCGGAGATACCAACCGCAATGTAGAGCTGTGGAGCAACGACTTTACCAGTCTGACCGACTTGCATGTCGTTAGGCACAAAGCCAGCATCAACCGCGGCGCGCGAAGCACCAACAGCTGCGCCAAGTTTATCGGCCAATGAATAAAGCAAGTTGAAGTTCTCGCCATTACCCATGCCACGACCGCCAGAAACGACGATTTTAGCACCGGCTAATTCTGGACGATCCGACTTAGCTAGCTCTTCGCCAACGAAGCTTGATTTACCAGCATCTTGCGCTGAAGCCACAGCTTCAACTGCAGCCGAACCACCTTCAGCTGCGGCAGCGTCAAAGCCTGTAGGGCGCACGGTGATGACTTTGATGTCTTCAGTCGATTGCACAGTAGCAATGGCGTTACCAGCGTAGATAGGACGCTCGAAAGTATCAGCAGAGATAACTGCTGAGATTTCCGAGATTTGCGATGCATCTAGCAAAGCGGCTACGCGTGGCAGAATATTTTTGCCGTTGGTAGTCGCTGGAGCCAATACGTGGCTATAGGACTTGCCCAGTTCAGCAACCAGCAGCGCCACGTTTTCTGGCAGCTGATGCGCGTAAGCAGCGTTATCAGCCAATAAAACTTTGCTCACGCCAGCAATTTTAGCGGCGGCATCGGCAGCAGCTTGGCAGCCTTGGCCAGCAACCAACACATGCACATCGCCACCGATTTTCACGGCAGCTGTCACTGTGTTTAAGGTTGCGCCTTTGATGGACGCGCTATCGTGTTCTGCAATAATTAAAGTGGCCATGATTAGATCACCTTCGCTTCGTTTTTCAGTTTATCGACCAGCTCTTCAACAGTTTTCACCTTGATGCCAGCGCTACGCTCAGCAGGGGCATTCACTTTTACTGTTTTCAAACGTGGCGTGGTATCGACACCGTAGTCACCAGGTGCTTTCGTATCCAGCTGCTTTTTCTTTGCTTTCATGATGTTTGGCAGCGACGCATAGCGTGGCTCGTTCAAACGCAAGTCGGTAGTAATTACCGCAGGCAATGTCAGCTCAACGGTTTGCAAACCACCGTCGATTTCGCGAGTCACTTTGGCTTTATCGCCAGCGACTTCTACGACTGAAGCAAATGTGCCTTGGGCAAAACCAGCCAACGCAGCCAGCATTTGGCCAGTTTGGTTGTTATCACCATCGATGGCTTGCTTACCTAAAACAACCAAACCAGGCTGTTCTTCATCGCAAATTCCTTTCAGAATTTTCGCGATAGCCAGCGGCTCAGCGACGTCATCGGTTAGCACCAGAATGGCACGGTCGGCACCTAGGGCCAGAGCAGTACGCAGTTGTTCTTGCGCAGCTTGTGGACCAACAGTGACCGCAATAATTTCAGTAGCGATGCCTTTCTCTTTCAGACGAACAGCTTCTTCTACCGCGATCTCACAGAACGGGTTCATGGCCATTTTGACATTGGCCAGCTCCACGCCGGAGTTATCCGCTTTCACGCGAACTTTGACGTTGTAATCGACAACGCGTTTGACAGCGACAAGAACCTTCATGGAATCCTCAGCTATTTAACGATTTAAACGAATGATGAACATGACGAGAAAAGGCGCGCAGCGCGCACAGACTGCTCTCGAAAGGCTCGGTATCTTGCAGTGTGATGCTTTAACGGTCAACCTGCCGACCGACGAAATACTCTTTAATTGCAAGCAAAGCTATTAAAAATCAATGCTTTGGCTTTTTACCCAAAACTTGTTTATTACCCATGCGGACAGCCACATTAAGCAAAAAGTCTAGAAATGGCTCTTTTTCACCAATAAATTGCGTGTAAAAGCCCGACTTTGTTAGGGCAGATGCACCATGAGCTAGGGCCCATGCCGCAGCGATATGCCAAGACGGTGGCACATCGGCGAGCTTACCCGCCTTAATTTGCCCTTCCACCATGGCATACAGCGTATCCACGTTTGACGAACGGATAGCATGCAATTTCCCTAGCATGGCAGGCACAGCGCCATCGGCCACCAGTTTGCTTTCTAGGCGCTCGAACAATAAGTATTTGTCGGCATCCTTAACGCGAAAAGTGAAATATTCGCGCACCAAAGTTTGCTTATCTTCGGTCATGTCGATGCGAGCGAACATGTCCGCCAACTCATCTTCATAGCGGATCATTAACAACACATAGATTTCGTTTTTTGTTTCGAAATGCTTATAGATAGTGCCTTTGCCAATACCCACTTTGTCGGCAATCATTTCTACCGTGACTTTATCTTCGCCATGCTCAATGAATAGCGCTTGTGCACAATCGAGAATGTCTTGTTCACGCTGACGAAATTCGCGCGCTTTTTGCGTGGCTTTGGCTAAGTCACTCATGCCAGCTCCTTGTGTCAACGAGAGATCCATATTCCCTCGTAGTCGGGCAAATAATCTATGAAGACAGGAGTTTAGTCTGCCATGGACCTTGGTGCTAGTACCAAGGGTGAGAGCGACTTCAGACCAAATAAGCGTTTGAAGTTCTCTGTGGTTGCTTCAGCCAACGCCTCCACACTCAAGCCACGCAGTTCAGCAATATGAGCGGCAGTATCTGGTAAGTACGCCGGCTCATTTGGCTTGCCGCGATTAGGCGTAGGTGCCAAATACGGCGCGTCAGTTTCAATCAGCAAGCGATCGAGCGGAATGCGCTTAGCCACTTCTTTCAATTCCAGCGCTTTATTAAAAGTCACAATGCCTGAAATCGAGATGTAATAGCCCAAGTCCAGCGCTGCCTCGGCGGTCGCCCAGTCTTCAGTAAAGCAATGCATCACCGCACGCTCTGCACCTTCGCGGCGCATTTGTGCCAGCACATCATCACGCGATGAACGGGTATGAATAATCAAAGGTTTAGCGGTCTGGCGAGCGACTTCAATATGCGTAGAAAATAGAGCCTGCTGCTGTTCGCGTGTGCTGGCATCGTGAAAATAGTCCAGGCCAGTCTCGCCAATGGCGACCACACGCGGATGCTGTGCGAGCTTTAGCAACTCAGTCACGCTAGGCGCATGCGCGTCGGTATGACACGGATGCACGCCAATACTCAGAGACACATCAGCATGCTGATCGGCAATCGCACACAGGTCGCCAAACTTCTCGGTTTCCACACTCACGCAGAGAAAATGCTCAACGCCGCGAGCACGAGCGGCATCCAGCGCGCGCGCCAACGAGCCATCGTGGCGGTCGAGTTTGAGCATGTCTAAATGGCAATGACTATCAACGAACATGATGACCTCCTTGACGAGTTGCACGCGCCCAATGCAACCAAAGATTATCGAGAATAGTGGCGGCAGCAACGTTGGTGTCATCGAGCAAACGGCGTGCTTCCACGGCCTGCCACAGTGTTTCTAGCAAGCATTGCGCGTTGATTTCAGCGAGCTTTTGCAGCGATGGCAGATCGCTATGGCGCACCGGCAACTCTGGCGCTAAGCCCTGCTGCACGGCGTCATCGAGCAGGCTTTGCCAGGCGGTGATTTGCTCAATCGGGTTCACTTTAGTGAACTGCTGAGCCGCAGTTAATGGCTGCTCAGCGCCACTGCCCACCGCCAGCAAGGCGTCGAGAATAGGCTGGCGCTGAACAAACCATGGTGACTCACTCAAGGCCAAGGCCGCCAATGGCGCACCACGTGCTAAGCCCAGCAAAGTCTCGGCCATCGCCGGCACACTCAGCTGCGGACGCAACCACGCTAGCGCATCTTCTTCGTCAGGCAAGCTCAACGGCAGCAGCTGGCAGCGGCTACGGATAGTCGCTAGTAAGGCCGTGGGCTGATCAGTCAGCAGCAAAAATACGCAGCGCTGACCGGGCTCTTCCAAGGTTTTCAACATGGCATTGGCCGATGAGGTGTTCAGCGCATCAGCAGGATCAATGATGATGACGCGATAACCCTGCATTTGCGCCGTTTGCGAAGCAAAGCTGACAACAGCGCGCGCCTGATCAATCTTGATAACTTTGCTGACTTTATCGCCATCGGTCTCGGGGCTTAGCACGTAATAGTCTGGATGTGTGCCAGCGGCTAAGAGCTGGCAACCTCGGCATTGGCCGCAAGCCGCATCAAGCGATGGCGTTTGACACAACATTCGCGCAGCAAAGGCATCGGCTAGGCGGCGTTTACCAGTGCCTGCTGGAGCAGCAAAAAGCATGGCATGCGGCAGGCGCTCGGCATTCAACAAACGATTAAGCGAGGCCCAAATACCCTGCTGCCAGGGATATACATCAGTCAACATGGTGAGTCTCACAATGGGCAATATGGGCCGATAGGACACTGGCAACATCACGCTGCACGGCGGCCAATGCTTGGCCTGCATCAATGCGTTTCATACGCTCAGGCTCGGCCTCAGCACGTGCCAAATAGCTAGCTCGCACGCGCTCAAAAAAACTCAGCTGTTCTTGCTCGAAGCGATCAAGTGCCGCGCGCTCACTGGCGCGGCTCATGCCAGTGGCAACATCAACATCGAGCAGTAAGGTGAGTGCCGGGCCTTGAGCCTTTAGCACGAGTTCAGAGAGGCTATCGATCAACCCTACATCAAGACCGCGGCCACCGCCTTGATAAGCATAAGTAGCATCTAAAAAGCGATCGCAGAGCACCCAAGCGCCACGCTGCAATGCCGGCAAAATCACTTGCTGCCAATGCTGTGCGCGACCGGCAAAGAGCAATAGTAGCTCGGCGTCGGGCGCGACTTTTTCATCGCGGGGTGCCAGTAGTAATTCGCGAATAGTTTCCGCCAATGGCGTACCGCCGGGTTCACGTGTGACCACTAGTTCACGGCCTGTTGCGCGCAGCAGCTCAGCCATCGCGGCAAGATTGGTGCTTTTGCCGACGCCCTCACCGCCCTCTAGGGTGATGAAACGTGGCCACGAATGATGCTTACTCATTGACGCTGATACTTATTCACCGCGTTGTTATGCTCTTTTAGCGTCGCGGAAAAAATATGACGGCCCTTGCCATCGGCAACAAAGAAGATCGCATCGCTTTCGGCAGGATGCATCGCGGCATGAATCGATGCGCGACTCGGCAAAGCAATCGGGCTCGGTGGCAAACCATCAATGCGATAGGTGTTGTAGTCAGTAGCAGCACGCAGATCTTTGCGCGAGATATTGCCGCGAAAAGCCTCACCCATGCCATAGATCACGGTGGGGTCGGTTTGCAGGCGCATACCAATTCTCATACGTCGTACAAAAACGCCGGCTACTCGCGCGCGCTCATCATTGCGTGAGGTTTCTTTTTCAATAATCGACGCCATGATTAACGCTTCATAAGGCGTTTTATAGGGCAAGTCAGGCGCGCGCGCAGCCCACTCTGCCGCCAAAATACGTTTTTGACGCAGGTATAGTCGGCGCAAAATATCGATATCGCGAGAGTCGTCATCCATCACATAGGTATCAGGTGCAAACAAACCTTCGGGATGTGACTCCTCTGCGCCTATGGCCGCCAATACCTGCTCGTCTGTCATTTCGGCAACGCCATGGCGCACGTCATCGCGTGCGGCAATAGTCGCCAGCAAGTCGCTGTAACGCGTGCCCTCGATCACCAGCATCGCCGGCGTGCCATCGGGAGCCTGCGATAGCCGTGACACCAGCTGCTCAAGCGTCATTGGTGGGCGAAAGTTAAATACGCCCGGCAGCAAAACTTCTTCGCCGGGACGTAAAAACAGATAGGCTCGCAAGGACCATTGGCTGTGAATAATGCCTTGATCGCTGAGCTGAGTGGCGACTTGCTGCCAGTGACTGCCTCGCGCCACGCGCAGCTTCACACCTTCGGTGGGCAAGGTGACCGATTGCAGAAAAATGCGATAGGCAATAATAGCGAGCACGACCAAAACAGCCATTAACAACCAGCGGCGTTTACGAATCGGTTTTTTTGGGGCAGCGAGTGTACTCATGCGTTAGCAAACCACGGGGCAATGATGTCTTGGCATTGTCGGGTGATTGCATCGATTCGCCAAGCCTTATCGTGGCTAGTGGCGCTTTCATTGCTCGAACCAACGGGTATGAGCTGCTCTTGTCCTGATAACCAACGCCGCACCGGCCACAACCCATTGACGCTATTAACGAAGAAAATGGCGTCGGCGCTGAGTAAGTCTGCTCGCGTAAAATCCCCAACAACAGCGGCGATACCATGCTCTGAGCAAGCATCAAGCAAGGCATCACGAAGCACTCCACGCACGCCACATCGGCCCAACGCTGGCGTGTGTAATTCACCATCGCGGACAAAAAATAGGTTGCTAAACACACCTTCGATAACGCGCCCAGACTGGTCATATACCACGGCTTCTTGGCATTCAGGCGTAGCGCTGAGCTCTTGCCGTAGCAACACTTGCTCGAGTCGATTGCTGTGTTTAATGCCCGCCAACGCTGGCTGCTCGGCCAATCGTAGACTAGCCTCAGACATGCAAATGCCCTGTTCCGCCCAATCGCGTGGCGGCATCGGCTCATCGAACCAATGCAATATCAATACCGGCCGGCAGATGCTAGGGCGAGCATAGCCACGTCCGCCGGAGCCGGCGCTGACTTGAATTCGCAAGATGCCATGGTGGCGATTAGCTAAAAATGACGTTACATGGGCTCGCCAAATGGACTCATCTGGCAGGCCTAAACGCTCGCAGCCTACGCTAAGGCGCGCCCAATGCTGCTCCATGAGCACTGGCCTGCCTGCCAAGACTCGTACGGTCTCAAACAGGCCATCGCCATAGCGCAGGCTGCGATCATCGCTGGCGATGGCATCGAGCTGCTCAGCGCCGCGCCAGACGCTCACCGTTAGCTGCGTCACAGACGCCGAAACACCAACGAGGCATTGGTGCCACCAAAGCCAAAAGAGTTCGATACCACAACATCGACACGCTGTTCACGCGCGGTATTAGGCACATAGTCGAGACGGCATTGTGGGTCGACATTATCGAGGTTGATGGTTGGCGGCACGATCTGGTCGCGTATCGCCAAGACACTGAAAATCGCCTCTACGCCACCGGCTGCACCGAGCAAATGCCCAGTCATAGATTTCGTCGAGCTTACTGCCAGTTTTGTAGCGTGGTCGCCAAACACTTGTTCAATGGCAAGCGACTCAGCGATATCGCCGGCTGAAGTTGAAGTGCCATGCGCATTGATATAGTCCACTTGCTCAGGATTCAGCCCAGCATCTTTTAACGCATTACGCATGGCCGCTGCTGCACCGGCACCATTTTCAACGGGGGAAGTCATGTGAAAGGCATCTTCGCTCATGCCAAAACCCACAAGCTCAGCGTAAATTCTGGCGCCACGAGCTTGTGCATGCTCTAGCAGCTCGAGCATCACCACGCCAGCGCCGTCGCCCATGACAAAGCCATCGCGGTCGCGGTCAAATGGCCGACTGGCAGCTGCAGGGTCATCGTTGCGAGTCGATAGCGCGCGCGGTGCAGCAAAGCCCGCCAAACCCAATAAACTAACGGCCTTCTCAGCACCACCAGCAAGCACGGCATCGGCATCGCCATAGGCAATCATGCGTGCCGCCATGCCAATGCTGTGAGTACCAGTCGTGCAGGCTGTAGCGATCGCAAGATTTGGCCCTTTAAGACCAAAGCGAATAGCCAACATGCCCGCTGCCATATTGACGATGGAGCCAGGCACAAAGAATGGCGACACTTTGCGTGGGCCACCCTCAAGTAAATTCGTATGGGTAGATGTAATAGTGTTTAAACCACCAATACCCGAGCCCAACACGACACCAACACGGTCGCAATTAGCCTCTGTAATCTCAAGACCAGAGTCTTTCATGGCCTGACAGCCTGCTGCGAGGCCATACTGAATAAAGCCATCGATGCGCCGCGCTTCTTTCGCAGGCATATAATCATCGACAATAAAATCAGGCACTTGACTGGCAAACTGAGTAGTCAAAGCGCTGCAATCAAAATCCGTGACCGTGCGTATACCGCTTTGACCGGCTTTAATGCCCTGCCAGGTCGACTCTACACCGGCACCAAGGCCGGTAAGCATGCCCAAACCTGTGACCACTACGCGACGCTTTGCCATGTATTTCTCCACTCTCTGACACGAAAAAGCCGCAGGAGCGCAAACGCTACTGCGGCTTTTTACACAAACTACTTACTGCTTGCTGTGCGCAGTAACATAGTCAATGGCCGTTTGCACGGTGCTGATTTTCTCAGCATCTTCATCGGGGATTTCTGTTTCAAATTCTTCTTCCAACGCCATCACCAATTCAACGGTGTCCAGCGAGTCAGCGCCCAAATCATCGACAAATGAAGCTTCGTTAGTTACTTCTTCCAACTTAACACCCAGTTGTTCGGCAACGATTTTTTTGACGCGTTCTTCGATTGTGCTCACGTTTATCTCCTGTGATGTCGGTTAGGCCGACAAGTCGCGACTAAGTCTAGTGAAGCGACTTGTGGCTGGCAAGAACAGCCTGCCGTCAAACCGTAAGTAGTTGTTTCAGTCAACTTATGTAGGAATTTCATAGCCTTATGTTAAGCCATGTACATGCCGCCGTTGACGTGCAGCGTGGTTCCAGTGATATAAGACGCCGCATCTGAGGCCAAAAACGCGACCGCGGAGGCGATATCTTCCGGTTGCCCTAAACGACCTGCCGGCACTTGCTTGAGTAACAACTCGCGTTGCGCCTCCGGCAAAGCCTGAGTCATATCTGTTTCAATAAAGCCTGGTGCAATGGAATTGACCGTGATGTTGCGCGAAGCAATCTCAGCAGCCAAGGCACGGCTAAAGCCTTCAAGCCCAGCTTTTGCAGCGGCATAATTGGCCTGCCCAGGGTTACCCATGGAACCAACCACCGAGCTGATATTAATAATGCGGCCCCAACGCGCCTTGGTCATACCTTTAAGGCATGCCTTGGTAACGCGAAAAATCGCCGATAAATTGGTATTGATAACGTCATCCCACTCATCGGCCTTCATGCGCAGCATGAGGTTATCGCGGGTGATCCCGGCGTTATTGACCACGATCTGTGGTGCACCAAATTCGGCGTTAATCGCGGCAATGGTCTGATCAATAGATTCAGCATCAGCAACATTGAGCACGACGCCTTTGCCTTTTACGCCAACCTCAGCAAATGCAGCGCCAATGCGCTCAGCACCTTCGGCTGTGGTCGCAGTGCCAACGACAGTATGACCTTGTTGACCAAGGGCTAAAGCAATTGCTCGACCTATGCCACGTGTAGCGCCAGTTACTAGCGCTACTTTTTCTGACTCACTCATATTTAATCCTCTGGCTCAAAAACAACTTTCAAGCCGATCGTCTTAGCTTAGCAAAGTGATTCTAACGCAGCAGTCATACCTTCGGTTGAATCTAGTGACCAATGAGTCATATTTTTATCAATACGCTTATTCAAGCCCGTGAGGACTTTACCCGGGCCACTTTCAAGCATTTGCGTTACGCCCAAGGCACTCAGATGCTCAACGCACTCAACCCAACGCACGGGACTATAGAGCTGCTCGACCAATGCCGCCTGTAGCGTCGCTGTATCGCTGGCCACTTTTGCCGAAACATTTTGCACCACAGGGATGACCGATTTGTTAAATGTCAGTGCATAGAAGCACTTAGCTAGCTCGTCTGCCGCAGGGCGCATCAAGGCACAATGCGACGGCGCACTCACCGATAGCGGCAAGGCACGCTTAGCGCCAGCTGCTTTGCACTCAATAATGGCACGATCAACCGCTGCGGCACTGCCGGCAATAACCACTTGGCCGGGCGCATTAAAGTTAACTGCGGCAACGACGTCGCCATCGGCAGCGGCTTTGCAGGCGGCAATGACTTGCTCATTATCGAGGCCCAAAATCGCAGCCATCGCACCTTCACCTGCAGGTACGGCATCTTGCATCAAGCGGCCACGCTCGGCGACTAGGCGCACACCATCGGCCAGTGAGATCACCTCGGCGGCAACCAGTGCGGTGTATTCGCCCAAAGAATGACCGGCTAAATAGTCTGGCGCAGGGCCGCCCGCTTGTTTCCACGCACGCCAAACGGCAATACCTGCGGCGAGCAATAAGGGCTGTGTGTTTTCAGTGGCGTTCATTTCGGCCTCAGGGCCGTTTTGCGCCAATGCCCACAGGTCTTTACCCAAGGCGGCTGAAGCTTCAGCAAAGGTCGCTTCAATAATGGGATAACTAGCGGCTAAATCAGCAAGCATGCCAATGCTTTGCGAGCCTTGACCTGGGAATACCCATGCAGTCGTCGTCATAGTTGGTCCTTTTTATATGAATAGATGAGTTTTTACTATTCGCTAGCGGCGCTGCTCTCGGCTTCGCTAAAGCGTCGCGAGATGAGGCCGGGAATATCTTTGCGCACTTCTAACATAGCGACTTCAAGCGCATGCGCAAAGGAGGAGATATCGGCACTACCATGGCTTTTGATGACAATGCCATTGAGGCCAACGAGGCTGGCACCATTGTAGCGACCAGGGTCCATTTGTGACTTCAAGCCACGCCAAATGGGATAAGCCAAAGCGCCCAATATTTTGGTCAGCCAATTACGGTTGATCTGCACTTTGATCATGGCGGCGATCATTTTCGCCACACCCTCAGAACTTTTCAGCGCGATATTGCCAACGAAACCATCGCAGACAACCACTTCTGCCTCACCACGGAAAACACCATCGCCTTCGATATAGCCGATGTAATTTAGACCGGAGTTACGCAGCAGCTCATGCGTCTGCTTGATGAGGTCGTTGCCCTTGATTTCTTCTTCGCCAATATTAAGGAGAGCCACGCGCGGACTGGCATGGCCATCGAGCGCGCCCGCCACAAGCGAGCCCATACGAGCAAACTGCAGCAAATGAGCAGGCTCAGAATCAATATTGGCGCCGAGATCAAGCATATGAACATGACCACGCTGCGTTGGCAGGGCCGTCATGATGGCTGGGCGGCCTATTGCGGGGTGGGTTTTTAGCACAAAACGGCTAACGGCCATGAGCGCGCCGGTATTGCCCGCAGAGATACAAGCCTGAGCGTGGCCATCGCGAACAGCTTCAGCAGCCAAGCGCATGGAAGAGCGCTTTTTCTGACGCAGCGCCACCGAGACTTTATCGTCCATGGTGACAAATTCGCTGGTGTGCACAATGCTCATGCGCTTGCGCAGAGCATCTGGAGTTTTTTCCAGAAATGGCAAAATAGCCGCTTCATCACCCACCAACAAAAAACTCACGTCGGGGGCAATGGCGGCTATTTTTAACGCCGCTGGCACAGTAACGGAGGCACCGAAGTCGCCTCCCATTACATCAACCGCCAGCGTAATCGACATAGATTACTGCGTCTTATGCTTCGTCTTTTACGCCAAAGAGCTGATGACCGCGATAGAAGCCATCTTTGGTGACGTGATGACGACGGTGTAATTCACCAGTGGTCTGATCGACGCTCAGGGTTGGGCCATTCAAGGCATCATGCGAACGACGCATGTCACGACGTGAACGGCTTTTACGGTTCTGTTGAACGGCCATGGTTTACTCCGGCATTTTACTCACGACTGTTGCTTAACTGCAGCAGTCTCACTTTGGTGTCACTTCGCGTCTTAGTGCTTTTTCAAGCTCGCTAAAACATGAAATGGGTTCTCTCTCAACGTTTCGGGCTCGGCTACGGTGTCGTCAACTAACGGCACTGCTGGCTCACAGTCCTCATGGTTTGCCACTAATGGCAAAGCCAAGATCAGTTCATCTTCCAGCAGCTCTGGGAAATCTAGTTCACCATTGTCTGCTAGAACAAAATCTTCAGCTTCCGATAAACGCTCAACTTCCTCGTCATCGTTCAGCATAAACACATTTACTTGTGCCGATATCGGCACATTAACGGCCTGCAAGCAGCGCTGGCATTCTAACGAAAGCGTGGTCTCTAAGCGACCCGCTAACACCGGAAAATGCCGCGCATCGCGAGCAAACGCGACATGCACTGTCACTTCACCATCTGTACTTAAGGCGCCATCAAGCAAGCGCGTAAAACGCGCTAATGGCATGGCGACATCGAGCACTGCTGCGCGATCGGCCCATTTGCCTGGTTCGATGATGTGTGGAATTGTGCTGTCTGACATAGGGGCGGGATAATACGGATTCACCCCGCCCCTGTCAAAGGACTATTGCTGCATTTGTGGCTTATTTAAGCGTAACGCGACTTGCTTCCAAACCTAGGGTTTGACGTAGGCTCGTAGCGAACTCTTGGCCAACCACAGCACCCAAACGGCGCAGCACTGAATCAACGGGATTAGGCATCAAAGTGTAGTCCACCAACGTCTCAGCTTTCACCACATCACGCGCCACCGAGTGCAAGGAACCGATGTCATCCGCCAGACCTAACGTGATGGCTTGATCGCCGCTCCAGAAGTAACCCGAGAAGGTATCGTCGTTGACCTTTAAGCGCTCACCACGGCCTGCTTTCACAGCAGCAATAAATTGCCTATGCACGGCATCCAACACGCCCTGCACATGCGCCTGCTCAATCTCATTCACGGGCTTGCTAGGGCTAAGCAGATTTTTGTGTGCACCTGCAGCCAAAGTACGATCCTCAACACCAAGCTTCTGCAGTAGCTCAGGCACGCCAAAGCCAGGCATGATGACGCCGATCGATCCCACCAAGCTGGATGGATTGACGTAGATCTTATCGGCCGCCACCGCGATGTAGTAAGCACCCGACGCACCCATATCGCTAATCACTGCATAAAGCGGCTTATCAGGATGGATTAAGCGCTGGCGACGAATCTCACGATAGACCTCATCGGCCTGCACAGGGCTGCCGCCAGGGCTATTGATGCGCAAGACCACGGCCTTGGCCTCAGTCGCGCTGAAGGCGCTATCGAGCGCTTCGATCAGGCTATCGGCATTGGCCGGCATATCTGCCGCAATCGCGCCATCAATAGTGATGACGGCGGTATGTGCGCCAAAGCTTTCGGCACCCATGGAGCCAATAGTGCGATAGGCAAATAGCGCCACCACGACAATAAATAAGCCGCGACGAATCCACTGCCAGCGTTTAGCGCGCCGTCTATCGTTCAAATCTTCTAAAAGAAAGCGCTCAACCAATGCCCAGTCGCGCGGACCGCGACCATTGCCCCATTCCGCCATGACACACCCTCACTGATTAATCGTTTGCTGCAAATAGGTCGCCAACTCGGGCAGCGAGTGGCAGAGCGTCAAAGGCTGGTGAGCCAATAGCCGCTCGGCGCTGTGCACGCCATAGGTGACGCCAACCGAGGCCATGCCAATCGACTCCGCCATGGCCAAGTCATAGGTTGTATCGCCGACCATGATGGCGCGCTGCACCGGCACACTCAGCTCGCTCAACAGCTCGTTGAGCATGCGCGGATCAGGCTTAGACAGCGTCTCATCAGCACAACGTGTGGCTTTAAAATAATGTGCCCAGCCAGTATCAGCCATTACGCGATCCAAGCCCTTGCGACTTTTACCTGTGGCCACAGCAAGCGTTAACTCCTGAGCTCGCAGGCCTTGCAGCATTGCCTCAGCGCCAGCAAACGGCTTAGTTCGCTTATTACTGCTGGCGACGAAATGCGTGGCATATTGCTGACGTAATGCTTCGCGTGCCGCCTCGCTTACTGTCGGAAACAACACGCGCATGGCCTCGGGCAAGCCCAAGCCAATAATATCTTTCGCCGCTGCCTCGCTAGGTATATCGACACCAAGATCGCGCGCAGAAGCTTGAATGCTGCTGACAATCTGCGCCACAGAGTCCATCACCGTGCCATCCCAGTCGAAAATCACTAGGTCAAACTTAGGC
Source organism: Paraperlucidibaca sp. (assembly GCA_018066805.1). GTDB lineage: Bacteria > Pseudomonadota > Gammaproteobacteria > Pseudomonadales > Moraxellaceae > Perlucidibaca > Perlucidibaca wandonensis. Next base: position 43,707 of record JAGPVX010000018.1, on the reverse strand, counting down.
ACGGCGCAACACCGCCAAACCTTTTTCGAAGTCGTCATCGGGCTCAGCCGATAGCACCAAACGCTTGCCAGATGGCAGCGTCAGCTTCAGGTCGCGAGCATGCAAAAACAGTCGCGACAAGCCTTTGGCTTTAAAGCGCTCATTATCTGCATCGCGGCCATATTTGGTATCACCAACGAGTGCATGACCTAAATGCTGAGCATGAACACGAATCTGGTGAGTACGGCCGGTGAGCAAATGAGCTTCGACCAGCGTCGCGTCTTTATAACGCTCCAGCACCGTAAACACGGTAATCGCCGCCTTGCCTTCACGCGATACGCGCACGATCGCTTCGCCACCTGGACGCTCGACCTTTAATAGCGGCGCTTCAACGCGGTGCGTTGTGCCTTGCAGACGACCGCTAAGCAGTGCCACATAGCGCTTGTCCATTTGACCATCGCGTAGCTGAGCATGAAGTGCGCGCAATAAAGGTCGATGACCAGTAACCATGATCAAGCCTGAAGTATCGCGATCGAGCCTATGCACCAGCTCAAGGCTGCCGGCCTGCTCAGGGCGCATGGTGCGCAGCGCTTCAATTAGGCCCACAGAAATACCGCTGCCGCCATGTACGGCTAAGCCCGCCGGCTTATTGATCACCATCAGATGGTCTTCATCAAAAACCAAACGCTGCTCCAGCAGCTTTTGCAAACCAGTCGATGGCCGGTGCGCTGGCGCCTCTTCGCTCATGCGAATCGGTGGCACGCGAATGATATCGCCTGCCTCAACACGGTAATCAGGCTTAATACGGCCTTTATTAACGCGCACCTCACCTTTACGCACGATGCGATAAATAAGTGTGCGTGGCGTGCCTTTCAGCGCCGTCATCAAAAAGTTGTCGAGGCGTTGGCCGGCATAAGCGGCATCCACTGTGATGTAACTAACGGCGGGTGTATCGGAGCTATCGGGTGCGTGCATGAACAAGCCTGTGGATAATTTGGTGCGCTTATCTAGCAGCACACGGGGATGACTGCTATATTAGCGAGTCGCTTAGCAATTTAAGACCCTCATTTTGCCAGTTTATGCCCAAAAGCATCGGGTTTAGCAAAATGGTGGCGGAAGTATAAAGCAAAGCGACGCTGTCCGGCGGGAATCGCACACGAGCTTGGTCTACTGAGAGGTATTAACCCCAGTGTTGACCACCGACCCATGCACCTCCTCCGGCTAGCCGTAACACCAAAGTACCGGTAAGCGTTGACGATACGCGCTTACCAACAACACAGCCTAGTGCCGTCATATAGATGTAGCACAGGCAGGAATTGTTTTCGGCCCATGTCCACGGACATGGAACCGCGTCTCCCAGCTCCGTGCAGACACCCTGCACCTGACCCGGATGACCAACAACAGAATCAATAACTTAGCCAGCCCGATCGGCCAGCGAAAGTTAATCTTAATGGCCCATGTATTCATGGTGTTGTTCTGTTGCCGTGCACCTGCCTGCGTTTTCTCAGACGGCCTATAACCCTTAGGGTAGCCGCACATGAAACGCATGTTAATTAACGCCACACACGACGAAGAAATTCGGGTGGCAATGGTAGATGGCCAACGCCTCTATGATTTCGACCTCGAACACCGTGGCCGCGTACAGAAAAAAGCCAGCATTTATAAAGGCCGCGTAACTCGCGTTGAGCCTAGCTTAGAAGCAGCATTTGTAGACTTCGGCGGCGATCGCCACGGCTTTTTGCCATTAAAAGAAGTTGCTCGTGAATACTTCAACAAGTCGCCAAAGGAAGCCGGCGGCCGCATCAGCATCAAAGAAGCACTGCAGGAAGGCCAAGAAGTCATCGTTCAAGTAGAAAAAGAAGAACGAGGCAATAAAGGCGCAGCACTTTCCACGTTTATCTCGCTAGCTGGCCGCTACTTGGTGGTCATGCCAAATAACCCTCGCGCCGGCGGCATCTCGCGTCGTATCGAAGGTGAAGAGCGTCAAGAACTGAAAGACGCGCTGAACTCCATCACCATCCCTAATGATATGGGCGTAATCGTCCGTACTGCTGGCCTTGGCCGTAGCGCTGAAGAGCTGCAATGGGACTTGGATTATCTGCTCACGCTATGGAACTCCATCAACCAAGCGAGCACGGAAAAGCCCTCACCATTCCTGATTTATCAAGAATCTAACGTCATTATTCGTGCTGTGCGTGACTATCTGCGCCAAGACATCAACGACGTATTGATCGATAACGAAGCGGCTTATAACGAAGCCATGAGCTTTGTGCAGCAAGTCATGCCGCATTATCAGAACAAAATTAAACTCTATAAAGATTCGGTGCCGCTGTTTAATCGCTACCAAATCGAGAGCCAAATTGAGACTGCCTTCCAACGCGAAGTAAAATTGCCATCGGGTGGCTCGATTGTTATCGACCCAACTGAAGCTTTGGTGTCTATCGACATCAACTCGGCGCGCGCCACTAAAGGCAGTGACATCGAAGAAACCGCTCTTAACACCAACTTAGAAGCTGCCGACGAAGTCGCGCGTCAGCTGCGCCTGCGTGATAGCGGCGGCTTGGTAGTTATCGATTTCATCGACATGACGCCGCCAAAGCATCAGCGCATGGTTGAAGAGCGCCTGCGTGAAGCATTAACGATGGATCGCGCCCGTATTCAAATGGGTCGTATCTCGAAGTTTGGCCTGCTCGAACTTTCGCGCCAACGCCTACGTCCATCGCTAGAAGAGTCCACAGGCTTAGTCTGCCCACGCTGTAATGGCACAGGCATGGTTCGTGATGTGCGTTCACTAGCGTTGTCGATCATGCGTTTGATCGAAGAAGAAGTGCTGAAAGAACGTACCGCGCAAATCAACGCTTCCGTTCCAGTATCGGTCGCCACCTTCCTGCTCAATGAAAAACGTCAAACCTTGGCTGAGCTGGAACTACGCAGCAAAGTTCGCATCTTGATTTTGCCTAATCCGCACATGGACACACCGCACTACGAAGTTTCTCGTCTGCGCGATGACCAAGTCGAAGAAAACGATGACGACGGCCCAAGCTTCAAACTCGTTGAGCGTATTGAAGCGCCAGCGCTTGAGGTTGTACTGGAAGCTGTTGATGGCGAATCGCCGAAACGTCAGGTCGCTGCCGTGCGTAATGTCACGCCAGTGACACAAGCACCTACTCAGCAAGCGCCTCGCGAAGCGCGCGCTACCGCTGCACCGGCTGCCAAAGCTAATACCACTGCCCCAGCTGCAAGCAATGTTAGCTTTTTGATCTGGCTAAAAACCTTTTTCAGCACGCTATTTGGCATCAAGCCCGAGCCTGAGCCCGTAGTTCCTGAAAATCGTTCTAATCAAAACCGCAACAACAATGGCGGTCAACGCGGTGGGCGTGGCCAAGGCCGTGGTCGTCAGCCTGAGCGTCGCCAAAATAACGAACTGCAAGCCGCTGGTGGTCGTCCACAAACCGATAGCTCCACTAATGACAACGGCAGCAATGGCAATGGTAATAGCAACGGCGGCCGCCCTGCTCGTGGCGAACGCCGTGATGCAGCGGAAGATACCGAGCAAACTCCGCGCCCACCTCGTCCGCCGCGCCCACCACGTGCACCACGCCCGCCTCGCGACCCAAATCGTGAAGCAGCGAAAGAAGCTAATCGTGAAGTTGCCGCTGAAGCAGTTCAAGCCGATACCGCAGCTACAGCAAGTGTCGATGGCAACATCGCTCCAGCCGCTGCTAATGCCGAGGGCGGAGAGCGCCGCCGTCGCAATCGCCATCCTTCGCGCCGCCAACGCGGACCACGCGAGCGCGATCCGCAAGTACTAGTTGATGCCGGCCTGCCCGTACCTGAAGAATTAGCAGCCAAAACTGCTGCTGGCGTTACTGCGGCAACAGTTGCAGCAACTTCAAATGAGGCTGCGCAAAATAGCGCTACCACAGATGAGGCGCCGGTTATTGCAGCAAACAGTGCTGAAACAACTACAGCAGCTGTCGCTGAACCAACGAAGGCTGAGTCAGCTGCTGTTAAGCAGCCTGTTGCCGAGGTCGCTGATATTGAAGCAGCTGCTACAGTAACTGAGTCTGCTGACGCTACTGCAGCGACTGAATCTGCCGTTGCTGAAGTCGCCACAAGCACTACGGCGGAAGTCGTCGTAACTGCCGACACTGCGCCTGCCGAGTCGGCTGCTCCTGAAGCAACTGTTGTTGCAACAGAAGCCCCAAAAGCTGCGCCAGAAGCAGAAGCAGAGATAGCGACAAAAGCTGCCGCAACTGAAGCTAGCCCTGAACCTGCTGCGTTCGTCGCAGCTGAAGCAACGGCTGAGCCAAGCCCAGAACCAGCACCGAAAGCAGTCGTTGAAGCGGCCGCTGAAGCGCCAGCAGAAACTACTGAAGTGCAAAGTGAGGCTACTGAAGCTGCTGCTCCTGAAGCCGCCGTTGTAGAAACTCCTAGCGAAAGCAAAGGCGAGAAAGCTGAGCGTCGTGCCAGCAATGATCCTCGCGTGCGCCGCCGCTTACAGCGCGAGCAAGAAGCACGCCTGAAAGCCGAAGCAAAAGCCACTGAGACACCATCGGAAGGCTAACGCCAGAGCGGTAATCTCAGATCATAAAAATGCCCCGTAATCGGGGCATTTTTATGGCTATGAATTTGTCTTTAGAACATTAGCGGCGGCATCTGCAGCTTAGCCGCCCATCAACACCGGTTCCTGCTCTAGATGAATGCCATAGCGCGCCTGCACGCTGGCGACAATGTCAGCGGCCAAGGCCAATAGCTCAGCACCATTGCCACCGCCATGATGCACCAGCACCAAGGCTTGGCGTTCATGCACGGCCACCGAGCCACGGCGATAACCTTTCCAGCCCGCCTGCTCGATCAGCCAGCCAGCAGCAACCTTTTGCCATCCCGGCATGCTTAGCTGCGCAGGATATGCGACCAAGCCCGGAAACTGCGCCTGTAGCTGCTCAATCTGAGCACTGGGCACCAACGGGTTTTTGAAAAAGCTGCCGGCGTTACCGAGCACGGCGGGGTCAGGCAGCTTCGCCTGGCGAATTTGAATAACTGCTTGCGCAACATCAATAGCGCTCGGCTCTTGTACTCCAGCCGTTGCTAACGCCGTTTGAATATCGCCATAGCCCAACACCAGCGGGCGCTTGGCAGACAAAGCAAATCGCACCGATAAAATCACGTAGCGCCCAGGCTGTTGCGACTTAAAAATACTGTCTCGATAAGCAAAGCCACAGTCTGCAGCCGACAGCTCTACTACCCGCCCTTGCTCACGATCATAAGCACGTAATGAGTGCATGACATCGGCAACCTCAACACCATAAGCACCGATATTTTGCACCGGCGCCGCACCGACTGAGCCTGGAATCAAGGAAAGGTTTTCTAAACCTGCCCAACCTTGGGCCAAGGTGTATTGCGTGAATTCATGCCATGACTCACCGGCAGCCGCCTCAATAATGACGCAATCTTCAGCCACTATCTTAGCGCCAGCTTGGCTATCGCTGATGAGGCGAATGCCGCGCAAACTTAAGCGGATGGTCAAGCCCGATACATCGCCTGCGAAAACAATATTGCTGCCGCCACCCAATAGCTGCACGGGCCATGCTTCGGCCTTGGCCCGCGCTAGCAGTGGAGCAAGATCGGCTTCATTGGTGAGTTCGACAAAATGAGTGGCGCGAGCACTTAGACCTAGCGTATTAAACGCCTGCAAATCAACATTCTCGCGAATAGCAGTGCTCATTAGCAGCCGCAACCAAGCACGCCACGCGCCTTTAGCACGCTGCGCAAAAGGCCATCGCAGGCGGCCTCCACTAGGTCAATAACTTCGTCGAAGCCTTTAGGACCGCCAGTGTATGGGTCAGGCACATTACTCAGTAGATCCGGTGCAAAGTCCATGAGTTTAGCCAAAACAGCACGCGGTTCATGGCCTAAATGATGTGCAGCTTCGCGCTCTAGCGTTTGCAAGTCGACGAAGTTTTTATCATCCATCGCGAGGATATGATCAAACTCATCGAAGTCATGCCAGCTGACCTGACGCGCACGCAGCGGCGATAAATCATAGCCACGCTCAGCGCCATGACGTTGGCTGCGTGGGTCAGGAGATTTTCCCGTGTGCCAATCTGCCGTGCCTGCCGAATCTGCTTGTAGGAGAGCATCCCAGCCAGCTTGTGAGGCGCGCTGACGAAATACGGCCTCTGCGGTTGGTGAGCGACAAATATTGCCGAGACAAACAAAGAGCACTCGCGTAGCAGATTCTGTATAGCTGGCTGTCGGCACGGCTAAATCACTTGCCTCTCGTTCTGCCAGCTTCATGCCATTGCCCCAGCAGCACCTGAGCCCGACAAAATAGCGCGCACTCGGTCAAGATCAGCTTGAGTATCCACACCTGGTGGCAATGAGGCATGGGCGACATCAACATGGATACGCACACCTTGATATAGGGCGCGCAACTGCTCCAATGACTCTACCTGCTCAATCAGCGCCGGCGGCCACGACACATAGTCATGCAAAAAGCCGACGCGATAGGCGTAAATACCAAGGTGGCGCAAATATAACGATAAGGCTTCGGGTGGCAGCTGCTCGCGGTTTAGCGCAAAGGTATCACGCGCCCATGGCATTGGAGCACGGCTGAAATACAGGGCGAAGTTATTTACATCACGCACGAGCTTAACGATATTGGGGTTAAATAATTGCTCAATATCGTGCAAGGGCTCAGCCAATGTTGCCATGCCCGCCTCAGCGGCCTCGGCCAGATTATCAGCCACTTGGTTAATCACACTGGGCGGAATTAAGGGCTCATCGCCCTGCACATTGACCACGATGTCATCGGGCTGCCAACCGAGCTGCTCGGCGACTTCTTGCAGACGATCAGTGCCGGAAGGATGATCAGCACGTGTCATCACTACTGGTGCATCGTAGGCGCGCAGCGCATCGGCAATACGCTGATCGTCGGTGGCAACCACCACATCGGTCGCGGCGCTGAGTAAGGCTCGCTCATAGACATGCACCACCATGGGCTTGCCTGCGATGTCGAGTAGGGGTTTTCCAGGCAGTCGGCTAGAGCCAAAACGGGCGGGAATAACAACACGAAAACTCATCAGCTTTGTCCTCTCAGTCGAAGCTCAAATGATCAATTGCCAGCGCTTAGCGCGCGCCATGCTCAGGCAAAGATTCCTCTAAGGTCAGCGCTCGCGCCTCACCTTCAAGCATCACAGGGATGCCATCACGCACTGGAAACGCCAGTGCATCGGCACGACAAATCAGCTCATCTTGCTGATGAATTAATGGCCCTTTGCAGAGTGGGCAAGCCAATAGTGCGAGCAGTTTTTTATCTAGCATGAGCAATATCCAATCTATTTTTAATTCACATGATGTTGGGCTGAGCAGCCTTTTTTTCTGCCAAACGCGCCAATAACTCCTGCCAAAATACATCTGGCAGCATAGCTCGAACCGGCACATACCAGCTATTTGGCGGTGCAAATTGCGCACACTTCACTGCATCTTTTTCGGTCATGACCAGTGGCAGTAGCGGCTCAAAACGCAGATCTTCGGCACGGTAAGCGTAATGATCAGGGAACGAGTGTGGCTCAGGGCCATAGCCAAGGCTTGCGAGCAATTCAAAAAATCGTGGCGGATGACCAATACCCGCAATCGCATGTACCGGGCCTTTCAGTGGTGGTGTTTGATTGGCCTGCTCAAGGCAAACTGGCAGCCAAGGCTGTGGCTCAAGCACCATGGTGTAGGCATTTTCCGGCACCGGCGTGGTTAAGTGCCATGAACCATTGAGCACGACAAAATCGACTTCATTTAACCGCGCTACAGGCTCACGTAAAGGTCCGGCCGGCAATGCCCAGCCCGAACCTAAGCCACGTTTACCATCGATCACGGCAATTTCAATATCGCGCTCAAGGGCGTAATGCTGCAGGCCATCATCAGAAATAATCACATCACATTCGGGGTGATGCGCCAGTAAAAATGCGGCGCCGCGACTACGCACAGGATCAACAACTACCGGTACGCCACTGGCACGCGCCAGCAGCAAAGGCTCGTCGCCAACTTTAGCTGGTGTCGCTTGTGTGCTCACTTCGCAAGGGTACTCACAGCTGCCACCATAGCCACGACTAATGATGCCTGGGCGCCAGCCTGCGGCCTGTAACTGCTGCACAATAGCTTGTGTTAATGGTGTTTTACCGGTGCCACCAACGCTGATATTACCCACCACGATGATAGGCACGGGGGCGCGCCACGTTGGCTTTTTGCCTGAGGCATAGGCGCGTTTTCGTCGCGCGGCAAGCCAGCTAAATAGCCACGACAGTGGCAATAGCAAGCGCAGCAAGAAATGCCCCTGATGCCAACGTTCAGGCCATGCGGCCATCGTCATCCTCACTAAAATGGCGGCTATGCAATTGCGCGTAAGCGCCAGCTTTGGCTAGTAGCTCGGCATGATTGCCTTGCTCAATAATGCGGCCTTGATCCATCACAACAATGACATCGGCGTTTTCAATAGTCGATAAACGATGGGCGATCACCAGCGTCGTCCGGCCTTCCATGACGCGCTCAAGAGCGGCCTGAATATAGAACTCAGACTCGTTATCAAGCGCGCTCGTGGCTTCGTCCAAAATCAAGATAGGCGCATCTTTAATCAACGCACGAGCAATCGCTAAACGCTGGCGCTGACCACCGGAAAGCTGCATGCCATCTTGGCCAATGCGAGTGTCGTAACCCTGCGGTAGCTCACGAATAAAGTCATCGGCAAAGGCCGTTTTCGCTGCTGCCACAATGGTTTCGCGCGGCAAGTGACGGTAGGCACCATAGGCGATGTTATTCGCCACTGTGTCATCGAACAAAATGACCTTTTGGCTAACCGTGGCAATCTGTTTGCGCAACTCACCCACGGGATAGTCGTCAATCGGGAAGCCATCAATAAGCAGCTCGCCAGCTTCGGCATCGTGAAAACGCGGCAGCAAATTTACTAGCGTTGTCTTGCCCGAACCCGAGCGACCAACAATAGCGACCGTCTGACCTGGCGCGACTTTCAAAGAAAAGTCATGCAGCACAGGATTACCTGGCTCATAAGCAAAGCGCAAATTGCGGAACTCTACTTCGCCCTTTAAGCGCGTAATGGCGCGAGTACCGCCAGTAGGCTCAGGTGTCTCATCAATGACATCGAAAATTGACTGCGCTGCAGAGATACCGCGTTGCAGCTTTTCATTGACTTCAGTCAGTGATTTGATCGGCTTAGCCATCAGGCCTGCTGCCGTAATATAGGCGACAAACTCACCTGGTGAAGTCTGCCCAGTGATGCCTGGCTGCAAGGCCACCCAAATCACGCCGGCCAGAGCCACGGCCATCAGCAGCTGTATTACTGGTGTATTGATGGCGCTGGTGACGACAATTTTCATGCCTTGTTTGAGGTTCTCACGCGAAGCTTTGTCGAAGCGATTACGCTCGAAGTCTTCGCCGCCATACGTCTTCACCACGAGGAAGCCGTTAATGGCCTCTTGCGCGATATGGCTAAGGTTACCCATGGCATTTTGCATGCGCACCGCGAGCTTGCGGAAACGCTTACTTGCCACGCGAACTAGCATGGCAGCAAATGGCCCAACCACCAGCAGCGATAACGACAACTTCCAGTTGGTGTAAAACAAATAGCCAAATAAGCCGATGACAACTGCGCCCTCGCGCACAATCGTTTTTAACGCATCCGTGGCTGCGGCTGTGACTTGCTCAACGTTGTACATGAGCTTGGCAGAAATATGCCCCGCTGAGTTTTCGTTATAATAGCGTGCCGGCAACGTCATCAGGCGATCAAACAACTCAATCCGCAATGCATAGACAATATTGCGAGAAATCAGAGACATATAATAGGTGCCAATAAAGCTACCAATACCACGCACAAGAAATAGCGTGATAATCAGCACCGGAAACATATTTTTCGAGGCCTGATCTTGGTCTTGAATCGCGGTAATGATGTACTTCAATAATTGCGCCGCAGCCCATTCGGTTTGCGCATTCAAAATGAAGCCGAAGACAGCAAACAAAAAGATTTTCCAATGTTTTCGGGTATAGCCTAAAAGCCGCTTATACGACTCCCAGCTAGTAGTTTCGACTGGCGCTGAGCTCATGAATAAACTTCCAAAAAATTAAGGGGCGCTAGTGGCAGCTTTTTGTGTGCCAATTCCAATTTGACGAAACCCAAGCTGGCCGGCGATATCCATGATCGTTACCACTGACTGATGCGGCGCTTGGCCATCGGCAGAAATAATCAATGGTTGATCGCGCTTCTCACCTGCTTTTGCCTCGATGGCAGTGCGCAACGCTTCAGGGCTATTAGCGGCCAACACCTCACCATTGACGGCGTAATGGCCGCGACCATCTACCGAGACTTCTAAAGGATTTTTCTTCGCAGCCGGCACCGTGGCATCGGCCTGAGGCAAGGTAATTTGTAACTTGCCGGTCTTTGCAAACGTGGTCGACAGCAAGAAAAAGATAATCAAAAACAGCAGGCAATCAATCAATGGCGTGAGATTGAGTTCCAAATGATCATCCATGGGACGCTTTAATTTCACGCCTCAGCTCCATCTCTGCTCGGTGTTGCAACGCTGCCTGTGGCGGGCGCTGTGAAGCTAGCGGCGCTAGGCAGCACATCCACCTCACGATCGCCGTGCAGCATATCGACCAGCTTCACCGCCTGCTGCTCCATGCTCACTATTAGGGTCTGAATATGGCGCAGATAATAACGGTGCATAATCATTGCTGGGATGGCGACAAAGATGCCGCCAGCCGTTGTCACCAAGGCTTTAGAAATGCCACCCGCTAATGCTGTCGGATCGCTAATACCACCGGCAGTGACCACCAAAAATGCATCGATAATGCCGATAACGGTGCCGAGCAAGCCCAACAAGGGTGAAATCATCGCTATGGTGCCGAGCAACGTTAGGTAGCGCTCCATTTCGTGCACGACCGGTGTAGCGGCATCTTCGATACTTTCTTTGGTGAGATCACGGCCATGGCGCGCATTGATCAAGCCCGCTGCCAACAAAGAGCCTAAGGGTGAGCCAGCTTGCAGTAAACGCAGCTGATCAGCATTCATTTCACCTGCTTGCAGCTGTCGCCAAACTTGGCTTAACAGCTGTGGCGGCGCCACCCGACTTCGGCGTAATGACCACGCACGCTCTAGGATGATTGCCAAGGCCAGCACCGACGCCACTAACAACGGCAGCATCAAATACCCGCCAGATTTCATCATCTCAAACACAGGCTCATCTCCTCATCGCGAATAGCCGCTACTCTAAGGGATGGCGGCCAGTGCGCCAAGCACTTAGGGCGGCATTTCAGATGGCTGAGGCGAAAGCAGCCGCGGTTTTGCTCGCCAATAATGCTTATCGAGCAATCGCCCATGCTGCACTCGTGGCCATCGCCCAACTTGAAGAAACTCATAACGCAACAGACCACTATCATCACTTCGATACAGCGGAATACCTCTGGCCATAACGCGTTGTTGCACTGTGGAGTGCGGATGATGAAAACGATTGCGATAACCAACGGTGGCAATGACCTCGCGCGGCGCAACCGCATCTAGCCAACTTTCGGTGCTCGATGTTTTGCTGCCATGGTGGCCAAGTAAGAGTAAATCTGCGCGCAGATCAGACTGCATAGCTAACAGCGTTAATTCGCCTTGTGCCTCTAGGTCAGCCGGAATCAGCACGGTAAATCCCTGTGCACGAATGCGCAGCACGCAAGAGCGTTCATTATCGCGCTTGAGCAAAAACGCTGGGTCTGGCCACATAAACTCGAACTCGACGCCATCCCATTGCCAACGCTGGCCACTGCGGCAACCTTGCTGCGGCGGACGCTCAGCTAAAGGCCATTGCGCCAAATGCGATGGCCACTCGCCCCAAACCTGGGCCACCGGCAGCGTGCGCAAGATCGCCCCGCCACCGCCGGTATGATCATTGTCGTCGTGGCTAAACACGAGAGCATCGAGCGAGCGCACCTGAGCCCAGCGCAAATACGGCAAAATAATGCGCTGACCAGCGCCGGCGTCATCGCTAAATGCTGCACCAGTGTCAAATAACAGCTGATGTTTTGCCGTTTCCGCATGCACCGACAAACCTTGACCGACATCGATAATGCTCAGCCGCAACTGGCCTTCGCTCAAGCTCGGCTGCGGCCAACACAGCGCAAGCAGCGGCAGCCATGCCAATTGCCGCCCAGGCAGCGCGCGCGGCATCAGTAATAAAGCAATACTCAAGCCCAGCGCCCAGACTGTCGCGCCAGGTAAATGCCAATCAATGGCCGCTCCCGGCAGTGCTGCCGCCCATTTCAGCAACTCATCGAGCATGGCCATGCTGCCAATAGCCAAAGCCCATAACGCATGGCCTAGCGGCTCGGAGACGCTATGCGCGAGCAGGCCCGCCATTGCCACTGGTACCACAGTAAACGTTACCCACGGGATGGCGATGATATTGATCGGCAAGCTCAGCCACGCTAGCCGAGAAAATAGCGCCAAGGTCAACGGCAGTAAGCCCCACGTCGCCAGCCATTGCGCTCGAAAACCCGCGCGCCAACTCACTTCCTCACCGGGAGCCATGCCGCCAGCCATCAGTAAGGCGACAGCAGCAAAAGACAGCCACAAACCGGCCGAATGAATCGCTAAGGGATCGAGCAGCAGCACCGCCGTTAAAGCCAATAACAGGCTTTGTGTCGCGCGCATCTCACCTGGCAGGCAACGTAGCCAAACGATCATTCCGAGCATCAATAAAGTGCGCTGCGTTGGCACTTCCATGCCCGCCAACGCACCATAGCCACATGCCGCCAGCCAGCCGATAACACCCGACACACGCACGGCTGGCTGCCACAACGCCAGCTTCGGCGAGCGCAACCAGCAGCGGCGAACAAACCACGCTACTAACCAGGCAACCATGGTGATGTGCACACCTGAAATCGCCACCAAATGCGTGATGCCGGTGCGCGCGTATCTGTCCCAGGCTTCGATGGACATGCCCGCACGGTCGCCAGTGAGCAGCGCCAATACTGTGCCGGCGGCATCGGGCTGATCTGGAAAGCTCGCTAGCAAATGTTGGCGAATACGCCAGCGCAAACCATCGAGCGTGGTCTCGGCAGCAGCAATGCGCTCGCCAGAGCTCGCCCAGCCAGTAGCGCTAATGCCGCTCTGATGCCACCACAGCTCGCCATCGAAGCCGCCGGGATTGACCACACCATTGGGCCGCTTCAAGCGCAGCTGAAAGCGCCACACTTCATCAGGCTTTAATAGAATATCGCCGCGCCAACTCAGCTGCCAGTTAACGCCGCTCTGCCAGCACGATTCAGCGCCTGAAATAGGCTGAAAGACAAAACGCTCGCCAACCGGCTGCGCTGGTCTTGGCAAGCTAGCAATACGACCCATAACATTCAGGCGCTCACCTTCACACGCCGATGGCAGCTGCTGCGTCATCGCCTGCGTTGCGGCAAATACAGACCAGAGCATGCCCGCGCTCAAACCGATGCCGGCAAGTGCTGGCCAGCTGAGGGCGAAATCTTTAAATGAGCGGCGCTGACGAAGAAGCTGAGCAAGAAAAATGCCGCCCAATATCACTGCGCAATAGGCTAAGCAAAGCATAAATGAAGGCAGCTGCGCCCATAGGCGCAACAAAAATACGCCATAAACAAAACTAAATAATAGCGAAGACACGCTGTTGCTCCCCTGGCATCCATTCCAGTTGAATCAACTCTCAGTGTAGACTACGGCCTGCCCTCTTTCTGGGTAGAACATGGAAGACCTCATGGCTAAGGCTTTTATTCGTCGCTACCTTCCCACTCCGGAGCAAATCCGAGAGATGAAGGGCCTCGGCTTTTTACGCAACCGCCTGAGTGATCCTAGTCTCTGGCACCTAAACCGCCGCTCGGCTTCATGGGCGATGTTTTGGGGTCTATTCTGCGCCTTCCTACCCGTACCTTTTCAAATGGTGCCGGCCACCGCTATCGCCATTGTCTTTCGCATTAATTTGCCGCTGATGATTCTACTGGTATGGATCACTAACCCACTAACGCTATTGCCATTTATGTATAGCGGTTATTGGTTAGGTAGCCATTTGCTTGATGTGCCCATGCTCACCTGGCATCAGCTAGAGCATTTGGCGACGCGCGCACTGCATATGTCGGATGCGCCCGTAGACGCTTTCGAGGTAGGCCTACTTCAGCAGCTCAAACCATTCTTCCTTGGCTCGGTCGTACTAGGGCTGGTGTTAGGTACGATAGGCTATATCGCCATGCGCTATTTTTGGCGATGGCATGTGGTCACGGCTTGGCGCAAGCGCCTAGAAGCCCGGCTCGCGCAAAAATCTAATGACATTTCTGCGCAGTAAGGCGCAGCATTATTGGGCTTGATCAAGCTCGACTAAGCTACCGCTGCTCATGCTCAAACGCCGATGCGCCAAAGACGCCAAACGCTCTTCGTGAGTCACGATAATAAAGCTAATCCCCAAGGTTTCATTTAGCTCAACGATGAGCTGATGAATCGACTCGGCAGTATCGCGATCGAGATTGCCTGTAGGCTCATCTGCCAATACCAAGGCAGGGTCACACACTAGCGCACGCGCCAAAGCCACACGCTGGCGCTCACCACCTGAGAGCTCCGATGGCTTGTGCTCAACACGCTCCGACAAGCCCACGCGCGTTAATAATTCATGGGCTTTTTTGCGCGCTAATTTAGGACTCATGCCGCCGATGACTGCCGGCAAGCTGACGTTTTCCAATGCCGTAAATTCCGGCAAAAGATGATGCAGTTGATAGACAAAACCGATGTGCTGGTTACGCAACTTACTGCGCTCCGCTTCGCTCATGCTGGCTAGGTCATTACCCATCAGCTCAACGCGACCGCTGCTTGGCAACTCTAAGCCACCGAGCAAATGCAGCAATGTGGTTTTGCCCGAGCCCGAACGACCGACAATGGCGACACGCTCGCCGCGCATAACCTGAAAACTGACATCCTTCAAGACCGTAATAGCTTGCGGACCTTCAGAAAATTGCTGACCCAAATCATGGGTAGCTAGAACAATCTCACTCATGGCGCAAAGCCTCCGCTGGTTGAATGCGACCAGCTTGGCGTGCCGGATAAATTGTCGCCAAGAAGCTCAAAATAAATGCAGTGAGGCCGACCCAAGTGACATCAAACCAATCGAGTTGCGTGGGCAGATAATTGACAAAATAGGCATCGAATAAACGCACATTCATCAGGCGCTCATAGCCAGCGGCGATATCACTAACAGTGAGCGACAGCAATATGCCTAAGCCCACACCCGCGATAGTTCCACCCAGCCCAACCGCCGTGCCCTGCACTAAGAAAATGCGCTGAATCATGCCCGGCGTGGCGCCTAAGGTGCGCAAAATTGCGATGTCTGACTTCTTGTCATTAACCACCATGACCAGACTGGAAACGATATTAAACGCCGCTACCGCCACGATCAGCAGCAGCAGTAAAGACATCATCGCCTTTTCCATTTTGATAGCGTTAAACAAGCTGCCCTGAGTCTGCGTCCAATCGCTGGCGTAAAAATATGGCGGCAGTGTGGCCAATAAGCGTTCGTTGGTGGCACGCACGGCAAACAGGTCATCAACCTTTAAGCGCAAGCCTTGCACGCGGTCGCCAATGCGCAACAGGCGACCGGCATCGGCGTAATGCACATAGGCCAAAATGCCATCGACCTCAGCGCCAACCTTAAATACGCCAACAACATTAAAGCGCTTAAAGCGAGGAATAACGCCGGCGGCACTCAAGGTGGCCTCGGGTAAAACCAGTGTTACCGAATCGCCCATGCGCACGCCGAGTACATCGGCGAGCTGTTGGCCCAGCACGATGCCATAGCTGCCATCGGTGAGATCGCTCATCTGCCCCTGCGTCATGAAGTCCGGCAAGATCGACACCTTGGCTTCGAACTCGGGCGCAATACCGGTGATCACCGCGCCGTTGACTTGGCCATTGGCAGTGAGCATGCCCTGCACCTGCGACATCGGCGCGGCAGCAGTAACACCCGGACTAGCTTCGGCAATTTGCACGAGCTTCCGCCAGTTTTGTACCGGCTCGGTGGCGTGAATAGTGGACTGCGAGACCATGCCTAAGATGCGCTGCTTAAGCTCGCGGTCGAAGCCGTTCATCACCGATAACACCGTGATGAGCACAGCAACGCCGAGCATAAGCCCGATCATCGAACTCAAAGACATGAAGGAGATAAATTGGTCGCGGCGGCGCGCACGTGTGTAGCGCAGCCCGATAAAAACAGAGAGTGGTTTATACATGGGCGCGATTACACCATAGCCACTGCGCGGCGTCACACAGAATTCACAACGAGCAGGCTACACTAGGCATAAATGCTAAATAAGGAGAGCGCCATGCGCTTAATTGGTCATCGTGGCGCGCGCAGCGAAGCTCCCGAAAACACCCTCAGCGGGTTTCGGTATCTGCGCGCACTCGGCGTGCGAGCTGTCGAGTTCGATATTCACCTTAGTGCCGATGGCGAACTCATGGTCATCCACGATGCTGAGTTATCGCGCACCACCTCGGGCCATGGTTTGGTGCGCGAACACAGCGCTGCCGAGTTAGCCGCACTGGATGCCTGCCATCAGCCCGCACACAAAGGCTTTGCGCCATGGCCAAAGAGCGAAGGCGTGCCAACGTTGGCGCAAGTGCTCACTGAACTCTACGATTTCACCCATATCGAGCTGGAGCTAAAAGTTCGGCATGAGGATGATGAAGCCGCCGTAGTCGCCGCCTTGCCTGCGATTTGGCAGCGCTTTAACTTATCGGGTCGCGCGCGCTGCACGTCATTTAATCCGCGGCTATTGCACCGCTTACAGCAACAGGCACCCGAGTTGCCACGCGGCTTTTTAGTAGAAGATAATTTTGCTGGCGACATCGTGCAGGTCGCACAAGCCCTAGGCTGCGATGCCATCGGTCCGCACGCAAACTTACTCACAGCTGAGCTAGTGACTCAGGCGCACGCCGCTGGCTTGTGGATGTCGACGTGGACGGTGAACGATCACCAGCGGGCGTTAGAATTAGAAGCAATGGGTGTGGATGGCTTAATCACCGACACGCCGACGCTGGCAAAAAGCTGGCTGAGCTGGAGCGCATAAACTCAAGCGCATAAAAAAGCCTCGCTCATCGGCGAGGCTTTTTATCGTTGCAGGCAAAACTAAATATTATGTGCGCGGCACAATGGCTCGGCTTGGCGCGGGACTACGTCTAGCCTGCTGATACAAGGGCATAACTTTCGGAATAGCCGCTTGCAGATCGTTAATACGCTGAGCATTACCTGGGTGAGTACTCAAGAACGAACCACTGCTATTGCCAGTGGCAGCAGCCATTTTCTGCCAAAGCGTGACCGATGCATTCGGGTTGTAACCGGCACGAGCTAGCAGCTCTAGGCCAATAATGTCGGCCTCCGATTCCTGGCCGCGGCCATTGGGTAGCGTTAAACCAATCTGCGCAGCTTGCTGCAACAACGTACTGGTGCCTTGCGACATGCCAGTGAGTGCACCAACCAGGCTCAAGCCAGCATTTTGCGCATAGGCTTGCGACACACGCTCGCGGCCATGCTCACGCAAAGCATGAGCAATTTCATGACCCATGATGGCGGCGATTTCATCATCGGTGAGTTTTAGCTTATTGATGATGCCGGTGAAAAACATGATTTTGCCACCAGGCGCGCAATAGGCATTGAGCTCATCGCGCGTTTCTAAATTAACTTCCCAGCGCCACGCCAAGGCATCGCTGCGAAAAGTACCGACTTGTGGAATCAAACGATCAGCAATTTGGCGAATACGCTCCAAATTGGCTTTATCAGTATTTAGCGCGCGCTTGCTTGTGGCCTTAGTCAGTTCTTCCTGATAGCTCTGCGCCGCCATCGCCTCCACTTCAGAAGATGACACCAGCAGTAACTGTTGGCGACTGACACCCGTAGCACCTTGCTGAGTCGTGGTCGTACAAGCCGCCAGGCCTAAGGCTAAAATCAGCGCTAAGCCACTGGCTTTAGCAAGATGCTTCACATTCATGCGTGGAGTGCTCCAAAAGTAATGGTATCTACGGCTAAATATGCCAAGCACTAAACCTTAGCTGCCGTTGGTAAGTAGTAATAACGTCGCCATATAGACTCATAGCGTACACGCTCAGCGCTGATTTTTTCCGCCGACCAGTGTAATTCATCACGCAATATGGCATCGATTTGCGGAATCAACGACAAACCACCACGCGGTAGCAGCAGGCCTAAACGCACACGACGCATGAGCAAATCATCGAGATGAACCACTTGCTCATGACGGCATGCCCAGCGTAATTCGGCCAACAAGGTGTTGGTGTCGGCAATATGCACCAACTCACCAGCGGGCATTTCGCGCAAAAAGCGTTGGGTATGGATGCCAAAACGCGCCACTACATGGGCAAACATCGCCGGCGTTAAATGCTCAGGCGCAGGGCCCGACTGTGGTGCACGAAAAATCGCGGCGCCATCATCGCGCACAGTAATACCCAGCTGCCCTGCCGCCAGCCGCAAGGCATCGAGCGCAATAAGACGGAAAGTGGTGAGCTTGCCGCCAGTCACGGTAATTAAGCCTTGGTTATCCCAAACGCTATGGCTGCGGCTCTCTTTCGATGGATCACTGCCATCGCCAGCGCTAACCACTGGGCGCACGCCAGACCATGTTGAAATAATGTCTTCAACGGTAAATTTCGCGGCAGGAAATTGCGTATTGATGCCGCGCAACAAGTAATGCATCTCGGCTTCGCTTAAGGCCGCCTCAATGTCTAAATCGTCACGATGATCAAGGTCCGTCGTGCCAACAATGGTGCGGCCTTCCCACGGATAAATGAACATCACGCGCTGGTCATCGGGGTGATGGCAAATCAAGGCTTCACTCAAAGGCAGGCGATGCGCAGAAAACACCAAATGGCTGCCGCGCAAAGGCCGCACACGCACTTCATCAATGAGTTTGCGGCGTAGACGATCCGCCCACGCGCCGGTGGCATTAATCACAGCTTTAGCCGCCACTACAGCGGTCTCGCCTCGGTCGCTGCCAAAATCATCCGAGGTATCTTGCAGGCGCAAACCGGTGACACGATCACCGGTCATCACCAAATCGGTGGCTTTCACGTAATTGAGCATGACTAAACCATCGGCCACGGCCTCGTCGAGCACGCGTTGTACTAAGCGCGAATCGTCGACCACGGCATCGGTGTAGCGCGTGGCGCCAGTAAGGCCTTCTCCGCGATGGCCTGGCATGCGCGCCAAGAAATTGAGCTTTTTAAAGTAGCGATGGTCGCGCATGCCGGCGAGCAGATCATAGACCGTGATGAGAAACTGAAATGGCCAGCGACCCGGAAATACGCCTTTATAATGGGCAAAGTGAAAGCCCATGCGCTCGACCAAGCCCGGTGCTTCGCGCAGCAGACGCTCGCGCTCAGTAAGCGAATGCCAAGTCAGCCGCACTTCACCTTGAGCGATATAGCGCAGGCCGCCATGAACCATTTTCGATGAGCGGCTAGATGTGCCCCAGCTATAGTCAGTTTGCTCGATCAATGCCGTACGCAGGCCACGTCGCACGGCCTCGCGCGCCACACCAGCACCAGTAATTCCGCCGCCAATCACCAGCACATCCCATGCGGTTGTGGTCAACGTTTGCCATTGCTGTTTTCGAGCCTCTATAACTGCCACCTGCGCCTCTCCTTGTCCGAAAAATCGGCGCTAGTGTAACCAAATGTGTAGGAAAAAAGGCTCAGGCGAATGACTTCGAGGTCATTTTTTTTGCAGAACTACCAGCGCACCTGCTCAAGATGGCTCAGTTCACGCCCCAAAAAGCGCGAGCCTATGGTTTGAAAACGTAGCGGAATGTCAGTCACCACATAGTCATAGCGTGGCGCGATGCGCTGCGGATTATGCATTTCCATTTCGGTCAGCACGCGCGCGGTTTGCTCGGCAATAGTCACCGCCGAATCCACCAAGCGAATATTCGGCCCCGCAATCTGACCAATAAGCGGCTTCAGCAGCGGATAATGCGTGCAGCCCAGCACCAAAGCATCGATAGACTCAACAAATACTGGCTTCAAATATTCGCGCAAGGTTAGGCGCGTGACCTCGTGTTCAAGCCAGCCCTCCTCCACCAATGGCACCAGCAAAGGGCAAGCCTGCGAGTAGACACTGAGTGCAGGATTGAGCGCATGAATATTGCGCGCATAAGCATTGGAGTTGACTGTGGTCGGCGTGCCGATAACACCAATACCGCGCTGGCTTATTTCCACCGCCGCACGCGCACCGGCATCGATAACATCGAGCACTGGCACTGGCGAACGTGCCCGCACGGCCTCACCCGCCACCGCCGCCATGGTGTTACAGGCGATGATCAGCAACTTGACATCGCGGGCGAGTAAAAAGTCGGCGATTTGCGTGGTGAAGCTATGGATGGTTTCGTTGGATTTCACGCCGTAGGGCACGCGCGCGGTATCGCCAAAATAGACTATGTCTTCAAATGGCAGGCGCTCCATTAAAGCCCGCACTACGGTGAGACCGCCAATGCCAGAATCAAACACACCAATTGCGGAACGGGCGGTTGCAGACATGCGCACATCCATCAAGCCAAGATTGAAACGCAGGATAGCAAATTCTCTAGTGCCCTAGCGCTTCAGGTCTCGGTAAAAGTTTTCGTGTGAGCCGAGCGCTTCTAAATACACTATGCGTATCTCGTCATCTCGTGTGTAGCCCAGCAGATACAGCTGGCCTTGGCAGCGGAACTTATAAACCCAAAGCCGCGCCAGATCGCCTTTTTTCTTATCGCCAATGTCAGGGTCTTCTGCCACCGTGCTGATGGCGGCATCTACTTCGTCAATAAGATTGTCATGAAGCTTTTTGTAGATGCGCGCAAACCGTCGCGTTTGCTGGAGCGTCCATGTCATGTTGATTTCTTTGAGCGCGGCACAAATGGCAGGCTGTCATCGCGCGACTCAGCCAGGCTCATCATAGATTCAGCAATAAATGACGCTGGCAGCTCAGGATTGTCTAACGCAGCACGGCCCACCTTGGCCCAAAACTCAAGCTGGCCCTGCACCGTGCGAAACTCCGCACTGGCGCTTGAACGCGCGGCATCAATCAGATCTTTATCAATTCGAACAGAAACAGTACTCATGGCTGATCTCCTATAATTAGAAATCTACCACAAATGTAGCATTGCCATCAAAAAGAAAAACTGCTAGTCCAGAAACGACAAAACCCCCGCAGCACTAGGCTTTGGGGGTTCTGAAATTTGGAGCGGGTAACGAGGCTCGAACTCGTGACCTCGACCTTGGCAAGGTCGCGCTCTACCAGCTGAGCTACACCCGCAATGATCAAATGACTTGCGTCACTGGAACAGGCGCGCATTGTAGGCCTTGGCAGAATCAAGTCAAGCCTTAGGCGGTGCGTCTGCGCAAACTTTAGCCAGCTATTTAATCTGCTTCACTTAGCGATGGCCATGCTGCCACTAAGTAGATGCACATCGACCATAAGGTCAGCACGACCGACAAATACAACAAGCCCCATGCCAGCGGATTTAGTACCGCCCAATCGAGCAGTAGCAAAGTGATAGAGACCATTTGCGCGGCGGTTTTCCATTTGCCAATGGCGCTTACTGCCACTTGCGTGCGTTGGCCAATTTCAGCCATCCATTCGCGCAATGCCGAGATGGTGATCTCACGCGAAATGATGACAATCGCCGGCACTACCATGACCACGTGCGCATGCCATTCGACTAGCAAAATTAGTGCGGCAGCGACCATAAGTTTATCGGCAACAGGGTCTAAAAAGCGGCCAAAGGCCGAGCCTTGATTCAGCGTGCGCGCCAAATAGCCATCGAACCAATCGGTGGCGGCAGCAATTGCAAAGACGGCGGCAACGATCTCATTACGAAAGGCGATAGGCGAATACGCGAGCACCAGCAGCACCGGAATCAGGGCAACACGGGAGACGGTCAGAATATTTGGGATGTTCCAGAGTGGACGTGCGGCCAACACCGTCTCCATACGGTCAGAATGAAGTCACAGACTATCCTAGAACTTCAGTGACTGTGCAAGGCGGCATATAGGCTTTGTGCTAAGGCATCGCTAATGCCATTGACGCGAGCGAGGTCATGCGCGCTGGCTCGTAGCACTTCTTGCAAGCCACCAAAATGCTGAATTAAGGCACGCCGGCGCGCTGGGCCAATGCCATCAATACCTTCTAGCGTCGAGGTTTTACGCGCCTTGGCGCGGCGAGCCCTATGCCCGGTAATGGCAAACCGATGCGCTTCGTCGCGAATGTGCTGAGTCAAATGCAGGGCCGGCGATTGCGCATCTAAGTTCAAAGGCTCTCGGTCAGGAAAGTGCAATGTCTCCAACCCAGGCTTACGGCCCTCGCCCTTGGCAATGCCAATCAGCTGCACAGAAATGATGCCCAACGTGGCCAAAACATCGATCGCTTGGCTGAGCTGGCCCTTGCCGCCATCAATAAATAAGACATCAGGCAAGCGCTCATCATTAGGGTCGAGCTTGCTATAGCGCCGCGTTAAGGCTTGATGCATGGCGGCGTAATCATCGCCGGGCGTGATGCCCTCGATATTAAAGCGGCGATAGTCACTGCTGCGCGGGCCCTCGCCATCGAATACTACACAAGAGGCAACCGTGGCCTCGCCCATGGTGTGCGAAATATCAAAACACTCCATGCGTTTAATCGGCTTTTCCAAAGCCAACACTCGCTGCAGCTCGGCAAAGCGCATGGCGGTATGACCGCGATGGCTGAGCTTTGCCGTCAGCGCCGACTCGGCATTACGCTGCGCCATGGTCAACCAGGCCGCCCGCGTCTCACGCACCCGTGACTTAATCTCAACTTCGCGACCAAAGTGCTGGCGTAGGGCATCGGATAACACCGCGTCATCAGCCAAAGCCACTGGCGTGATGATCTCTCGCGGCAGCTCGCGACCAGCGCCTATCTGCAAATAATACGAAGGCAGGAACTCAGCCAAAATATCTTCAATAGCGGTCTCGCCAAACACGCTGGGATGCCAATTTTTGCTACCCAAAACACGACCATCGCGCACTTGTAACACCGACACGCAAACGCCGCCGGGCTGCGCCGCCACACCATAAACATCGGCTGAACCCAAATCATTGAGCACGAACTGCTGCTCTTGTATGCGCCGCAATGCGCTGAGTTGGTCGCGATAACGCGCGGCTGATTCAAAATCTAAGGCCTCGGCGGCCATGTCCATGCGCGCGATAAGACCGTCGGTAACTTCGGCATTACGGCCCTCTAAAAACAGCCGCGTATTGATGACATCGCGGCGATAATCTTCGTCGCTGACCAAGCCTACGCAGGGCGCGCGGCAACGGCCAATTTGGTGCTGTAAGCATGGTCTTGTGCGATTGCGAAAAAAGCTGTCTTCGCATTGGCGCACCTGAAATAACTTCTGCAATAAATTCAGGCTATCGCGCACCGACACCGAGCTAGGAAACGGGCCAAAGTAACGGCCTTTTTGTTTTTTCGGGCCACGATGAAAACCTAATCGAGGCCAAGCATCGCCCTCAGTTAATAGCACCGATGGATAACTTTTATCATCGCGAAGTAGAATATTAAAAGGAGGCTTCAGCGACTTAATCAGCGTTTGCTCTAGCAGCAGCGCCTCAGTTTCCGAGGCCGTAATAGTCACTTCAATGGCGTGAATACGCGCCACTAAAGCTTTAGTTTTCGGGCTGTCGACCTGCTTGGCAAAATAGGAATGAACGCGATTTTTCAGCACCTTGGCCTTGCCGACATAAAGCACTGCACCGGTGGCATCAAGCATGCGATAAACACCGGGGTCAGTTGGCAAGGTTTTCACTGTGTCGCGCAAAGCCTCTAGGCGTAATGCGTTGGCATGCTTGCTATTTGCCGTCGGCTCCAATGGCTCCGGCGCAGCTAAGGTGGCCGTGACATCCGTCATGAGCACAGTCCTGTAGATTGCACGAGCTTGAACAAACCGAGGTCTGAGCGCACGCCAAGCTTCTCCATCATTCGGCTGCGATAAGTCGCTACTGTTTTCGGATTAATGCTCAATAGCTCGGCAATTTCGGGCACTCGCTTCTCCGCCAAAACATAGTGCATAACCGCCAACTCACGCGCCGATAATTCAGCAAAGCGCTCCTGCTCATTACATAAGCCTTCTTGCGCCCAAGCCGTCGACAAACTCGGTGAAATATACGACTTACCCATCCCCGCCAAACGCAAGGATTTTACTAGCTCATCGAGATCGGCATGGGTGGATAAAAACCCCGAAACGCCGGCCTGAATCATGGCTTTTGGATAGACCTCAGGCGTTTGGTTCATCAGTACCACGCGCGGCTTATCGGCTAGATGCATCAAGCGCATGGCGAGTTCGAAATGTGTTTTCGGAGCATCTGTTTGCTCGCTCGCTTCACTGCTTAAGCTAGATGGCGTATTTGCCCCAGAAATACCAATTAAAGCGACACGAAAACTAGTCAATTGCAAAGCCGTCATTGCGGCGTCATCGCAGTCACTGGCCATCACCACGCGTAAGCCGGAAATAGGCAGGAAAAGTAGCGCTGCAATACCATCTCGCAGGAGCGCATTATTGTCGACGATAGCCACCGTTAGCGCCACATTACCCCCTACTTTTAAGCCGACCTACTATCATAACTGCACCGTCTTATGTTACATAACGCTTGAACGCAATCTAGTCATAAATACCGAGACTCTTTTCATGTTGCCAAACGTTAAAATTCTTAGCCCGCGCAGGGCTTTTGCTGTTGCTGTTTTAAGCCTCTTCGCAATGGCTCCACAAGCCTATGCGGCCAAAGCAGCAGCGCCCGTATCAGCAGCTCAGATCGCCGCCGAGCAGCGTCGCGCTGGTCCCGACATTATCCACAGCAGCTTCACCACACCATTGGATGTTGCCTCACGCGCAGCACTTATTACCAATGTTGAAACCGGCGAAGTGCTGTACTCGAAAAACGTTCATCAGCGTATGCCGATTGCCTCCATCACCAAGCTTATGACAGCGATGGTGGTGCTCGATGCAAAGCAATCCATGGATGAGCTGGTCACGATTACTAAAGATGATATTGATCATCTTCGCCATACCCATTCACGCATGAGTGTTGGCACTAGCCTACCGCGCGCCGACCTCATGTTACTGGCGTTAATGGCTTCAGAAAATCGCGCCGCATCGGCTTTAATTCGCAATTATCCAGGCGGCTTGGCTGCGGGCATCGCGGCAATGAATCGCAAAGCGCGCAGCTTGGGCATGCCCAATACACAGTTTTTCGACGGCACCGGCCTGCATGGCGCAAACGTCTCAACACCTGGCGAACTTACTAAGATGGTGCAGGCGGCATATCGCTACGCCGACATTCGTGCCTTTTCAACAACACCCGAATACAGCGTGATGGTGCGTGGCCAAGAGCAGCGCTTTCGCAACACCAACGGCTTGGTGAAAAAGCCCGAATGGGAAATCGATATTTCGAAAACTGGCTTTATCAATGAAGCTGGTCGTTGCTTGGTCATGATGGCGCATATCCAAGACAAGCCCGTGGTTATTGTGCTGATGGATTCGTGGGGAAAATATACGCGAATTGGTGATGCTAACCGCGTGAAAGACTGGCTAGACGTCGCCGCTCGTAACTAAGCGCGTAGCCCACTGCTTCATTTCAACGCGCTGAACCTGCCACTCTGGGTTCAAGCGCGCTTGCACAGCATAGAACGCCGCACTGTGATTCATCTCGCGCAAATGCGCCATCTCGTGGCAAATCACATAATCGATTAAGTGCTCAGGCAGCTGCATGAGCTGAGTGTTGAGCATGATGCGGCCATCGGCGCTGCAACTGCCCCAGCGCGAGCGCAGGCAGCGAAAACGTAAAGCGGTTGGTCGCCATTGTTCACCATGCTTCGCTACTAAAGCCTCCACACGAATAGGCAATGATTGCTTGGCTTGAGCTGTCTGCCAGTTTTGTAGGGACTTGGTGATGAGCTTGGGCCAGGTGTCGGGGGCTGCTGTGGTGAATACTTGGAAGCCATGGTCGCTAAAGCAAACCTGCACCCGCCCACGCTGTGTAGCCACGTGCTCGATATGCACCGGCCATTCCTGACCCTGATGCCACCACTGACGATCCTCGCCCCATTGCGGCAATGCCGGTAAGTCGCCTAAGCGCTGCAGCTGCTCATCTATCCAAGCTTGGCGGCTACGCACAAAGGCTTCGATGGCATTGAGCGGATAACGCAGCGGCGCTCGCACTTCAACATGGCCATCACGGCGAATATGAATCGCCACCGTGCGTCGCGATGAGCGCTTCAGCTGCCACGCCTGCGCGCCGCTCATTAGCCCATGACCGGATAACTTTGATCCAAAATCACCGCCAAGAAGGCTTCACCATAGCGCGCCAGCTTACTCTCGCCGATGCCGGCAACGGTACTCATTTCTTGCAGGCTTTGCGGTTGGCGCATGACCATATCGATCAAGGTGCTGTCATGGAAAATGACATAAGGTGGTACACCCTGCTCCTTCGCCAATTTGCTGCGACGTGCGCGCAAGGCCTGCCATAACGGTTCATCTGCCGGCTCAATGCTGCTCGCCGCTCGCGATGGCTTGCTCGAGCGTTGAGAACTGGCGGTGTCGCGATCTTTGCGCAATTGCAGGCTGACTTCACCCTTCAGCAATGGTCGGCATTCTGGCGCCAAACGTAGTGTACCGTAGCCATCGGCATCGACCAGTAATAAGCCGTGCGCCAAGAGCTGGCGATAAATACTACGCCAGGCTTTTAGGCTCAAATGCACGCCTTGGCCAAACACCGCGAGCTGCTCGTGAGCATTGCTCAAGACACGATCGGAGCGCTTGCCGCTGAGCACTTCTACCGCATACTCAACGCCGTAGCGCTGGCCAGTGCGATACACCGCCGACAAGGCCATGCGCGCTGGTTCGGTGGCATCCCAAGTCGCCACCGGCTCCGTGCAGACATCGCAGTGGCCGCAGGGCTCGGGCATATGCTCATCAAAATAGCGCAGCAGCAATTGGCGGCGACACGCCGTGGTCTCGCAAAGCTGAAGCATGGCATCGATGCGGCGGCGCTCATGACGCTTATGCTCTTCGCTGCCATTGGATTGCGCCAGCATTTGCTGATGCTTGATGACATCTTGCAGTCCGTAAAAAAGCGATACCGTTGAAGGCAGACCATCACGGCCAGCACGACCAGTTTCTTGATAATAAGCCTCAAGACTTTTGGGCAAATCTAGGTGCGCGACAAAGCGCACATTGGGCTTATCGATGCCCATACCAAACGCGATGGTGGCGACAACAATAATGCCCTCTTCGCGCAAGAACCTCGTTTGATTGGACTCGCGCTCGGCTGGCGATAAACCAGCGTGATAGACCAGCGCCGGAAAGCCTTGCTTCACCAAAGCCGCCGCCACTCGCTCGGTTTTCGCGCGCGATAAGCAATAGACAATGCCAGCATCTTGCGGGTGTTCGCGGCGGATAAAATCGGTGAGCTGATCCATCGCGTTGAGGCGCGGCAAAATGCGGTAATAGATATTCGGTCGGTCGAAGCTGCTTAAAAATACCGGCGCATGATCGAGCTTCAGCAAGCGCGCAATATCAGCGCGGGTGCGCAGGTCGGCGGTGGCCGTTAATGCCAAGCGCGGCACATCGGGAAACTGCTCAGCGAGCACCGACAGACCTAAATAATCAGCGCGGAAATCATGGCCCCATTGCGACACACAATGCGCTTCATCGATGGCAAATAATGAAATTGGCACGCGTGACAGCAGCGCCAAATTACGCGCAGTGACCATTCGTTCAGGCGCCATATAAAGCAGATCGAGTGAGCCGTCGAGTAGCTGCGTTTCAATCGCCCGCGCCTCGTGCAAATCCAAGCTACTGCTCAAATACGCCGCGCGCACGCCTAGCTGCAGCAAGGTCGCGACTTGATCTTGCATCAGTGAGATGAGCGGAGAGATGACGATCGCTGTGCCACTGCGCATCAAGGCCGGCACTTGATAGCACAGGGACTTACCACCGCCAGTGGGCATCAATACTAGGGCATCGCCGCCATTGGCAACGGTGTCGACAACTTCGGCTTGGCGGCCACGGAAATCGCTATAGCCCCAGACTTGGCGCAGCACCTCGCGGGCGCGATCAATACTCGCCGACATCAGCAGGCTTCCTTTAAATTCAGATGAGTGCGCGTACGCAATGTCGTAATTTTGCGCGATGCAGAGGCTCTCTTTGCGCTATTGTTCAGAGTACAATGCATGGACATTTTGGAGCGCCGCTTATGCACGAACAATACGCTTTGTCCGAGTCCACACTGCTGGCTCTGGAGACTTTTCTCGATGGCGACGCCAACCCCAATGGCCCTGACTTCGCTGGCATGCACGGCTTCCTTACTGGCCTCACCGTGGGCCCGCGCGGCAAGCTCGACGAAGAGGCGATGACCGCTTGCTTCGATGATGAAGCGCCGCTGCCCAACGCCGAAGCCAGTGCGGATTTGTTTGCCGACCTGCAGGCTTGGCAAAAAAGCATCCACGCCGCGCTTTATCATGGTGTGCGCTTGGTGCTGCCCTGCCCGCTGCACGCCGAGCCCGATGACGACACGCCGCTCAATAGCTGGTGTGCTGGCTTCATGGAGGCGCTGTTTTTGGACGAAGACGACTGGTATCGCATCGACGAAGATGAGATCGCCGACATGACTTTGCCCATGCTGGTGCTCTCGGACTTGATCGAAGATCCTGATCTGATGCCGTTGCGCCGCGACCGCAAAATGCTCTCCGGCATGACCAGCGAGATCCCCGAACTCATCACCTCGATTTACCTGCACTTCCACGCACCCGAAGGGCATTAAGACTTGCCTAAGCGTTTTGTCGCCAGCGCCAGTTGCATGCGGCGCTCGGCAAAACGCTTACGCTGATCATCGCTCAAGCTATCGTGGCAATGTGCGCAGCTGATGCCGTACTCATAAAGCGGCGACTCTAAATCCGCTGGCATCAAAGCACGGCGGCAGCCATAACAGACGGTGGCCTCGCCCTGCTCTAGGCCATGCTTGACCGCCACGCGCTCATCGAAAACAAAACACTCGCCCTGCCACAGGCTTTCTTCGACTGGCACTTCTTCCAAATATTTCAAGATGCCGCCTTGTAGGTGATAGACCTCATCGAAACCTTGCTGACGCATATAGCTCGAGGCTTTCTCACAGCGAATGCCGCCGGTGCAAAACATCGCGACGCGAGTATGCTTTGCAGGGTCTAGCTGGCTGGCGACGTATTCGGGAAAGTCACTGAAGTTCGCCGTCTTAGGATCTACCGCTCCAGCAAAGGTGCCAATGGCCACCTCATAATCGTTGCGCGTATCGATCAATAACACCGATGGATCGCTAATCAGCGCATTCCATTCCTGCGGCTTCACGTAAGTGCCAACCACCGCTGTAGGATCAACCGGCTTGCCTAAAGTGACGATTTCGCGCTTGAGCTTAACTTTCAAACGCAAGAATGGATGGCGATCAGAAAACGATTCTTTATGCTCTAAATTGGCAAAGCGGCTGTCGCCACGCAAGCGCGCGAGCAATGCATCGATGGCCGAGCGCGTGCCCGACACCGTGCCATTTATGCCCTCATGCGCGAGCAATAACGTGCCGCGAATGCCTAAGCCTACACAGAACTCGGTGAGCGGAGCTTTGACTTCGGCAAACTCAGGCCAATCGGCAAAATGATAAAGCGCAGCAACCACCACAGGCTCATCGGCCGCTTGGCGCGCCTGAATCCATGCTTCGCTCATTGGCTGCCTCCACGGCAAGCTGGGCTTTCGGGCGCAGCATCAATAGCAGCCCATTCCTCTGGCGTGTACAAATGCAAAGCCAATGCATGCAGGCCGGTGTCACGCTCAGCAGCCGTTGCGGCATAAATGCGCTGATGCCTTGCCACCGCGCGCTGGCCTTGAAACGCCTCGCTCACGGCAATCAACTTGTAATGCGTCTCGGTGCCTGGGCCGCCATGATTATGTGACTCGTTCAGCACTTCAATGTGACTAGGCTGAATCGCCTGGGTAACCGCCGCAATAATGCGCTGCTCGCGGCTAGATGATGCCGAAGTAGAAGCTGTAGATGGTGAAACAGAGGACATAACAACACTCCAAAACCAGTCTGCCAAGGCTAGAGCACAGCTCAAGCACATGGCTAATGTTTCTATTATAGAGCCTGAAACTCAGCCTCGCTTGCTCAGGGTCAAGATTGCAGCAAATCATTTAGATTCATTACATCATTTGCACATATGAATTTTTATGAGTAATATAAATCCACGCTAAATACTCCATGAGCATCGATATGAGCACATACAGCCTAAGTCCCGCGCGTCGCGCCGAGCTCAACCAAAAATCAAACTGGCGCGGCACATTAGAAGTCGCCAAAGATTGGACGCTGGTGATTGCCGGTTTCGCCATCAGCCTAGCTTGGCCGCACCCACTAAGCTATGTGCTCAGTGTGTTTCTGCTGGCAAGTGCCATGGCCGGCTTTGCCATCCTGCAGCATGAAACTGCGCATCGCTCGCTATTCGCCACACCATCGCTAAACGAATGGATTGGCGAATACCTAGCCGCCCTACCGATCTTGCAAAGCATGCCCAGCTACCGCGCCTATCATATGACGCATCACCGTCTTGCTGGCACGCCCGATGACCCCGACCGCATCATGACCGAGAGCTATCCGGTCAGCCCTGGCAGCCTGAAACGCAAAATTTGGCGCGACATCAGCGGCCAAACTGGCATCAAGTCCATCATCGGTCTCATGGGCATGTACGCGGGCTATTGGAAATATGAGCTCACCGGCAAGGTCGAACGCCTAATGCCTGCGCCACAAGGTGTCAGTGGCTATGCGAAAAAATTCATCGGAAATAATGGCCACATCGCCATTCTCTGGCAGTTCGCTATTTGGGGCGCACTCTATGCACTCGGCAATGGCTGGCTCTACGGCCTTTGGGCCATAGCCTTCATCTTTGTACTACCAACCTGCATGCGCATACGCCAGATTGCCGACCATGCCGTGGTCGCCGATCCATTGAGCAAAAACCCACTAATGCACGCACGCACTACCTCGGCGAATTGGTTCGAGAAGCTGCTATTTGCGCCGCACTATGAGCATTACCACCTAGAACATCACTTCATGCCGACAGCGCCATGCTGGCATTTGCCCAAGCTACATGCGGAGCTGAAAGCTGCTGGCGTGATTCCAGAACAGAACCAAGCCAGCAGCTTATTGAGTGTACTGCGCCGAGCTACGACGCATTAAGCGTTACTTTGGCTTTGCCCGGCAGTGACCGCACCAATCACTGCCTCATCTACTGCATCGGCGGCCACCACCTCATCGGTGGCCCAATATGCCTGCTCAATAGCCTCGCCAACATCACTAATCTGCACCAATATATCGTCAAGCTTAGCCACGGCATCTTGGGCAAAATCACTATCCCAGCTGCCATAGCGCAGCTGCGCCTGAATCTGCGCAACACGGCGGCGAACCTCACGGCTCTGCTCGCCATTTATGCCCTCTAAGGTTTGCGCAATATCACTAAAGCATGCCAACAATGAACGAGGTAAATCGTCGCGCATCAGCAACATATCGCCAATGTGACTAACACGCAGGCTATCGCCATAGGTATCGCGATAAGCCTCATACGCTGACAATGCCCGAAGCAATGCGGCCCATGCGTAATACGATGGCCGCCCAGTTTGATCTGGTGCTGCGAACGCCTCCAAATGGTAGCGAAACAGTCGCGTCGTGTTATCCGCACGCTCCAAGTCAGTACCTAAGCGTGCAAATAAATACGCGTCGTTACGCTGGCTAGTGCCGATCAAAATGCCGCGATACATATGCGAGCGCTCTTTCACCCATTCCAAAAATCGCGCCTGACCTTGCGCACGAATTTTAGCCCGCGTGTTCAAGCGCATTTCCAGCCACGTCGCATTAAGCGATTCCCATAACTCACTGGTAATGGTGCCGCGCACGACATGCGCATTGGCGCGCGCTTGCCGCAGCGAACTCATGATGCTCGACGGGCTTTCCTCATGCAGCATGAGAAAATAGGCAATTTCATCGGAGCTAATAGCATTGCCCGTGGCATCAAAAAGCTCACGCTGATCAATGGCATCTAAGGGAATGGCAATCACGTCACTGCTAGCGCCGGGCATCAAGGCCAACTGCTGGCTGACATCGAGTAAGCGCGCTAAATTTTCAGCGCGCTCCATATAGCGACCCATCCAAAACAAGCTTGAGGCAGTACGACTTAACATGTGGCCTCCGAGGCATCGCCAACAATCCAAGTATCTTTAGTGCCGCCACCCTGAGACGAATTCACCACCAAGGAGTTTTCCTTCAAGGCCACGCGCGTGAGTCCACCGGGCATAATGACCACCTCTTTGCCCGACAACACAAAGGGCCGCAGGTCGAGATGGCGCGGAGCCACACCACTTTCAACAAAAGTTGGGCAGGTAGATAACGACAAGGTTGGCTGCGCAATGAACTCAGCTGGATTGGCCAGAATGCGTTGGCGATAGGCCTCAATTTCAGCCTTGCTGCTGGTTGGGCCAATGAGCATGCCGTAGCCACCAGAGCCATGAACCTCCTTCACCACCAGCTCTGGCAAATGCTCAAGGACATAGCGTAGGTCGTCAGGATTGCGCAGTAGCCACGTCGGCACATTTTGCAAAATCGGCTCTTCACTCAAATAGAAGCGAATCATATCGGGCACATAGGGGTAAATCGATTTGTCATCGGCCACACCCGTGCCAACGGCATTAATCAAGGCAACACGACCGGCGCGATAGACCGAGATCAAGCCTGATACACCAAGCGCAGAATCGGCACGGAACACTTGCGGATCGAGGAAGTCATCATCAATACGACGATAAATAACGTCCACTTTTTTCGGGCCAGAGGTGGTTCGCATCCAGACCCAACCATCGCTGACGAAAAGATCTTGTCCCTCAACCAACTCCACGCCCATTTGCTGCGCTAAAAAGGCATGCTCAAAATACGCGGAGTTATATCGCCCCGGAGTGAGTACCACCACGGTCGGTGTTGAACTGGTTTGCGGCGAGGCATCGCGCAAAGTACGAAGCAACATGGCCGGATAATGATCAATGGGTGCCACGGCATGGCTAGCAAATAACTCAGGAAATAATCGCATCATCATCTTGCGATTTTCCAACATATACGACACGCCGCTGGGCGTTCGTAAATTGTCTTCAAGCACGTAATAAGCACCGTTCTGGTGCCTAACCAAATCAATGCCCGCAATCTGTGCGTAGATTTGGTTAGGCAAGGTCACACCAACCATCATGGCCTGATAGTCAGCATTGCCTAAAACCACGTCTTTAGGAATGACGCCGGCCTTGAGAATATTTTGCTTGTGATAGATATCGTGCAGAAACTGGTTCAACGCTAGCGCACGTTGGCGCAAACCACGCTCTAGTACCGTCCACTCACTAGCTGGAATCATGCGTGGGATAGCATCAAATGGGATCAGACGCTCAGCGCCAGACTCATCGCCATAGACTGCGAAGGTAATTCCAACGCGGCGAAACAATAAATCGGCCTCTTGGCGCTTCTGAGCGAGCTCCTCACCGGGATGCTTACTCAGCCAATCATTGTAGAGGTGGTAATGCGAACGAACCTGGCCTTGGGCATCGTGCATTTCATCGTAGGCGGGCTCGAGTACAGTCATGGTGGCTATCCCTATAGCGGCTGCGACAGACAATCGCAGCCTACAAAGCTGACGCGATCAATCGCGTCATACCATGTATAAGCAAGGGATATGCCAGATCAGATGACCCTCAGTAAACCGAGGATCATGAATCTGACTAACTACTGAGAAATAGGCTCTACCACCAGCGTATTGCCCTGTACTGAGCTCACGCGAACGCGAGCACCAATAGGCAGATCCGGGCCACTCAACGTCCACGAAGTATCGTCCATCGCAATACGGGCACGACCTTGTACTATTGCCTCAGTCAGCACCAACTCGCGGCCAAGCCAACGCTTAGAGCCACTATTTAGACCATTCGGTGCCACCGCAGCTTTTGAAGCACGGCGTTTAGCCCAGCCAAAGCAAAGCAGCACTGAGAGCACTGAGAACAGGGCTGCTTGATACTGCCAGTCGGTCAAACCCGCGTGAGTTGCTAGTGCCGTTAGACCGCCGGCAATTGCCAACATCAGCAAAAACAGCGAGCCCGAAAGCAGCTCGCTGAGCGCCAATACCAGAGCAATAATCCACCACCCTGTGGCTGTCATGGCTTAGGCCTTATCGTCGCGTACGGCTTTCAACAACTCAGCCATACCGCCAACGCTACCAACCAACTGCGTAGCTTCGATCGGCATCATGATGACTTTGGTGTTGGTCGACGCTGCCACGGCACCAAAGGCGGTGACGTATTTTTGCGCGATAAAGTAGTTCAAGGCTTGAATATTGCCCTTGCCGATAGCATCCGACACCATTGAGGTAGCGTTGGCTTCAGCCTGAGCTTCACGCTCACGCGCTTCAGCTTCCAAGAAGGCGGCTTCACGAGCACCCTCGGCTTTCAAAATCTGGCCTTGCTTCTCGCCTTCAGCTTCCAAAATCTCCGCTTGGCGGCGACCTTCAGCTTCTAAAATCGAGGCACGCTTCATACGCTCAGCTTTCATTTGCGACGCCATAGCATCGACCAAATCGTGTGGCGGCGTGATGTCTTTAATCTCAACGCGGGTAATTTTAATACCCCATGGGCCAGTGGCCTGATCAATAGCCGCAAGCAAGCGACCGTTGATTTGGTCACGCTGCGACAGCATCTCATCGAGGTCTAGCGAACCAATGACAGTACGCATATTGGTCATTGCCAAGTTTTGAATGGCATAGCCCAAGCCTTGAACTTCATAAGCAGCACGTGGCGTGTCGATGACTTGGTAGAAGCAGACAGCATCGATACGCACCATGGCGTTGTCGCGCGAAATCACTTCTTGTGCAGGAATGTCTAGCACTTGCTCCATGACGCTGAGTTTGCGACCGATTTGATCGAAAAACGGCATGATGAAATGCAGACCTGGGCTCAGTGTGGTGGTGTAGCGACCGAAGCGCTCCACTGTCCACTCATAGCCTTGGGGCACGGTTTTCACACTCATTAAAACAACGAGTACGGCCAGTGCAACTAAGACCATTAGGAAAATAGGTAACATATATAACTCCATTTAGTGCACCGACAGAGGCTCTGCTCGGCGACTTGAATCCAACGCTGTTAAAGCTTAAGTAGCTGACGCTTCTTTTACGAGCGTGGCTAATTCGCCTTTTTGAACCATGTCCATAACGATGTCGCAGCCACCGATCAGCTCACCTTTAACCCACAGCTGTGGAAAGGTTGGCCAGTTTGCGATTTTCGGCAAGGTGGCACGGATGTCAGGATTATCCAAAATATTGACGTAGGCGAATGGTTCGCCAACTTGCACCAAGGCCTCGACAGTACGGGCAGAAAAACCGCATTGTGGAAATTGCGGGGTGCCTTTCATGAACAACAGTACGGCGTTGTCGGCAATTTGCTTCTTGATTAACTCTTCGATTTCCATGGCTTCATCTCAGTTGAAAATATGGCCCACAATATAGCAGATACTGAAGTGTCTTGGCGAAACGATGCCCCAGCGCTACACTCCGCGATTACCTTTTTCAATGACCTGCAGGCTCGCCATCATGACCGCCCTAACGCCCCCGACCTTAATGCCCACCTACGCCCGCCAGCCCGTAGCGTTTGTGCGAGGCGAAGGCGTCTGGCTCTACGACATCGATGGCAAGCGCTACCTCGACACCACCGCCGGCATTGCTGTCTGTGGTTTGGGTCATGCCCACGCTGGCGTAGCGAAAGCCATTGCTGAGCAAGCCAGCACCCTGGTGCACACCTCAAACTTGTTTCAAGTGCCATTGCAGCAGCAGCTTGCCGATAAGCTCTGTGCCGTCTCGGGCATGAACAGTGCCTTTTTTGGCAACTCCGGCGCGGAAGCCAACGAAGCTGCGATCAAGCTAGCTCGGCTCTATGGCCATAAAAAAGGCATCGCACTGCCAACGATTATTGTCATGGAAAACAGCTTTCATGGTCGCACCATGGCAACGCTAACCGCCACCGGCAACGCGAAAGTGCAAGAAGGCTTTGGCCCGCTGGTGCAAGGTTTCGAGCGCGTACCATTCGATGATATTGCTGCTATCGAAGCCGTGGCCGCGCGCAACCCCAACATCGTGGCAATCTTGGTCGAGCCCATCCAGGGCGAAAGCGGCGTGCGCATGGCGAAAAATGGCTTCGGCTATTTGAAAGCTCTGCGTGACATCTGCGATCAACACGACTGGCTGCTAATGCTCGACGAAATTCAAACTGGCAATGGCCGGACTGGCCGCTATTTTGCCTACCAACACGCGGGCATTTTGCCGGATGTGTTGAGCACCGCCAAAGGCTTGGGCAATGGCTTCCCTATAGGTGCAACGCTGGCTGCGGGCAAGGCCACTGAGCTCTTTGGCCCAGGCAAACACGGCACCACCTATGGCGGTACGCCACTAGGCTGTGCTGCTGCGCTCGCTACCATGGATGGCCTGCTTGCTGGTGCTGTCGATAACGCCGAGGCCATGGGCCAGCGCATTCGCGACGGTTTCATCCGTGAGCTTGGCGATCTTGGCGTCACTGTAGAAGGTGCAGGCCTGATGCTCGGCGTCGTGCTGCCAAAGCCCTGCACAGAACTAGTCGCCATCGCCCGTGATGCCGGTGTGCTGCTGATTGTTAGTGCAGAAAATCGTATTCGTTTATTGCCGCCGCTGGTGATTACCGCCGCAGAGGCCGACGAACTAGTGACTCGCATTAGCGCGATGGTGCGCGAATTCCTAGCGCCTGCAGCTGCGACAAACGAGGCAAGCGCATGAGTACGCGGCATTTCCTCACGCTCCTAGATTTCACGCCGGCTGAACTGCAAGGCATTTTAGATCGCGCCATCGAGCTGAAACGTATACTGCGCTCTGGCGAAATCTATGAGCCGCTAAAAAACCGCGTCTTGGGGATGATTTTCGAGAAGTCATCGACTCGTACTCGTGTCTCGTTTGAAGCGGGCATGGCACAGTTTGGTGGTTCGGCGATTTTTCTATCGCCGCGCGACACTCAACTCGGTCGCGGCGAGCCAATTGAAGACTCAGCGCGAGTGATTTCACGCATGGTCGATGCGGTGATGATTCGCACCTTCGACCACGCCACTATCGAGCGCTTTGCGGCGTATTCGCGCGTGCCCGTGATTAACGCCCTCACCGATGACCATCACCCCTGCCAGCTACTCGCCGACCTGCAAACCTTTGTCGAGCATCGTGGCCCGCTCGCTGGCCGCGAATTTGCTTGGGTCGGCGATGGCAATAATATGTGCAATAGCTATGTCCATGCCGCACACCAATTCGGCTTTCATCTGCGCATCGCCTGTCCCTATGGCTTTGAGCCAGACCCCGACATGCTCGAGCAATATGCCCATTGCGCGACCTTGGTGAAAACCGCTGAAGAGGCCGCCGAGGGTGCGCACTTGGTGGCTACCGACGTGTGGACGAGCATGGGTCAAGAGTCTGAGCAAAGCGTACGTAAGCGTCGTTTTTCGATGTATCAGGTCAATCCGCGCCTGATGGATCATGCCGTCGATGACGCGCTATTTATGCACTGCTTACCTGCGCATCGCGGCGAAGAAATCTCTGAAGATATGCTCGATGACAAGCGTAGTGTGGTCTGGGATGAGGCAGAGAATCGTCTGCATGCACAGAAGGCATTGCTGGAGTTTTTGCTGCTGGGTGCGCGCTAAATAGCGGGCAATTTGTAGCTAGTTTTTGGTGCCGCTGAGCCAGCTTAAGCGCGCTAAACCTTCAGCCGATTGCGATTGTCTCGGCTCGCCAAAATCAGCTCATCGCCGGTTTTCATCTCATCACTTAAACCGCGCTTTAGCAGCCGGTCATAAAGCAGCACATTCACCGTCGCCGCCAAATTTAAGCAGCCAATGGTGGGGATATACACCACTGCATCGGCCTCACTAACCACCGACTTCGGCAAGCTGCCATCCTCTGGGCCAAACACATAGAGTGCTCGTTCGGGATGCTCAAACTCAGGCAGACTCATGGCGCCTAAGGCTAGCTCAACACAAACGATTTTTGTGCCCTCAGGCAGCTGGGCTTTTAACGCAGACCAGTCATCAGTGCGCGCTAGGTTCACCCGCTGCTGAACATTTTTCGTATCGGTGTGATGCTTAGCGGCGATGTCGTAGCGCTGACCGGTGTAGTACACCGCTTGCGCGTTGAAGCAGCCAACAGCACGCAACACTGAGCCAACGTTATCTGGTGTTTTCGGGTTTTCTAAGCCGATGGCAACGAAGCTGCCCGTCGGTTTAGGAACGCCCTCGGCGTCTGCTGCCAAGCTCATGCGCCCTTAAAGCCATTTGGGTTTTGCGACTGCCAGCGCCACGTATCACGCATCATCGCATCAAGATCGCGCGACGCCTGCCAACCCAGCTCAGTGCTAGCTTTCTGCGAGTCGGCATAGCAAGTAGCAATATCACCCGCGCGGCGCGGCACTATCGCATAAGGCACGCGTGCCCCGCTGGCCTGCTCAAAAGCACGAATCATTTCCAGCACAGAATAACCCTGGCCAGTCCCAAGATTCCATGTGTGCACGCCGGCCTCACGCGCTAAATATGCCAGCGCGGCAACGTGGCCCTGAGCCAAATCGACCACATGAATATAGTCGCGCACACCGGTGCCATCAGGCGTGTTGTAATCGTCGCCAAAGACCGAGAGCTTGGCTAATTTGCCTACCGCGACTTGGCTAATATAGGGCACAAGATTGTTCGGAATGCCATTCGGGTCTTCGCCAATCAAGCCGCTTTCATGCGCGCCAACGGGATTGAAATAACGCAGCAACGCCACACGCCAACGCGCATCCGACAAGCTCACGTCGCGCAAAATATCTTCGACCATCAGCTTGGAACGACCATAAGGATTGGTCGGTCGGCCAACCGGGCATTGCTCGCTAATCGGCATCTCGGCCGGCTCGCCATAGACAGTAGCCGAGGAGCTAAACACCAGCGTAAACACACCGGCATCACGCATGGCCTCGACTAGCACTTGCGAGCCATGAACGTTGTTATCGTAATATTTCAGCGGCTGCTCCACGCTCTCGCCCACTGCTTTCAGGCCAGCAAAATGAATCACCGCAGAAATTTTATTCGTAGCAAATAGTGCCTTAAGGCAAGCGGCATCTCGAATATCACCTTCAATGCAGGCGATGGTTTTACCGGTGATTTGCTCGACTCGGCGCAATGACTCGGCGCTGGCATTGCTGAAATTATCCAGCACCAACACCTCATGGCCCGCAGCCAGCAGCTCAATGAGAGTGTGTGAGCCAATATAGCCAGCGCCGCCGGTTACTAAAATCGTCATGCAATAATCCTTATTAGCGCTTCAAATCGCGATAGAAGTTTTCGTGACTACCCAGCTTCAGTAAATACAAAAGCAGCCGCTCATCCTCGATTTCATACGCGAGTAAAACGGGTTGTTTGAGCAGGTGGAATTTATAAACCCTAACTCCTGCCAAATCGCCAACTTTCAGTTCACCGCGCAATGGGTCAGATAATAGCTCACGCAAAGCGCTATCAAGCGCTTGCTTCTGTTGCTTCGTGAGCTTTTTAACGTCCCGAGTAAACTCAGGCGTTTGCAGTAATCGCCAAGACACTGTGCTTAGTTCTTTGTGTCATCTTCGAATGTATAAGGCGTGAGTTCGCCAGCGGCGGCCTCGGCTTTTGAGCGCAGCAGGCCAACAATAAACGCGTAGGAATACTCAGGATTAGCCTCAGCAATACGCCCCACCGTTGCCCAATGCTCAATTTGCTTGGGCGTGGAGCGATGCACCGCTTGGCCATAAATACGTGCCGACTCGACTAAGGCATTATCTAATTTTACTGGCGTGCTCATGACAACCTCATCGGCTCAAAATAAACTAGCGCCAGATTGCTACCTTTTACAACCTTAGTCAACCATCATCATGCGTTTGGCTCCGAGGCAACGCGGCGCACGGCATCGAGCCAGCCAGTGTAAAGCGAGCTACGCTTGTCATCACTCATGGTCGGCTCAAAGCGGCGGTCACAACTCCACAGCGTCGAAATATCATCTAAAGAGGTGAAAATACCGACCTGCAGACCGGCCAAAAATGCCGCGCCCAATGCCGTAGTTTCTGTGACCACGGGGCGATCCACCGGCACGCCAATGATATCGGCCAGCGATTGCGCCACCCAATTATTCACTACCATGCCGCCATCGATGCGCAGCGTGGTGACAGGCGAAGCGCCATCGCGAGTCATGGCTTCCATCAGATCGCGAGTCTGGAAACACACCGACTGCAAACCGGCGGTAACAATCTCACCAATGCCAGTGTCACGAGTCAGGCCAAAGATGGCACCGCGCGCACGTGGATCCCAATACGGCGCACCTAAGCCAGTAAACGCCGGCACCATATACACGCCGCGAGCATCGCCAGTAGCTTCGGCAATCGCTTGAGTTTCCGAGGCACAGCCAATGAGCTTGAGGCCGTCGCGCAGCCATTGAATGGTGGCACCCGCAACAAAAATCGAGCCTTCCACTGCGTACGTGGTTTCGCCATTAAGACGATAGGCCACGGTAGTGAGCAAGCGATTTTCCGACTGCACAATGGTGCTGCCGGTGTTGGTAATCATAAAGCAGCCCGTGCCGTAGGTGCTTTTCACCATGCCCGGCGCAAAGCAGGCTTGGCCAATGAGTGCTGCTTGTTGGTCACCAGCAACGCCACAAATAGGGATGGGCGCACCTAAAAAGTCCGGTGCACAGCGGCCAAAATCGGCGCTGGAATCCTTCACCACCGGCAGTAGCTCGGCGGGAATATTAAACAGGCGCAGCAACTCTTCATCCCAGCATTGCGTACGGATATTAAACAGCATGGTGCGCGAGGCATTGGTGGCGTCGGTCGCATGCACTTTGCCATGCGTGAGCTTCCACAATAACCAGCTATCGATGGTGCCAAAGGCCAACTCGCCACGCTCGGCGCGGGCGCGCGCATTGGGCACGTGATCGAGCAACCAAGCCAGCTTTGTTGCCGAGAAATACGGGTCCAGCAGCAGGCCAGTGCGCGATTGAATCAGCGGCTCATAGCCCTGCTCTTTTAACTCAGCACAACGCTCACCAGTACGGCGGTCTTGCCAAACAATGGCGCGATGCACCGGCATGCCGTTGGCACGATCCCATAGCACGGTGGTTTCGCGCTGATTGGTAATGCCGATGGCGGCAATATCACGCGCATGCAGGCCGCCCTTGCGCAGTGCATCGCGGCAGACGGTCTCGGTCGCCCACCAAATATCCATGGCGTCATGCTCAACCCAGCCATCGGCGGGAAAGTGCTGCTTAAGCTCGACTTGAGCGCTGGCGACACGGTTACCGGTGCCATCAAAAACGATGGCGCGCGTGCTAGTAGTGCCTTGATCGATCGATAAAATATAGTGCGGCATGATGATGTAATTCTTATTGCTAGGACAAAACAGGGCTTACTTTAACGGCAAACAGTCTGCTGTAACATTCAATCCGAAATTTTTAGCGACTGAATGGGCATGCTCACACGCTGCTCTTGATGCAAAAGTTTTAGCAACAGCACCACACGCTCGGTGCCATCGCGGGCAGCAACGACGGCATCTAGACCAGCCAACGGGCCTTCGTTAATAAGCACGTCTTGGCCAATAACAAAGAGTGCTGTTGGGTTTTCGCTACCGGCATCTTGCCCAGTTTCGCGCGCTTGTAAGGCTTCGACGATGGCATCGGGCACGGCCAACGGCAGCTCGCCGAAACGCAAGACCTTGGCAACGCCACGAGTGGAGCGAATCGGCGCCCAGTTGTCGTGCTTGGTGCAGAGCTGAACGAAAATGTAATGCGGAAATAATGGCTCAACGACAACGGTGCGCTTACCTCGACGCAGAATCTCACGCCGTAAAGTTGGCACAAATCCTTGATAGCCCTGATTGGCTAGCTGCTCCACCGCGCGCTCACATTCGCGCGGCTTACACTGCAAGACATACCAACGCCGCGAGGCCTCTATATCTAACTCTAGCATTGAGCCTAAACCATCAAGCATCCGGCGCTCCTTGCCTCGTTACGGTATCAGCCCTAAACATGGCTGCTAAGGCGCATAGTTTATGCCGTAATGAGCGCTCGCAGCCAGTCGGTTTTAGCTTGCATGAGTTTGCTGTCGCCGCGCGACTCAACATTGAGGCGCACCACAGGCTCGGTATTACTCATGCGCAAATTAAAACGCCACTGCTCAAACTCACGAGACACACCATCGAGCATAGACTCGCTGACTAAGGTTTCGTTGTTGGCCTTAACTTCTGCTTGCACAGCGGCATCTACGCGATTGAGTGCGGCGGCGGCGTCACTGACCTTGAAGTTAATCTCACCACTGCAGGGGTAAGCCGCCTGTGCTTCAGCAACCAAACTAGACAGCGGTTTGCCATCGGCGATTAAGCGCTCGAGCAGCAATAGCCACGGGATCATGCCGGAATCACAGCAGTAGAAATCGCGGAAATAATGGTGCGCCGACATCTCACCGCCATAGACCGCACCCTCGCGGCGCAAGGCGCCTTTAATGAAGCTATGGCCACACTTGCTGACCACCGCGCGACCGCCCATCGCCTCCACTTGCGCAATAGTGTTCCAGGTTAAGCGTGTGTCATAACACACCGCACCATTGGGCTCGTACTTGAGCAATTGCGTGCCGAGCAAGGCCACCAAATAATAGCCCTCGATGAACGCACCGGTTTCATCAAAGAAAAAGCAGCGATCAAAGTCGCCATCCCAGGCAATGCCCAAATCAGCTTTTTGCTCGCGCACAACACTGGCGGTGTCTTCTTGGCATTTTGCCAACATAGGATTAGGCACACCGTTGGGGAACTGGCCATCGGGCGTGTGAAATACGCGTGTGATGTCTAGCTTGAGGCCTTCGGCGATGTTGTCAAAAAATGGTCCGGCGCAGCCGTTGCCAGCGTTCACAACGACTTTCAATGGCGTTTGGCGTTTCTCTAATGCGGATTTAAGTGCTGGGAAATCAACGAAAGAGCGGACTTTTTCGCGATAGGTGTCGGCGATTGGCATTTTTGCGTGCAACTGGGGATCTGCTTGATATTGGTCGCCGTTAGTTAGCGGGCCAAAGTTATAGGACTGCACGCCAGCCTCAGCAGCCTGCTCGTTTAGTAGTTGGCGTGTCAGCACTTCCATTTCTGCCAAACCATCATCGCCGCTAATCGGCCGCGACTCATAACGCACCATCTTAATACCGTTATCGCCCACCGGATTATGGCTTGCGGTAATCATCACGCCACCGCCCATGGCCTCGCCATTCAAACCCGGTGAGCCCGCCGCGTGATACACCATCTCGGTGCCGGCCAAACCAATATCGCGCGTCGCCACACCTTCGGCATTCAACCCTGCCGCCAGCGCCCGCGCAAAATCCTCGCTGGTGTCACGAATATCGTAGCCAATTGCCACCGGCCCCTGCGGCTGAATCACCCGCGCATAAGCCCGACCAATCGCATACACCATATCGATATGCAGCTGCGCCGGCACCGGCCCACGCACGTCATAGGCTTTGAAAGCAGGAAGTTTTTGCAAGGGCGTAGTCATA
>JAGPVX010000013.1 GCA_018066805.1 Paraperlucidibaca sp. | reverse complement strand
CAAGACTATCTCGATGCATTGCGCTCATCGAAGCGAAAGAAGTTTCGCCATGAAATAAACGCTGTCAGCCGAGCAGGCATTAGTTATGACTGCCTGCAGGGCCATGAGCTGAGCGAGGCGCAGTGGGATTTTGTCTACGCTTGTTATAGCAATACCTATCACGAGCGTGGCCAGCAGCAGTATTTGACGCGGGCATTTTTCAGTCTGCTAGCAGAACGTTTGCCGCAAGCGATTCGTGTCTTGATTGCAAAACGCGGTGATAAGCCGGTGGCGATGGCATTTTACTTAGTTGGCAGCGATAGCTTGTTTGGCCGTTATTGGGGCGCGCTGGAGCCAATTGATTCCCTGCATTTCGATGCCTGCTTTTATCAGGGCATGCAGTTGGCGATGCGTGAAGGTCTGTCGCACTTCGATGCTGGCGCTCAGGGCGAGCACAAGCTGTTGCGCGGGTTTAGACCGGTGATTACGCACTCATGGCATCAACTCAAACACTCTGGCCTTCGCGAGGCGGTGGCAAGCTTTGTGCGCGATGAGGCGGTGAGTGTTCGAGCCTATGCGCTCGATGCTGAGCAGCATTTGCCGTATCGAAAAGAAGACTAGCCTGCGAGCCAAAAATACAGTGCCTCGCAGGCTTTTTGCAGAGCCTTAGTGCTCGAGGATTTTATCCGCAGCATCGGGCTTATCGTGTATCGCGAAGCGGTCAACGATGGTCGCACTGGCTTCATTCAGGCCTAAGACCACAACGGTCGCACCTTCACGGCGCAACTTCATCACCACTTTGTCGAGTGCCGCCACCGAGGTGACATCCCAAAAGTGCGCGCGGGTGAGATCGATCACCACATGGCGAATGTCTTCTTTTAAGTCGAAGGCATCGATGAAGCGATTGGCTGAAGGGAAGAAAACCTGGCCAACAATGCGATAGGTGCGTGTTTGCTTATCTTCGCTGAGGGCAGAGTCGATGGTGAGGAATTGCGAGATCTTATGAGCAAAGAATAGCGAGGCCAAGAGCACGCCGGCCAATACGCCATAAGCAAGGTTATGCGTAGCCACCACGACAGCAACAGTCGTGACCATGACGATATTGGTCGATAGCGGGT
Organism: Paraperlucidibaca sp.; assembly: GCA_018066805.1. Taxonomy (GTDB): domain Bacteria; phylum Pseudomonadota; class Gammaproteobacteria; order Pseudomonadales; family Moraxellaceae; genus Perlucidibaca; species Perlucidibaca wandonensis. Next base: position 4,732 of record JAGPVX010000013.1, on the reverse strand, counting down.
TCTTTTTCATGCTCAGAATGGAGCCCCAGTTAAAGGTTCCGATCGACACCATAATCATCACCGCGACCAAGGCGGCCATGGGGATGCGTGACACCCAGTCGCTCAAAAATACCACCATCAATAGCAATACAGCGCCGGCGGTGAAGGTCGATAAGCGCGTGCGACCACCCGATTTTATATTGATGACAGACTGCCCAATCATCGCGCAGCCGGCCATACCACCAAACATGCCGGAGGTGATGTTTGCTATGCCTTGGCCTTTGCACTCACGATTTTTGTCGCTGGGTGTGTCGGTCATATCGTCAACGATAGTTGCGGTCATCATCGACTCCAGTAAGCCAACCACGGCTAAAGCGGCGGAGTAGGGGAAGATGATCATCAGTGTTTCGAAGTTCAGCGGTACTTCTGGCCAGAGGAAAATGGGCAGTGTATCGGGCAGATCACCCATATCGCCGACGGTACGAATATCGACACCAAATGCTAGCGCAACAGCGGTTAGCGACAGAATGCAGACTAGCGGTGAGGGAATGACGCGGCCGATTTTCGGGATATAAGGAAATAAATAGATGATGCCTAGGCCGGCAGCTGTCATGGCGTAGACCGGCCAGCGCACATCGGTAAGTTCTGGCAACTGCGCCATAAAAATCAGGATGGCGAGTGCGTTAACAAAGCCGGTAACCACTGAGCGCGAGACAAAGCGCATGAGGCTGCCAAGGCGTAAATAGCCCGCAATGATCTGTAAGACTCCGCAGAGCAGCGTGGCGGCAAGCAAATACTGCAGCCCGTGGGTTTTCACCAACACCACCATAAGCAGTGCCATGGCACCAGTGGCGGCACTGATCATGCCGGGGCGGCCGCCGACAAATGAGATGGTTACCGCGATGCAAAATGCTGCATACAAACCGACTTTTGGGTCCACGCCGGCTATCAGTGAGAAAGCGATTGCCTCAGGAATTAGGGCGAGGGCGACGACTAAGCCGGCAAGAAAATCAGCACGCGGATTAGACAGCCATTGCTGCTTGAGAGTCTGGGTCATGCGAGAAAGCATCCTAAAAACACAGGCCGAGGCAAAAACCATCGGAGCAAAGCGGGCGCATAGGATAGCGGATTATCGTGTTTCAGGCATATAAGTGAGTATTTTTAGTAAATAGGAATTGTTATCGTTCAGATTTAGTATAATAATTGGCTCAGTCTTAAGGAGAGTGTGCATGTTTGTGAAGTCCCCGTTGGCGCAGGCAGTAAGCCTTGTGTTGTGTGTGTCCCCCGCCTTGGTGAGCGCTGCTGAAGCCCCAAAAACATTACCGACAGTATCGGTTACGGCGGCTGCAGAGCTGGCCACTGATGGTTATCAAGGTGTTGGTAGCCGCTCAGCAATGAAAACCAATACAGCGCTGAAAGACACGCCGCAGTCCATTAGTGTGATTAGCCGCGCCCAGCTTGATGATCAGTCGGCACAAAGTTTAGCCGACGCCGTGAAGTACACGCCCGGCGTGAGCTTTACTCAGGGCGAGGGCAACCGCGATCAAGTAGTTATTCGCGGCAATGTCTCAACTGGCGACTTTTATGTCGATGGCCTGCGTGATGACGTCCAGTATTATCGCGACCTCTACAATATCGACCGCGTTGAAGTCTTGCGTGGTGCTAATGGTTTAGCGTTTGGTCGTGGCGGCAACGGTGGCGTGATTAATCGTGTGCAAAAAGAAGCGAGCTGGTCGCCAGTGCGCGAGCTAACCGTTTCTGGCGGAAGCTATGGCCATATGCGCGGTGCTTTAGATATCGGTGGTGGTTTGAGTGAGCGCGTTGCTGGCCGAGTTAACGTGGTGAGCGAGCAGTCCGGTAGCTTTCGTGATGGCGTCGAATTACGTCGCAATGGCATCAGCCCGACACTGACTATTCAGGCTACAGACGCGACAAAGATTGTCCTCGGTGCTGAATACTTTAATGATTTGCGTGTTACTGACCGTGGTATTCCTTCGCAAAACGGAAAGCCATTTAAAACTGACGAATCCACATTTTTTGGTAATGCCGCGCAAAGCCCAACGGAGACTACCGTGAAGGCGTTGAATGCTTCGGTAGAGCATCGCTTTGCTAATGGCGTGCTGCTAACCAACAAGACGCGCTTTGCTGATTACGACAAGTATTATCAGAATGTTTATGCTGCCGATGCTGTGGGTAAGCAAGCAGCAGGCATGGTTAAAATCAAAGGCTATTACAACGATACGCAGCGCACGAATTTGTTTAACCAAACCGATGCGCAGTTTAACTTTGTCACAGGTAGCATTAAGCATGAGCTGGTGACGGGTGTTGAGCTGGCGCGTCAGGATTCGGATGACTTCCGCATTGATGCAACATTTCCAAATAATGCCGGCCAAAAAGAGATTCAAGTCTCGGCGACGTCACCTTTGGCCTTTGCTGACTTCACCGGCGCTCGTTCACGCGACCGCAACACAGTCACCGACACGCTCTCTATTTATGCTCAAGACCAAATTGCGTTAAATGAGCAATGGGATGTCATCGTCGGCGTTCGTCGCGACCGTTTCAAAACTGACTACACCGATAACCGAAATGCAGCCAATAATGCAACTGCTACCGATACCGAGCTTTCGCCACGAGCCGCATTAATTTATAAGCCTCGTGCTGATTTATCTGTCTATGCCAGCTATAGCCAGACCTTTGAGCCTCGCGCCGGCGATCAGCTTACTTCTTTAGATCCAAAGCAAGCTAACCTCGACCCAGAAGAGTCTTTAAACAAAGAAGTCGGTGTGAAGTGGGATGTTCGTCCTGACTTATCGCTGACGGCAGCTGTTTATCGCCTAGAGCGTAAAAATGTTGCTGAAGAAGTTGGCATAAACACAGGGGTTTTCCGCCTTATCGATGGCCAGCTAGTCAAAGGTGTTGAGCTAGGCTTTAACGGTCGCATCACGCAAAAATGGCAAGTTGTTGGTGGCTATGCCTATGCCGATAGTGAGGTTGATGACGGTGGCAAAGATACTGCGATGACACCACGCCATACCTTTTCCTTATGGAATCGTGTCGATTTGAATGACACCTATGGCGCTGCTCTCGGCGTAGTGAGCCGTAGTGAAATGTTTGCTAGCAGTGGTAATGCCGTAGTGCTTCCCGGCTATGCCCGTGTGGACGCAGCACTGTATATGCAAGCCACCAAAGACCTGCGCCTACAACTCAATGTTGAAAACCTGTTCAACACGGACTACACCTTAAACGCGCATAACGACAATAACATTAGCCCTGGTTCGCCAACCAATGCTCGCGTAACGGCGGTGTATTCGTTTTAAACGCTAAAGTTACTTTCATGTCTTGCACAAAAAAGCCCCGATAGTCGGGGCTTTTTTGTTAGCAAGCAGGCTTAGGCTTTTTTCAGCTTCTTCGCCAGTTTCTTCAGTTTCTTCTCTTGCTTAGCAATTTTTGCTTGTGTGGCTTTAACTGCTTTTTTCAGGGTTTTTTTCACGTTCGCCATGAGGTATTTCTCCAAGTGATGAGCGCTTTAGCGCATTGAATCAACGTTGACGATCATTCGTCTGGTGTTGATCTAAGTAGCCGCGAATAAAACGACGTATCTCACGAGCGGCACTCGTGTCGTGTTGCTCGCACAGGGCAATAAATTGCGCCCGCTCATCCTCATTAATACGGATGATGAGTTGAGCGTTCTTCTTCTTCGACGGCTTATCGGTCATCGCGTTAGTTCCCGCTCAGGTGTCGTTGTGTATTCACGCACAACCACCATAGTGACTATCATTATGATAGTCAATGTATATACATTTTTTTGGTGTGCTTTTGCCTACTTAGGCGGCGCCTTTAAGTTGTGGCAGCGTTAACGTCATAGACAAGCCATGGGGCTGAATGTTTTCGGCCGTTAGCGTGCCACCATGCATTTTGGTGGCTTGTTGAGCGATCGCTAAACCTAGGCCATAGCCATTACGCGCATGCTCTTTGAGCGTGCTGGTCTCGCTACGATAAAACGGCTCAAACATATGCGCCAAATCGGCGTTTGCCATGCCAGGTCCAGCATCGACCACCTGTAAGCGAATATGGTCAAGCTGCTGATGTAGCGTGACATGGACCCTGCTGCCTTCGGCGGTGAACTTGATGGCATTACGCACGATATTCTCTATGGCGCGGCCTAGCACAGTCTCATCGATAGTTGTCATGACCGGCGCGGAAGGCGAGAAGTCGATGGATTTTGTCGACTCGGCGAGCTCATAGCTGGCGTCATCAACAATACTTGCCACTAGCTCGCTGATATCTATGCTACGCAGATTTAGTGTCGCCTGCGTGCTTTCGAGTCGCGAAAGTGTGAGCAATTCGCCAATCAGCGCATCAAGCCGCTCCGATTCGGTCTCAATGCGCGCGAGACTGTCTTGAATAGCACTAGGTGTTTGATGCGCTATGCCAATGGCTATTTGCAGGCGCGCGAGAGGAGAGCGTAGCTCGTGTGAGACATCGTGTAGCAGGCGTTTTTGCGCCTCAATATGTTGCTGTAATTGCTGAGCCATTTGGTCAAAAGCAACGCCTAGATCGGCTAGCTCATCGCGGCGACCATTCATGGCAAATGCCACTCGAGTGTCGAGATCACCACGCGCGACTTGATTTAAGGCATGGCGCAAATGCCGTATTGGCTTGGCCAAATACCAAGCAATAGCAGCGCTAAAGGCAAGGCTGGCAAGTAGACCGGTGAGCCAGAGCCAGTAGGGTTGGCGTCCAGGTCCAGGTC
>JAGPVX010000069.1 GCA_018066805.1 Paraperlucidibaca sp. | reverse complement strand
CTCGGTGGTTATTGGCTGCAAACAATCGGTCGCCGCCAAGGCTTGGTGTGGTTTGGTGTTTTTCAATGCGTCGCTATTGCTTGTTACGCTATTCCTGCGATGGGTTATGGCGTTGCCGGCTTGAGCGCTACTAGTACTGCTGTCGCGGTCAATGCGCTTGAACATTTCGCCGGCGGCATGGCGATGGCAGCGTTGCTATCGGCAGTAATGGATCGAGCGCGCCAAGCTCATGCCGGCGTTGATTTCACGCTACAGGTAAGTTTGCTTGCACTATTTGGTGGCTCGTTTTATTTGCCCGCAGGCTTACTTGCTGAGACCGTTGGCTATGCTGATCATTTCTTGATTGCCGCTGCGGTTGGCGTATTTATGTTGTATCCGGCGTGGCGTTTTACGCGTGAGCCAGATGAGTTTGTTGAGGCTAAATAGCTGGCAGATGAACATGAGGTTGTCTTGATGCATGAGAATGAAAAACCAGTGAGCGATGCACTAAGCACACTGGATGCGCGCGGCCTACGCTGCCCTGAGCCGGTGATGATGCTGCACAAACGCGTGCGTGAAATGCAGTCGGGCGAGCACTTGTTAGTGCTCGCTACCGACCCATCGACTACGCGAGATATTCCGAAGTTCTGCCAATTTCTTGGTCATGAGCTGTTGCAGGCAGACGAGCCTGAGCCCGGCCAATACCGCTACGAGCTACGCAAAGGCTAAGCTCTTAAAAAGCCTATGCCGCGCGTTAAGCGATTTGCCATCGTGCCTTGATGATTTTTAGCGTGCTGCCGAGCTGCCATGTGAGCAAAATACTCGCCACAGTTAGGCCCAGCACCAAGCCGAACCAATAGCCGTGTGGGCCCCACGAGTGGCCGCCAAAAAAGTCTGTGCTGCCGGCCAAATACCCCACTGGAATTGCGATAACCCAATAGGCAAAGAGCGTCAGTCGCATCGGGCTTTGCGTATCTTGTAGGCCGCGTAAGCAGCCAGCCGCGGCCACTTGTAGCGCATCAAAAATTTGATAGGCAACAGCAAATAACATGAGCTGCGTGGCTAATTCGCGCACCGCCATATCGTCGGTATAAACAGCGGTAATGGCGTTGCGGCCAAAGAGTAAAATCAATGCCATACAGGCAGCAATACAGGTTGTGGCGATAAGACCAATGCGTCGAACATGCAATATCGCGGCAAAGTCGCGCGCGCCATAAAACTGGCCTACACGAATAGTCAGCGCAATTGCCACACTCAGCGGCACCATAAATAATAATGAGGTCACCGATAGCGCGACTTGGTGGCCGGCCACAGCGAGTGCACCTTGCGGGCTGACTAGCACCGCAACTAATGCAAATGAGCTGACCTCAAAGAAAATCGCCAAACCAATCGGCAGGCCTAGCGCCGCAATGATTTTAATTTCCGACCATCTTGGCGGCTCCCAAGCCTGCATCAAGCGTGAATGCTTGAAGCGGCGGCTAAGCAGCAAATAGCTGAGCATGATGCCTGACATCAGCCACAGTACGATTGATGTCGCCCAACCACAGCCGGGGCCGCCCATGGCCGGGATGTGCACGGGCATCCACGATAGCCAGCTCACCGCCTCGCTGCCGTGAATAAACAGCATATTGAAGGCGACATTGAGCGTGAGTCCACTCACGCTAATGACCATTACCGGAGTCGGTTGGCCTTGTGCTTCGCAGTAGCAGCGTAAGGCAAAAAATAAGCCCACTGCGGGCATGCCCCACGATACGCCAAGCAAGTATTGCTGAGTCAGCTCGCGCAGTTCTTGCGGCACACCTAGCCACTCAAATATTGGGTAGGCATGGCGCATTGCAAAGAAGCCGATGACGCCGACGCCCAGCGCCAACCAAAGCGCCTGATGCGTAATGCCGGCAATGCGTTGGCGCTGATTGCCGCCGTGAGCTTCGGCAACCAACGGCGTGGTGGCGAGCAAGATGCCTGTGGTTAATAGAAACAAAGGCAGCCAAATGCCGGAGCCGACAGCGACGGCGGCGAGATCCATGGGCGAAACTTGGCTGGCCATTAGCGTGTCGATAAAACCGTAGGCGGCTTGAGCGAGCTGACTGACTAAAATCGGTGCAGTGAGTAGGCTGAGTGCTTTTAATTCCGCGCGCGTGGTTAGCGGTGCGCTAGGCACCTGAGCATCGGGCGCGCTCATTGCGAAAGGCCGCGGGCGAGATGCTTGGGTTTTAAGTGGCCAAGTTCAATTAAAGTTTGGTGAATGATGGCATTACCATCGCGGCCAAAATAGCGTTGGCGTAGCAAGCCGTAGATAAATACCAGTGCGGCATCCCACGTGTAGCGTCCGCCAAGCACGAGCATAAGTGCATCTTCAACTGGCATTAGGCCGGCATGGGCGACTTCACCATCTTGGTTTAGAGCGATGAAGTGAGCAGGTAAATAGGCATCGAAGACATGAATGCATTCGTCTTGCAGGCCCTCGCCGATACGCCGGCAAATATGCAGCTGAGTGACTGGCGATGGGATGTGGCGAAACAGTAAACCTGCTTCTTCCCATGCCTCACGCGCCAAGCCAACAGCTAAAGATTCACCAGAAGCCAAGCCGCCACCAACCAAGTTGTCGAGCTTGCCGGGGTCAACAAACTTGTGATGGCTGCGCTCGGCAACCCAAATTTGCATACCATCTGGGCTGGTCAGCCAGCCATTTAAATGCACCGACTGTGTGGCCATGCCTAAGCTGCGAAATGCCGCGCGCTCGGTGGTGAGAAAGCTGTGGCCTTGATGCATCAGTGTCATTGGCTCATCGCGCCAGTTCTGCAGCAAGCCTTGCTCATGCAGCGCATGTGCCCAGCCTTGCACGACGATGCTACGGCCGACGCCATCGCTAGCGGCGCGCAAATGTAGCGATTCGGTTTTGCGCATGGCATGTGCGCCGGCTATCGCCACAAGAGCATCGGCGATGGCAGGCTTTACCCATCCCACGGCAACATCGTCAATATGCAGGCGCAATTCATCGAGCGGTGTAAAGCGCGGCATTTTCTGGAGAAAATTGAGGATGTCGGCGATGAGCGGATGCGACATGTAAGCAAGTCTCGAAAAATTTTGTCTAGTGTAGCGAATGCATCGGCGCTGTGCCGATAGGCAATGGCATACTCGAGCAGTTTTCTGTCAATGAGTATGGCCATGCAAGCAAAAGTCACAGTATTAGCAGATGACATGATGCCCGGAGTTGAGGCGTGTTTGTCGCAATGGCGTGATGCTCAAGGCCGCGCACCTGAGTTTGCTATCGCTCGCATGGCAGGGCGCAGCATGCAGGCATCTGCCTTGAGAGATGTCCAGCTCTTGCTTGTGCGCTCGATTACTCGTGTCGATGCCGAGCTGTTGGCTGAGGCCAATGCATTGCGCTTTGTCGGCAGCGCGACCATTGGCCAAGACCATTTAGACCTTGATGCGCTTAAGGCGGCAGGCGTGGCATGGTCTACAGCGCCTGGCTGCAATGCGCAGGCGGTGGCTGAATGGGTTTTAGCAACGGTGCTAAGGCAGGCAGCGCGTGAGCCAGAGATGACCTTGGCTGAGCTGCGCGGCAAGCGCGTTGGCGTGGTTGGCATGGGGCAAGTGGGTCGTCGTGTTGCGGCATTGTTGTCGGCACTTGGGCTTCAGGTCGTGGGCTGCGATCCACTATTAAGCCGGAGTGATAAAGCTGACTTAGCTGTGTCGGACTGGCAAAACTTAGCTTCATTACTACCAACAGTCGATATCGTATGCCTGCACACACCGCTCACGCGCGCTGGCTTAGCGCCGACTCACCATCTGTTTAATGCTGAGCGATTGGCATTATTAAAACCGGGGGCTTGGCTGATTAACGCAGGCCGTGGCGATGTCATTGAAGCCGATGCATTGGCGGCGTATCTGCAAAAAGGCATCGCCTTACTCGATGTACTGCCTAATGAGCCTGTGCCGGCTCTAGAGGTTATTGAAGCTTGCCAGCAAGTTAGCCCGCATATCGCCGGCCATAGCTTAGAGGGGAAGTGGCGTGGCACTTGGCAGATTACCGCCAAAGCTGCGGCCTTACTCGGCTATGAGCAGGTTGGTGAGCTGGCGGATATTATCCCTGCGCAAGCGCCGCCAGTGCTGCAATGGTCTGCCGCTAGCGCCGAGCATCTGGTTGCGCCTTATGCCGCCATAATGGCGCAGGTGGTTGATTGCGAAGGCGATGACCAGCGTTTACGCGCTGCTGTTGCGGCTTACCCCGGCCAAGCTAGCGCTTTTGATGACTTGCGCAAACACTATGCCACGCGCCGCGAAATCGCTGCTCATCGCATCTTTGGCGTGGCAAAAGCCTCATCCGCGCAGCAACTACTTACTGATCTTGGTTTCTGCTGTTAGCATGCGCAAAAAATGGCGTCAGTAGACGCGTGACTGCCCACTCCCTAAGCACCTATCGTCGGTGCCATGGATGCGCTGTTGGAGACCAAACAGCATGTTAAATACCTTTGTAATTGCCTACTTAGTGGTGTCCATCGCCATCGGCTTATTGGCCACTTTGCGGGTAAAAAACTCGCGCGATTTTATTTCAGCAGGCCGTAGCTTGCCACTCAGCGTGGTCACCGCCACCATGTTTGCTACTTGGTTTGGTTCTGAATCGATTCTCGGCGCGCCATCTACCTTTCTCGATGAAGGGTTGGGTGGCATTGTTGCCGACCCCTTTGGTGCCGCATTTTGTTTGATTTTTGCCGGTATGTTTTTTGCGCGTGCGCTGTATCGCCGCAACCTACTAACCATTGGTGACTTTTTCCGCGATCGCTATGGTCGCGAGGCTGAGGTCATTACGTCGGTTGCCATTATGTTGTCTTACTTGGGCTGGGTATCAGCGCAGATGATTGCACTTGGCGTGATTTTTAGCAGCTTAAGTGGCGGTAGCATTAGTCATGACGAAGGTATTTTGATTGGCTCGGCTATTGTGATTTTTTACACCATGTTTGGTGGCATGTGGTCGGTGGCAGTGACGAGCTTTGTACAAATGATCATCATTATTGTCGCACTGTTAGTTATTACGTATGTGGTGGCTGGCAATGCCGGAGGCGTGATGGTTGTCGTCGATCATGCGCAAGCTGCCGGTAAGTTCGAGGATTTTTGGCCGGAAATGTCAGCGGCCTCCATGCTCGCGTGGATTGGTGCTTTCGTGACGTTAGCGCTGGGCTCTATTCCGCAGCAAGACGTGTTTCAGCGCATGAATACGGCAAAAAATGAAAATATCGCGGTTGCCGGCTCAATTTTGGGTGGTGTTGGTTATTTACTATTTTGCATGGTGCCGTTGTTTTTGACCTATGCCGCCGTTGTGATTGACCCAGCCATGGTCGAACGCGTGATGGGCGAGGATCCGCAACAGGTATTGCCGACGTTTATCCAGAATGACTTACCGCTGCTTATGCAGGTGTTGTTTTTTGGCGCATTGCTGTCGGCGATTATGTCTACAGCCTCAGGAACCTTACTTGCACCATCGACGGTATTTACTGAAAACTTACTGAAACCTTTGTTGCCAGCACAAACCGATAAGCAGTTTTTGTTCATGTTGCGCGCAGTGGTTTTAGGCTTTGGCACTTTTATTGGCTGGTATGCCATGCAGTCAGACGCGACTATTTTTGAAATGGTTGAGAACGCATACAAAGTCACTTTGGTGGCTGTGTTTGTTCCGCTCACGGCGGGTATTTATTGGTCTAAAGCCAATCGTGCCGGCGCGCTCACCTCAATGGCGTTTGGTGTTTTGGTGTGGTTGAGCTTTGAGTTATGGGCGGCTGAAGGCATTTGGCCACCGCAGTTGGCGGGCTTGTTGGCGAGCATTATTGGCATGTGGTTTGGCGCGACATTTTTGTCGCGCCTGCTGCCATCGCCGGCTAATGCGCGCTAAGCATTAGCAGATGAGGCGAGATGACCTCATCTGCTTTAAAGGCTCAAGCCTCGGACATTTCCGGTAAAGCAAATGCCGATTGCCAGCGATTGACGATGCCGCAAAATAACTCGGCAGTGACTTGCGCATCGTAGAGTGCGGAGTGCGCTTCATTCTGATCAAAGTCGATGCCGGCAGCGACGCAGGCGCGTGCGAGCACGGTCTGGCCATAAGCTAAGCCTGCCAATGAGACCGTGTCGAACACCGAAAACGGATGGAACGGATTCTGATTTTTTAGGTTGTGGCGCTCGCTAGCCGCGTTGATGTGGGCGAGATCAAATCCGGCATTGTGACCAACTAAAATGCAGCGTTTGCAGCCGGCATCTTTTTGCGCAGCTTTCACCGCCGCGAAAATATCGCGCAGGCCATCGGCCTCAGTCACCGCTAAGCGCAGCGGGTGATGCGGGTTAATGCCATTGAACTTGAGCGCAGCAGGGTCTAGCTCGAGGCCAGGCTCAGGTTTTAAATGCGCATGATGGCGCGCAACGGGTTGCCAGTTGCCATGCTCATCGGGCAACACGATGACGGCCGCGACTTCCAATAAGGCGTGCGTGCCGGCATCGAAGCCAGCGGTTTCAACATCGACCACGATAGGCAAGAAACCACGGAATCTATCCTTGGCGGCGATCATGCCTGTACCTGCCAATCCAGTTGCTCATTCGCTCGCACAGGCACTACTTGCTGGCCACCAAAGGGGTAGCTCGCAGGCACTGACCATGGCTTACGCACTAGCGTGATGGTGTCGCTATGGCGTGGCAGGTCGTAGAAATCGGCACCAAAATGACTGGCGAAACCTTCGAGCATCTCTAAGGCATTAGCTGCCTCAAAAACCTCAGCATAAAGCTCGATGGCGGCGTGAGCGGTGTAGGCACCGGCGCAGCCGCAGGCCGATTCTTTCGCTCCGATGGCGTGTGGCGCGCTATCAGTGCCTAAAAAGAATTTCGGATTGCCACTGGTTGCAGCCTGAATAAGCGCAGCTTGGTGGCGGCTGTGTTTGAGTATCGGTAAGCAGTAATAGTGCGGGCGAATGCCGCCGGCGAGCATGTGATTGCGGTTAAATAATAAGTGATGTGCAGTGATGGTGGCGCCGATATGCTCTGGCGCATTGCGGACAAATTCGACGGCGTCGGCGGTGGTGATGTGCTCGAGTACAATGCGCAGCGTTGGATGTTTGGCCACTAGCGGCGTGAGCACGGTATCGATAAATACTTTTTCGCGGGCAAAAATATCGATCTCGCTATGAGTGACTTCGCCGTGAATTAGCAGGGGCATGCCGCAGTCGGCCATCTCATTGAGCACCGCATCGACTTTGCTTAAATCGGTAACGCCCGACTGCGAGTTAGTGGTCGCACCGGCAGGGTAGAGCTTCACAGCATGAACAAAGCCACTAGCCTTGGCGCGGCGAATATCATCAACCGTAGTGCCTTCGGTGAGGTAGAGCACCATTAGTGGCTCAAAGCGGCTGCCAGTTGGGCGGGCAGCTAAAATGCGCTCGCGATAAGCGCCGGCTTGTTCGGGCGTCACTGCCGGCGGCAGCAAATTCGGCATGACAATGGCTCGGCCAAAATAACGTGACATGGCAGGCACGGTGTCAACGAGAGCATCGCCATCGCGTAAATGCACATGCCAGTCGTCGGGACGGGTGATAGTGAGTGTATTTTGGGGCATGAGAAGGCTCGTCAACGGCAGCAAAGACGCATAGGCTAACGGATGCTGAGGCATCGGCAAAGACGGAGCATGAGATGAGTGCAGAAAAACCCCCCGCCTGGGAGGCCGAATACGACACCGTACGCGACTTGCTTGGCCAGTCTTTCATGCGTTTGCGCTTTCCTGCGTCGTTTGAAAAAGAATTTCGGCAAAACATGAATACCCGCGCTTTGGAGACTGTGCGCGAAAACTATTGGCTGATGTTTTTACTGGCGCTCAGTGCTGTGCTGATTATTTACTTTCAATACACCGTGGGTGGCGTGTGGATTGGTGCTGTTGAGGACTTGCGCTTAGCTGTCCTGATGGGCTTGTGCATTATTTCGGTATTAGTGGTTTTTACCGCACTCGCCAAAATGCCATCGATGGATCGACATTTTTTTAGCTATACGGTGGTGTGTTGTCTGCTCATGCTGCTTTTCATGACCATATTTCCTGCTTATTTTCGTGATGAAGTACTTCGTCAACGCAGTACCTATCTCGTTATCTACCTGCTCATGATCGTCTATGGCGTGGCCAACTTACGTCTACATCAATCTGCATTTATAGGCTTTACGGGCATGGGCGCTGTTGTATTAGCGGTCAATGTATTGGGCATGCAGCGCTTCGACTGGGGCATGTTCATGCAGTTTTTCTTCCTCACCAACTTAGTTGGTGTCGGCAATAACTACGTGGTGGAAGTGCGAGAGCGCCGGTTATTTTTACAGTCGCGACTACTCGACCTAGAAAAGCGCCAACTCAATAAATTATCTGAGCGACTGGTGCAATTAGCACGCGAAGATGGCCTCACTGGTTTGGCAAATCGCCGCCACTTTAACGATCGCTTTCTAATGGAGTGGGAGCGTGCGCGCCGCGATGGCAAACCCTTGGCATTAGTATTTTCTGACGTAGATCATTTCAAAGCTTTTAACGATAAACACGGCCACTTAGAGGGTGATCGTGCCTTGATAGCAGTTGCCGATGTGCTGAAATCGGTAGCGACTCGCCCTGGCGATTTAGCCGCGCGCTACGGCGGTGAGGAGTTTGTTCTGCTGCTGCCAAACACCACCTGCGATGGTGCGATGGAAGTGGCGCGCGAGTTGATTGCCGGCATCGATGCCAAGGCAATTGCGCATCGCGGCTCCAAGGTTGCCAAGCATGTGACGATTAGCGCTGGCGTTGCCTCGATGGTGCCGGATGTGCATATCGCTCCCGCTAAACTTATCGACCTTGCAGATGAGGCGCTTTACGCCGCCAAGCATGAGGGAAGGCATCGGGTGGTGGTCAGCACGGCCTGCTAACGCGTACAATGCGCGTCTGATTTTTCCATTCGCATGCCTGTGAGTTTTGAACCCATGACCGACATCAAAAAAGTCGTACTCGCCTATTCTGGCGGCCTAGATACCTCCGTTATTGTGCGTTGGTTGCAAGACACCTATGGCTGTGAAATCGTCACTTTCACCGCTGATCTTGGCCAAGGCGAAGAAGTTGAGCCAGCGCGCGCAAAAGCCCACGCCATGGGCATTAAAGACATTTACATCGAAGATTTGCGTGAAGAGTTTGTCCGCGATTTCGTCTTCCCAATGTTCCGTGCCAACACCGTCTATGAAGGCGAATATTTGCTCGGCACATCGATTGCGCGCCCATTAATTGCTAAGCGCCTAGTTGAAATTGCTAACCGCGAAGGCGCCGATGCCATTTCGCACGGCGCAACCGGCAAAGGTAATGACCAAGTCCGTTTCGAGCTCGGCGCCTATGCCTTGAAGCCCGGCATCAAAGTCATTGCCCCGTGGCGTGAATGGGATTTGACCTCGCGTGAAACGCTGATGGCCTACGCCAAAACCCGTGATATCCCCATCGATTTTGCTTCTGCTGGCAAAAAATCACCGTATTCCATGGATGCCAACCTGCTGCACATTTCCTATGAAGGCGGCGTGCTCGAAGATCCATGGACTGAGTGCGAAGAGTCAATGTGGCGTTGGTCAGTCTCGCCAGAAAATGCACCTAACACGGCTACATACATTGATCTCACCTACGAAGGCGGCGACGTTGTTGCCATCGATGGCGAGCGCATGAGCCCAGCGACTGTGCTGACTTATTTGAACAAAATTGGTGGTGCCAACGGCATTGGTCGTTTGGATTTGGTGGAAAACCGCTATGTCGGCATGAAGTCGCGCGGCTGCTACGAAACTCCAGGCGGCACGATTTTGCTGAAGGGCCACCGTGCCATTGAATCGATTACGCTAGATCGCGAAGTCGCTCACATGAAAGATGAGTTGATGCCGCGCTACGCCACGCTGATTTACAACGGTTACTGGTGGAGCCCTGAGCGTCAGTTACTGCAGGGCTTGATCGATAATTCGCAAGCCTGTGTTAATGGTGATGTGCGCTTGAAGCTCTACAAAGGTAACGTGATTGTTGTCGGTCGCCAGTCGGCGCAATCCTTGTTCGATACGCGCATCTCGACCTTTGAAGATGATGGCGGCGCTTACGATCAGAAAGATGCTGAAGGCTTCATTAAGCTGAACGCGCTGCGCTTGCGCATCGCCGCCAACAACGGTCGCACACTGCTCAAATAATAGGGCGGCCGACAACTGGCAACACGAAAATCGTTAAAGCGGGGTACACTGATTTCACAGGTCAGCCCCCGCGATTTCGTTGGCGGTCAGGCATAGGCAGGAGCTCATGATGGCAAGTCGATTAAGATCAATTAGTAAACAAATAAGTGCGTTTCGCGCTCGTGCAGAAGTGGCCACAGGCAATGCGCTAGATTGGGCATTTTTGCGCGGCAGTCTCGTGCAGTCGGGCCTAACACCCTACGAAACACTGCTTTCCGGCGACCCGATGTCGCTGCGCTATTATCCGCCACCCTACGAAGACAGAATCCCATTGTCCAATGGCGAAACGATGCCGGTCCAGCGCAAACGCCATGCCGTGCCGCTCGTGTTGGTGCCACCGCTCGGCGTTACCACGGAAAGTTTCGACCTCATGCCGCATCGCAGTCTGGCGCGATTTTTCGCAGCGCGTGGCTACCATGTTTATATGATTGACTGGGGCATTCCAGAGCGCCGCCACGCCACCTTGCGCTTAAAAGACTATTCCATCGATATGTTTTCCGAGGCCATTGCGGAAGTGCGTAAGCATTCCGGTGTTGAAGAGGTCTCGTTGATGGGCTGGTGCATGGGCGGCTTGCTGTCGCTGATGTATGCCGGCGGTTCCGGCGATACAAAAATTCGCAACCTCATCACTATTGCTAGCCCGATTGATTTTCGCAGTAGTGGTATTCCGGCAATGCTTGGCCGCATCATCCAAAAGCCTGCTGAATTGGTTCGTCGCTACACGCCACTGCGCGTGCAGGACTTGAATCCGATAAGCATGCAAATGCCGGGCTGGGTCACTACTTTGGGCTTCAAACTCACTGATCCAATAGGCAGCGTCACCACCTATTGGAACTTAGCCAAGCGCTTGGCCGATCGTGAGTTTGTCGAAAGCCATAGCACCACAGCCGACTATCTTGATCACATGCTGGTGTATCCCGTTGGCGTGCTGCAAGACATGTTTGTGCATGCCCTCATCGACAATCAATTTGCCGATGGCATCATGTCTTTGGGCGATATTGACGCCGATCTCAGCACCATCAAGGCAGACTATTTAGCTTATGCCGGCAGCACCGATCACATTGTGCCGATCGATGTCGCGAGCAAATCCGCTGAGCTAGTTGGTAGTGAGTCTAGCGAATTTCGTGTCGCGCCTGGTGGCCATATGGGCGTGATTTTGGGCTCGAAAGCGGCGCATGAAGTTTGGGAGCCTTGCGCGCAATGGCTCGATAGCCGCAGCGATATTGCCGGCGTTGAGAATAAGCAAGAGAAGCCTAGCGCTGCTGCGCGTACGGTAAGACGCATGCAATCACGCCATCGCGCTGAAGACCCAACGCTATGATTTTATGGCCAATGATTTTGCGGCTTTTGCTTTCGGGAAATGTGAAATGACAGTAGCGAACAGTACTTCGTATCCGGTAGATCAACTGTTGTACTGGGCAGAGCAAGCGCCCGATGTTACTTGGCTGATTCAGCATGAAGCCGGCGCTATTCGCACCATGACGTGGCGTGAGGCCGCCGATGAAGTTGGCCGCATGGCATCAGCGCTGAAGGCTCAGGACTGGCCTGCGGGCTCGCGAATCGCTATTGCTGGCATGAACTGCGCGCATTGGTTTTTAGCCGACCTCGCCATCCAAATGGCCGGCCTAGTGCCAGTTGGAATTTACGCTCGACAAGCATCGAAAACCACAGGATGGATTTTGAAGCATTGCGAGGCCAAGGCGATTTTTATTGGCCCCATGCCATCCGCTGTAGCCGCTGATATGTTGCAGCAAGGTCTACCCAAAGATATCGTCACCATTGCCATGCCTTACGATGCATCGCCTGTGTCTGAGCACACTTGGGCAGGCTTTGCGCGCTCACATCTGCCGTTACGTCGCTATGAAAAGCCTAGCGCCGATACTCTGGCGACCCTGGTCTATACCTCAGGCACTACGGGTAATTCGAAAGGTGTGATGCTGAGTTATGGCAACTTAGCCTTTACCTCAGCAGTGTTTCGCGAAGTAATCCCTTCTAAACCGGGCGAGCGCTTATTTTCGTACTTACCGCTTGCGCATATTTTGGAGCGCGTGGCGGTCGAAATGGCCAGCCTCTATTGGGGTGCCGAGGTGTATTTCCTCGAGCGCGTAGAGAAAATGAGCGAGCAACTGATGGAGACTAAGCCGACACGCTTTGTCGCCGTGCCATTAGTGCTATCACGCCTGCAAGCAAGTTTTACCGCGCGTATTCCTGAGCGCCAATTGCGTGCTTTAGTGAAGCGGCGTTGGCTCGGGCCGTTGCTGCGTAAGCGCATGGTGACGCGCTTAGGTCTGCAACATAGCCGTGCATTATTTTGTGGTGCAGCGCCGGTGCCACAAGCCACATTACTATTTTTCCGCGATGTCTTAGGCCTCGATGTTTACGAGTGCTATGGCCAAAGCGAAGCGCTGTATTGCAGCATGAATCGCCCCGGTGCACAGCGCTTAGGCAGTGTCGGCAAGCCATTTTCGGATGCCAATTTGCGCCTATCGGAAGAGGGCGAAATTCAAGTGCGCCATCCTGGCGTAATGCTTGGCTACTTCAATGATGCTAAGCAAACCAAAGCCGCCTTTACTAGCGACGGCTGGTTGAAAACAGGTGATAAAGGCCGCTTCGATCATGATGGCTTTCTCTATATCACTGGCCGCGTAAAAGAGATTTTTAAAACGGCCAAGGGCAAATACGTCGCGCCGGGCCCAATAGAGGCTGCATTCATGGGCAGCAATAACGACATCGATCAATGTTGTTTAGTTGGTGCCCAGCTCACTCAGCCGGTGATGGTGGTGAATCTGAGCTTGACCGCATTAACTAAGCCGCGCGAGGAAGTTGAGGCAGGTTTATTAGCCGATATGGAGCGCGCAAATGCACCCTTAGAGGACCATGAAAAGATCGCTAAAATGTTGCTAGTCAGCGAGCGCTGGAGCAGTGAAAGCGGCTTATTAACCCCCACTTTAAAAGTCCGACGCAACGAGATCGAAGCCCGCTATGCCGCGGCAGTCACGCAAGTAGCGCGCCGCCGCGAAGTGCTGGTGGAGTGGCAGTAAGCCTTTCTAATCTGTGAGCATCAGCCTGACCCTTTAGGGCAGGCTGATCGTTAGGCTCACCGCGAGTGATGCATCTGTTGTTGCCTTTGGCTGCTCAAGCACTAATTGCTGCGCTGGCACTCCAGCGGCGATTAACGCTTGCTGCACGGCAACGGCTCGCGCTTTGGCAAGGTCGTAGGCGTGCTTGCTGGCAGCCTCTGGGCTTAAGCCGGGCATCATATCTTTTGTCGCATCACTATGGCCTGCAAGGCTCATCTGCAATTCAGGCTTATCTTTTAATGATGCCGCTAAGGTCGTGACTTGTGCCTTTGCCGACTCTGACAGGGCGGCGCTATTAGCAGCAAAGCTGACTTGGTTAAGGTCATCGCCGCCACCGGCTAAACCGCCGAGTAACTTAAACGGTGCTGCTGCTGCGCGCGTGATGAGATTGCCCAATGTCTGCCAAACGATGGGCCATACACGGAACTCTGGGTCGCTTAAGTTCCCGCTTAATGGCACATCTAAATGAATTTCACCTTTCACATCTTTTAGTAATGCGGTGCCAAGTCGCACTGGCAGTCCCGTGGCTTCTTTCGAGCCGCTGGCCTCGCCCCAGGTAAAGTCATTTATGCGCAGGGTGTTTTTAGCGCTGAGCGAGCCTTTATCGATGCTGTATTTCAAGTCTGCCCAGAGCAGGCCGTCTGCTAGTGCGTAGCCCGCATAACGACTGGCGTAAGCGCTGTAGGGCACTAGCGCTAGGCGTTCAGCGCGCAGAGTCATATCGAAGGCTTTGGTTGGCTGCACAATATTTACGGCACCTTCTATGGCAATGGGTGCGGCGTTGGGCAGGTAACCACGTAACTTGATCTGTGCATTTTGACGGCCTGTGAGATCGATTTTGCTGATGCTGCCAGAGAGCTGCGATAGCGCCGTCGCCACGCTTGGAGCCAAGCTATTGTCGGCAAATGCTACGGTGCCGCCGCGCACGGCGAGAGTGTTTATAAAGACATCAGATCTGGCGTTGCTTTCGCTATTCGCCGAGCTATTTGAAGAGCTTGTCTTAGTCAAATTCGCTACGTTGAGCGAGCCATCGCTTTGGCGACTCACGCGTAATTTTGGACTGTCGATCAAGAGGCGATTAATGCCCACTTGCAGCGGCGTACCTTGCGCTTTTAATCCAGTGACTTGCAGTGTGTTTAGCGACAGTAATGGCTGGCCGCGAGCCTCTAAAACACGCAGGTTTTTCACGGAGGTATCGCCAGACCATGCCCAGCTAGGCGCACTTGGTGTTTGCCATTGCAGCTGGCCATCGGTACTGAGCTCGCCTGATGGCAGGCGGATGGCCAGCACTTCGCTAATAAAGCCTTCGAAAGGCTTCAGGGCTAAGTCATCGAGGCTTAGTCTGCCGGAAAAATACGGTGTTGCTGGCGCTTGATTGGCTCGTGCCGATGGCATGCCCAACTCGCCGCGCAGGCTTAGCTTAGCGCTGGTATTGATCGCGGTATTGAGCGTGATGTCGACGCTATCTTGTGCGCTGTCGGCTTTTGGCGTTGCTGATAATGAGAGTGGCCCAAGTGTTAGCGCAGTGTTTGGGCGTGTGCTGAGGTCGCGATAAGTCACCATGACATCGCTGATTTCAGCTTGTTTTAAGCTGCCGGCCCAGTCGATAGGCGCACTAGGCTCAGCCTTAGCAACGGCTTTTCGTGGTGGTCCGGCGAGTGCTTTTATGACGCTAAACTCACCATTGGCATCGCGCTCGACTGAAACGTTTGCACCCACTAAGGTTAATTTATCGCTTGCCCATTCACCGCTAGGATAGGCAAATACCACGCCTTTAGCGCTTAACGTTTTTATGCTTGCGAGCTCATCTTTTTGTGATGCTTTTAGCAGTGCTAATGACAGATCTTCTAGAGTGGCTGAGCTGTTATTAATGGCGACAGAAACGTCGGGCTGTAATTTGGCATCGTAGTTAAGGTCTAATGAAATGCGCCCATTATTGACCGCCAATGGCAGCTTTTCCGGTAACCAGCCGAGTGTATCCGGCAGTGATAGCTTGTTGATTTGCAAACGGCCTTTTGACCTTAATGGTTGCAAGCCAACATCGCCGATCCAGTCGATGCTCGCACCGGCAGGTAGGTCGCCATGCAGCTCGGCTAAGCCATTGGCGCTTTCTGTGCCAATGTCATCGAGGTTTAAGCCCCAATTACTCAGCGCGAATTCGCGTGCAGGTTTTACGCGCTCATCGCGATAAGATAATTCGCCCTCGCTAATGGCCAAACTCTTGAGCTGCCAGCGCGGTGTTTCCACCGCTGGACCATCGCTGCTTGGCACGAGCTGCATAAGTGTTAGCGGGCCTTCAGCGGGTAGTCGTAAATGAATAGTTGGTTGCACCAGAGTCGCCGACTCCAGCACCCATACTGGGCTCAATAAGCTTAGCCATGAATAGTCCAAATGTAGCTCACGAAAACCAATTAATGGTTGTCCTTCTTTGTCGTCAACCGCAACGCCAAAAATATGAAGCTTGCCTTCGAAAGCATCGGTGTCGACTCGTTCAATGCGAATGGCGATGCCTAGGCGCTGGCTGATTTCTTTTGCTAGCGTGTTCTCCACCCAGTTTGGCGCTAAAAATTCGATGGCGGTGACAATGCCCAGCCAAACCACAATAAGCAGTGCCAAGCCGCCCAGAAGCCAGCGGCTGCGTTTGCTAATTGTTTTGGTAGCACTAACCGGTGTTGCTGAGGGCTTAGTCAAGCACCTTCTCCTTGTATTCGCAGAGGTCTTCAATCAAACAGCTGCCGCAGCGAGGTTTGCGCGCAATGCAGGTGTAACGGCCGTGCAAAATCAGCCAATGATGAGCATCGACACGATACGCTTTTGGCACGACTTTCATCAGCTTTTCTTCGACCGCGACAACATCTTTTCCCGGCGCTAAACGTGTGCGATTCGAGACTCGAAAGATGTGTGTGTCGACGGCGATCGTCGGTTCGCCAAATGCTGTATTCAGCACGACATTAGCGGTTTTACGGCCAACACCGGGCAATGCTTCTAGAGCCTCGCGTTGGCGCGGAATCTCGCTATTGTGTTGCTCAACCAAGATTCGGCAGGTCTTGATGACATTTTCAGCTTTGCTATTAAACAGGCCTAAAGTGCGGATGCAGGCTTTTACACCATCGACGCCCATCGCCAACATGGCGGCAGGCGTTGGGCCTTGGGCAAATAATTTCACCGTGGCCTTGTTGACACCAACATCGGTTGATTGCGCCGACAGTAAGACCGCGATGAGCAATTCAAACGGGTTGCGATAGTGCAGCTCGGTGCGCGGCTCGGGATTCTCAGCTTGCAGACGCGAAAAAATAGCCTCGCGCTTGGCGGCATTCATTACAGCGCTCCTGTGGTGCGCACACGCTTACTGCCGGGCGCCTTTGCTTTTGCCAAAGCCGCTTCGGCAGTACTCACAGCCTCGCTCAACTCGGGCAGGCGTGCTTGCAGATGGCTGGCATCTTCGCCACGAGCATTCAGCGCTGCGAGTTGTTTTTCGGTTTTCTTCAGCTGGCTGCGGGCGAGTGCGGCGGCAATCATTAGCGCGCTGGTGTCGGCAGCGCCTGAGTCAGACGTTTGCGCCACGACGGCCGTTGGGCGGCGCGCAGCTTTAGCTTCAGCCAATTTGGCTTGGCGAGCTTTGAGGGTTTCGAAGCGTTCGCGGGCTTTATCGGCGCGATCTTTCGCTGCCTGCTCACCGGCATCTAGCGGTTCATCGGAAGCTTTATGCCAGGTCATGGGAATGTCTGGGCCTTCGACCATATCGATGCAATCGACGGGGCAGGGAGCAACGCAGAGATCACAGCCGGTGCATTCATCGACCATTATGGTGTGCATTTGTTTAGCCGCGCCAACAATGGCATCGACGGGGCAGGCTTGGATGCATTTGGTGCAGCCGATGCATTCATCTTCGCGAATAAAGGCGACTAGACGATGCTCTGGCGTTACGCCATAGGCTGGATCTAGTGGCAGGCTGGGCTTGTCGAGTAAGCGTGCCAGGGCATCAATGGTGCTTTGGCCGCCGGGCACGCAATGATTAATTGCCTCGCCATCGGCGATGGCCTGCGCATAAGGTGCGCAACCGGGATGGCCGCATTGTCCGCACTGGGTTTGCGGCAGCAGGGCATCGATCAGTGGAATCAGTGTTGCGTTGGCCATAAGTGATACTCAAAAACGTGAGTGATTATTGCATCGAGCAGGCGGCTGGGGCAAAGTCGCAACACGTCCATATCTGGCAATTAGTTATGTCTGATCTGCTATTACTCTCGGCTTCCGAGTTGGCTGCACATATACGTAGCGGTAAAACCACTTCGGTGGCTGTAGTTGAGGCGCATATTGCCCGTTTGCGGCAAGTTAATCCCACGCTCAATGCCGTGGTGTGCGAGCGCGTTGCCGATGCCCGTGTTGAGGCTGCAAAAGCCGATGAAGCTGTGGCCAAAGCAAAAAAGGCGCACAAATTAGCGTCACTGCCACCGTTTCTTGGCGTGCCATGCACAATCAAAGAGAACTTTCACTTCGCCGGCATGCCAAATACCGCCGGCTTGGTCAGCCGCATTGGCCGCAAGGTCGCAGATGATGCGCCTATCGTAGCGAATTTACGCGCCGCTGGCGCCATCCCGCTCGGGGTAACTAACACTTCCGAGCTCTGCATGTGGATGGAAACTTTCAATAAGGTCTATGGCCGCACCAATAACCCCTACAACCCAGCACATACAGTCGGCGGTTCATCGGGCGGTGAGGGCGCAATCGTTGGCAGTGGCGCCTCACCTTTTGGTTTGGGCGGCGACGTTGGCGGCTCGATTCGGATGCCGGCATTTTTCAACGGCGTATTTGGCCATAAGTGCTCGCCGGGTTTGATCGATAATGAAGGCCAGTTTCCTGGGCCATCTGGCGGTATTGATCGGCATTTATCGAGCGGGCCCTTGTGCCGTCGCGCAGAAGATTTAGAGCCGCTGGTGCGGGTACTCGCTGGCGACCGTGCTGTGCATTTACAGCCCGTGAGTGATGTCGATATTAGTAAGTTGCGAGTGCTGCAGTTTGCTCGTGAATTGGCCATTTCGCCGGATGCCGACCAACTGGGCGCACGCGACCGTGCCATTGAGGCCTTGATGGCGCAGGGAGCTCGCGTCGAAGCGATTCATTTGCCCTTGATGGCGAAGGCGCTAGACCTGTGGTCGGCTATGCTCGCCACCGCTGGCAGCGATCTGACCTTTGCCGATCATCTCTTTGGTACGCGCTCACCACGCGCCGCACTAGCCGAGTTTGGTCGTTTCGCCATCGGTCGCTCCGACCACACCTTCCCGCTGATTGCCCTCGCGCTATTTGAGCGTTTGCCAGAATGGACACCGAAGCGCACGGCTAAATTGCGTGCTCAGGCTTTAGTGCTGAAGCGCCAGCTGGAAGATGCTTTAGGCGATGATGGCGTATTGATTACGCCGCCATATCCGACGGTTGCGCCCAAGCATTATCATGCGATGCTGCCGCCGTTTAATTTCGTCAACTGCGCCGTGTTTAATGCCTTGTCGCTGCCCGGCACATCAGTTCCCACCGGTCTTAATAGCGCTGGTCTACCAACAGGCGTGCAAATCATTGCCAAAGAAGGCAATGATCATCTTGGTTTGGCGTGTGCCATGGCCTTGGAAAAATCTCTCGGTGGCTGGGTCTACCCTATTGTGAAAGTGAGTAAGTAAGGCATGAATATTCGCCGCGGCGTTGCAGAGGCCAATGGCCTTGAGTTGGCTTATGAAGACATGGGTGATGTTTTGCACCCACCCATTATTTTAGTGATGGGCTTGAGTGCGCAGCTCACACTATGGCCTTTAGGCTTTTGCGAAGGCTTGGTGGCCGAAGGCCATCGTGTTATCCGTTTTGACAATCGCGACATTGGCTTATCCAGCAAGCTCAGTGATTTGAAAGTGAAAGGTCCGGTTTGGAAACGCATGGTGCGCGCACAATTGGGCCTGTCGAGCCCTGTGCCCTATACCATAATGGATATGGCCGATGATGTATTAGGCCTACTCGACTTCCTGCAAATTCGCCGTGCGCATATTGTTGGTGCCTCCATGGGTGGCATGATTACGCAAATTTTTGCGGCGAAATATCCAGACCGTGTGCGCTCGGTGGGGATAATTTTCTCCAGCACCAACCAAGCTTTATTGCCACCACCCAAGCCATCTGCGCTAAAGCTGCTCACCAGTGGGCCGGGCAAAGGCGCGACATCTGAGCAATACATTGCTCATTCGGCAAAGTTTATGCGTGCGATTCATAGTCCCAACTATCCGTTTAGCGATGCCGAACTGCTGGAGATGGCGCGAGCGTCGCACGCGCGTAGTTTCTATCCGGCTGGTGTCTTGCGCCAATACAATGCCATCTTAGGCACGGGTAGCTTGCGGTCCTATGCCAAACGCATCACCAAGCCCACCGTGGTTATTCACGGCGATGCTGACCCGCTGGTGCGCCCAGCGTGCGGTCGTGCGGTGGCGCGGGCTGTTCCGCGCTCGCAATGGCTGTTGGTGAAGGGCATGGGTCACGATTTGCCGCCCGGCGTATGGCCAGTAATCACACAGGCGCTAATCACTAATATGATGCGAAGCTAGGGCAAGTCGCGGGTGCCGAGTTTCGCTAGCTAAATAGGTTATGCAGTGAACTTGGCGCCCGAAATAAGGCATGGCATGCTTTGCGGCGCAGGATGCGCGGTATTTGATGGCAAGGAGAGCTGTGTTCAAGGCTTTGATGTCCTTGGATTTTTCCCGCGCTCCTTTGTCATATGCAGCAAATAAAAGTTATTACACTGCAGTGCTGCGATATAAACTAGGTTAGGCAATAAAGCTATCAGAGGTAAATATGAATCAAAAATTAATAAAAAATGGATTTATTTTAGCTGCGATCATGAATTTTAGTGTGCTTATATTTTCACGTGGATTTACTAATGTTGCCATAAATGACGCTGACCCTATTGTAATGTCTAATTTTGGGCTTCTTATGATCGTCATGTGGGGTATTGCCTATCTCTCAGCTGCAACCGTAATATCAAATATAAAATGGGTCGCTGGCGCTTTTGCTTTAGAGAAATTAATTTATGTTGTTGTCTGGATCAATTGGCTTCTAGGAAATAGTCTAGAAGCAGTTTATTCCACAGATATTTTTGCCGGGATTTTTTATAGTATCTATGGCCTAAATGATCTATTTTTTATGCTATTTTTCGCGTGGGTTTTTATGTCATCAAGCCATAAAGTTAAATCCTAAAATTTTACTAAATTCGAGTTACGGTAAACTGCTTAACAAGGCGTTAGGCCGCAGAAATATATTATGAAAAAGACAAATAAAAAAATATTAGTGGTACTTGGCCACCCAGACACAAACAGTTTATCGGGGCTCTTTGCTGAAGAATATGTAAGCTCCGCAAGATCTGCTGGGAAAGAGGTTCGGTACATTAAGCTTGGTGAAGTCGAGTTTAATCCTGTGCTTAAACATGGCTATAAGCAACGCCAAGAACATGAGCCAGGCTTGGCTCATTTCTGGGAAAGTATCGTTTGGGCAGACCATATCGCTTTCTTCTATCCCATCTGGTGGGGCGCAATGCCTGCTCTGCTCAAGGGAGCATTAGATAGAGTGCTACTGCCTGGAAAGGCTTTTAAGTATCGAGAAAACTCACAATTCTGGGATCGTTTGCTTGAAGGCAGGAGTGCCCATCTATTCACTACCATGGACACTCCGCCGTGGTACTACCGGATGGCGTATCGAATGCCTGGGCATAATCAAATGAAGCGAACAATATTGGAGTTTTGTGGTATCAAGCCAGTAAAAATTCACTCATTTGGCCCTGTGCGATACGCCAAGCCCGATAAAATCGAGAAGTGGGTATCGACGGTAAGGCATTATGGCTCAGTGACCTAACAATTCAGTTAAGCCGATACCGTTTCGCGGCACGGCTTAACTAAGGCGCTGGACAAAAATACTCAAGGTAAGATATGGAATATATTGATTGGGGCGACTTCCAGAAAGTCGATATCCGCGTTGGAACCATTGTCGATGTCGAAGACTTTCCAGAGGCTCGTCGGCCTGCTTACAAACTAAAGGTGGATTTCGGGCAAGAGCTTGGTATTAAAAAGTCTAGTGCACAGATCACTGCTCTATATACGAAAGAAGAGCTTCTCGGTAAGCAGGTGCTGGCAGTAGTCAATTTCCCGCCAAAACAAATTGGCCCCATTATATCTGAGTGTTTAATCACTGGGTTGCACCGCCCTGACGGCTCTGTGGTGCTATCAACCGTCGATATGGAGCTGCCCAATGGTGCACGGTTGGCATAACAAGGCGCCATTGTTATGCCGCCTGAGTCCTTGCCCGGCCATTCATTGGTACTGGCGTAGCAATGGCGTTGAGCTTGTCGCGCCAGTAGGCCACCAAAGCACTATTTTCGTGCTCCCAAGGATGGAAGTCGCGCTTGAAGTAGTCCAGATACTCAGGGATCAAGCCTGAAATAACACCATTAAAGCCAAACAGCTTATTTAGGCCAAAGGCCCACGTTTTGGGACTAAATAACGACTTATCGCGATACAAAAACTGCAACTGAAAAGCGCTAACGACAGCCGCCAAAATTACGGTCGCGAAAACCTGAAAGACAATGCGCTCGGCGTAGCTATTGCCCGGCACGCTTTTGTATAAATCAAAGGCCACGGCCTTGTGCTCGGTTTCTTCAATGGCATGCCACATCCACACTGGACGCATCTCTTCAGCTAGGCCATTCATGATGGTGGTGTCGCTGAGCAGACGGTTGGCGATGATGGCGGTGAAGTGCTCAAGTGCTACGGTGATGGCGAGTTGCTGGCGTTTGCTTAACATACGGCGGCCCAAGTTGAGCAGGCCTAAGGTGAACTTCTCGGCACGAAGAGCCGGCAAGCCTTTGGCTTCGAGCATATTATTGAGAGACACATGCTCCAGCGAATGCATAGCTTCCTGACCAATAAAGCCGGAGATATCTTTTTGCGCGGCTTTGTCTGGCGCGTGCTCGCGCAACTGGCGCACAGAGTCGACAAAGAAGCGCTCGCCGACTGGAAATAGAGTCGAAAGCGTGCCTAAGAAATGCGTTGAAAATGCATCGTCAAAGACCCAGTGACGTGGCACATTGTTGAACTGAAAATCCATGCGAGTAGGCGTGATTTGGATGACGTCCGGCGTGGTGATATGCGTCATGGTGTTTATCCTCTAGTATCGTGACGACTCATTGGTCACATGCAACCAAACTATCACTCTATGTGACATTGTCAACTGTAACAATAATAAATAGTGGATAGACCCTATGCAATTAATTACCCGCTGTGATGCGCTTGAAGGTGTCCTTGATAAGTGGCGAGAAGCCATAGGGAGTGACTTTCAGGCCTATAAAAATCATTGTTACCGTGTACTCAATGGCGCCTATGCTGTGCTTGAGGCAGGGAATTTAGCCAGTGATGAGCATCTTGAAACCATAGGTTTTGCGCTAGGCTTTCACGATCTCGGCATTTGGTCAGATGTGAATTTTGATTATCTTGAGCCTTCGGCGCGGCGAGCTGAGCTGGCAATGGCCGATATGGTGTGGCCAGACCTACGCAAACAGCAGGTGCTCTCGATCATTGCCCGACATCATCAGTTCACCCGCATTAATGATGACTCGCTAAGCGAGGCTGTGCGTCAAGCCGATTGGTGCGACGTTAGCTTTGGCCTGATGCGAGGCACGATTGAAAAAGCGCGCTGGCGGCAAATCGCTAAGCGCTTCCCCAATGCTGGATTTCACCAGCTCTTGATACGCAAGGGCGGGGTGCATGCGCTAAGGCATCCTTTGAACCCGTTGCCGATGATGCGCTGGCGCTGAGCAATATTATTTTCGCGTAAATACTAATAAGAAGAGTTCGAAAATGACCGATCGCCACTCTACAAGCGTTACCACGACAGTGGTGCTGCCAAAGCTGCCGCGCGATAAAACCAACGATTACAGCCACGCCATGGCGCAGGCGCGTCGCGATACCGTGACAGAAAACACAGGCGCCGCGCTCACACACACTGGCCAGTTCTCCATCGATCCTGCACTTTTGCCGGGAAATATCGAAGGTTTTTCCGGCATTGTGCAAGTGCCAATGGGCTTCGCTGGCCCAATATTGCTCGATGGCGAACACGCGCAAGGCGAGTTTTATGTGCCAATGGCGACCACCGAAGGCACGCTGCTGGCGAGTTATAGCCGTGGCATGCGCCTAACCCGCGAGGCTGGCGGTGTGCGCACTACCGTCATCGATGATGCCATGCAGCGCGCGCCAATTTTTGTCTTCGATGATGCGCGTTATGCCCGTGATTTTGGCCTATGGGTCACCGCGCATTTTGCCGAGATTAAAGCCGCTGCCGAAGCCACCACGCGCTCGGGCAAGCTGCGTGATATTCAGCAATTTGCCCAAGGTAAAATGCGTTGGCTGCGCTTTAACTTCACCACTGGCGATGCCGCTGGGCAAAACATGGTGAGTAAGGCCACGCACGCGGCCTGCCAATGGATGCTGGCGCAGCAACTTTCTGGCCTTGCGCATTTTTCCTTGGCGGCGAATTTCGATACCGACAAAAAGCATTCGGTGGTGAATAGTCTGCACACGCGCGGTAAACGTGTGGTGGCAGAAATCACGCTGCCGGCGAAGCTATTAAAAGAGGTTATGCACACCAGTGGCGAGGCGCTGTTTAAGCAGCGCCAGCTATCAAATATGGGTGCGATGATGGCGGGCTCAGTCAATAACGGTGCGCACTTTGCCAACGGCATCACCGCAGTATTCATGGCTTGTGGGCAGGATGTTGCCAATGTGGCGGAGTCATCGGCGGGTTTCGTTCACGCCGAATTAAAGCCCAATGGCGACTATTATTTTTCCGTTACCATTCCGGCTTTGATTGTCGCCACTTATGGCGGCGGCACCGGTCTGCCAACGCAGCGCGAATGCTTGGAAGTGATGGGCTGTTATGGCGCTGGCAAAGTCAATAAGTTGGCCGAGATCATCGCCGCAACGGTGCTGTGCGGCGAGCTATCGCTGTCTTCAGCTATCGTCTCAGACCAGTGGGTGTCTAGCCATGATGCGCTGGGGCGCAACCGGCCATAAGGCGGCAATTCATTGGCCCGCGCAGGCGACTAGTAATGCAAAAAAGAGGGGCTGCTGACTAAATGCCAGCAGCCCCTCTTTTCATCTGCGAGGCTTATTTAACCTGCATGCCGGCGCTTGCGCCATCGTCAGGCGAGAGCAGATAAATATCCGCGCCACCTGGGCCTGCCGCGAGCAACATGCCTTCGCTCATGCCGAATTTCATTTTGCGTGGGGCAAGATTGGCCACCAAAACGGCATGACGCCCAACCAACACGCTAGGCTCGGGATACGCAGCTTTAATGCCGGCAAACACTTGCCGCGTCTCGCCACCGACATCGACTTGGATGCGCAGCAACTTATCGGCACCATCTACGTGCTCAGCGCTAATGATTTTCGCCACGCGTAGATCAATTTTGGCAAAGTCATCGATGCTGATATGACCAGCATCGGCAGCACTACTTGTGGCCTTGGCCACTGATTTTTTATCTGCGGCAGCCGTGGCCGCCGAGTTCGCGGCGGATTGGCCTGCCGTCGCAGAGGCGGCATCGGCTGCTGATAATGAGTCTTGCGAAGCGCTGACCAAGGCAGCAACGTTGATGGGATCAACGCGCGTCATCAAGGGGCTAAATTCGCCAATGCGATGGCCCAGGAGTAGTTCGCGACGGCGCTCCCAACCTAAGTCAGCAACATTTAAGAAGGCCGCGCTTTGGGCAGACATTGCCGGCAAAATCGGCGCTAAGTAAGTAATTAGCTGGCGGAATAGGTTGATGCCTACCGAGCACACCGCGTGCACCTCAGCTTCTTTGCCTTCAATTTTCGCCAATGCCCACGGCTTTTTCTCATCGATGTATTGGTTGGCACGATCGGCTAGCGCCATGATCTCGCGCACAGCACGGCCAAATTCGCGAGCTTCGAAGTGCGCGGCAATGCTATCGCCAGCGGCAATCGCTTCCGCTAAAAGTTCAGGCTCGGCGCACTCGGCACTGAGTTGATTGTCGAAGCGCTTGGCGATAAAGCCCGCGCAACGGCTGGCGATATTGACCACTTTGCCGACCAAGTCTGAGTTCACGCGTTGCGTGAAGTCTTCGAGATTTAAGTCGATGTCTTCGACGCGGCCAGAAAGCTTGGCAGCGAAGTAGTAGCGCAAATATTCAGGATTTAAGTGCTGCAAATAGGTTTGCGCTTGAATAAAGGTGCCGCGTGACTTCGACATTTTTTGACCATTAACGGTCAAAAAGCCATGTGCGAAAACGCCTGTAGGCTTGCGGAAACCGGCGCCTTCGAGCATCGCTGGCCAAAACAACGCGTGGAAATACACGATGTCTTTGCCAATGAAATGGTAGAGCTCGGTGTCGCTACCTTCACGCCAATAATCATCGAAATTGAGTTCGGGCGTGCGCGCGCATAAGTTCTTGAAGCTGGCCATATAGCCAATCGGCGCATCGAGCCAAACATAGAAATACTTGCCCGGCGCATCGGGGATTTCAAAGCCGAAGTAGGGTGCATCGCGCGAAATATCCCAGTCGGCAAGGCCGGACTCAAACCATTCGGCGAGCTTGTTGGCGACTTCATTTTGCAAGCTGCCGCTGCGTGTCCACTCACGCAACATGGCTTCGAAATGCGGGAGCTCGAAAAAGTAGTGCAGCGATTCTTTTTCAATCGGCGTGGCGCCAGAAATTGTTGAGCGTGGGTTTATTAGCTCAGTTGGCGAGTAAGTCGCGCTGCAGACTTCGCAGGCATCGCCGTACTGGTCTAGCGCGCCACATTTTGGGCAGTCGCCTTTAATGAAGCGGTCGGCTAAAAATAGCTTTTTCTCAGGATCAAAGAGCTGGCTGATCGAGCGACTGGCAATGTGTTGGCCTTGTTGCAGCGGGGCTGAGCTGCCGGCGACGCCATCGCGGAGATTGGTGTAGATGGTGCGAGAAAATGCTTCGTTTTCGGGCGAGTGCGTGGAGTGGTAATTATCGAACTCGATATTAAAGCCAGCAAAGTCGCGCTCATGATCAGCTTTGACGTTGGCGATCTGTGCTTCAGGAGATAGGCCATTTTGCTCGGCTTTCAGCATGATGGCCGTACCATGGGCATCATCGGCGCAGACATAGCGGCAGTCGTGACCGCGCGAGCGCTGGAAACGCACCCAAATATCGGTCTGAATGTATTCCACCAAATGGCCTAAATGGATAGGGCCGTTGGCATAAGGCAGGGCACTGGTTACCAGTAAGCGACGAGTCATGGCACACTAATTCACAAAATAAATAGGTCGCGCATGATAGCACTGTGTGAGCGCCAACACGGAGTCAGCAGCAGATGAATCAAGTCGATGTGGTGATTGTAGGTGCCGGTTTAGCAGGACTAACGGCGGCTCGGCAATTAGTCGGTACTGGTTTAACAGTGGCCGTGCTGGAGGCCCGTGAGCGTGTCGGTGGCCGCAGTTGGAGCGAATGGCATGAGGGTATGCCGATAGATCGTGGTGGAGCATGGGTCGGGCCAACGCAGTTACGCATGCTGGCCTTGGCAAAAGAATTTAATCTGCAGTTATTGCCCACCAGTCGCACCTTGAAGCAGGTGTATTGCTCCGGTGGCTCGCACAAAATTCATGGCGATAAGGTCTTTGGGCTGATCACTAGTAGCGGTGCGCCGCATGATTGGCGCTTGATTCCCGCATTGTTGCGCATTAGCTGGCAGCTCAATCGGCTCGCCGCTACGGTGCCTGTTGGCGCACCTTGGCAGGCTGCAAAAGCGGCTAAGTGGGATGCTATGAGCTTGGGCGATTGGCTCGATAAGCAGCTGTTTTTATCGCCAACGATTCGCGCCATCGCCGAGGCATCATTTGAAACCTTATGGGGAGCGAATGCGCAGGAGCTGTCGTTTTTATTCGTGCTGCATTACATCGCCTGCGCTGGCGACGAGTATACGCCGGGTAACTTTGAGCGCTTAACAGCGAGCATCGATGGCGCGCAAGACTGTCGTTTTGCCGAAGGCAGTCAGTCGGTGTCGAATGCGCTGGCCGCCGCACTTGGCGAGCGTGTGTATTTTGATGCCGCAGTAGAAAAAATTGATATGCACGGGGCCTATGCCGAAATAACGACAAAGCAGGGCGTATGGCGTGCAGCCGATGTCATCGTCGCAGTGCCGCCGCCGCAGCGCCTAAATTTTGCTATCGAGCCGCCATTGCCACTTGAGCAACGCCAGCTTTGCGAGGTGTATCGCATGGGGCGCTTAATGAAAGTGGTGGTGCGTTATGAGCGAGCGTTTTGGCAGCAGGCGGGCTTGTCGGGCAATACCATCTTGGCTGACGGCCCGATTAATTTGTTATTTGATGTCTCGACGCCGCACGGCGCAGGTATTTTAGCGTTTATTGGCGGTGAGCATTTAGATGTGTTTTCGCAGCTCAGCGAGGCCGAGCAACGCGAACAAGTGCTCTCAACATTAGTCCGTGCTTTCGGTGAGCAGGCACGTACGCCGCGCGAGCTCATTTCGCAAAATTGGGTTGATGAGCCGTGGAGTGGCGGCGCGCCGACTGGCTATTTAGCCCCTGGTGCATTGATGCGCTATCGCGATGCGTTATCGACGCCACATCATTCCATTATTTGGGCCGGCACTGAGTTGCCGGGGTACTGGACTGGCTATATGGAAGGGGCGGTGCGTTCGGGCGAGCGCGCAGCGGCGGCGGTGATTGGCCGTGCAAGGAGTAGCTTGGTGAGCTAGCATAAGCCCCTTGTTTTTTGCCATTGAGGGGCAATACCCATGCCCATTACCCTAGCGGCAGTTGAAGCCGTACTTGCTGCTCACAGCGATCCCTATTTAGGGGGCGCCGCGAGCTACGCTTTATTGGCGCGCGCTTCAGATACGCAAGTCACCGACGATGGTCGTGTATTTGTACACATCGTTTTGCCGTACCCACATCGTGATCCTGCTGGTGCTTTTGCGGCGCCGCTGGAAGCCGCGTTGCACGTTGCCGGCGCGCGTGATGTTCATATTCGTTGGTCACACGAGATTCCACGTATCAAGCCACAGGGCGAGGTTGCGCCACTGACTTTGGCGCGTAATGTGATTGCCGTGGCTTCTGGCAAAGGCGGCGTTGGTAAGTCCACCACTGCGGTGAATTTGGCCTTAGCTTTGGCACGCGAAGGTGCAAAGGTCGGCCTGCTCGATGCCGATATTTACGGCCCTAGCTTGCCCACCATGCTCGGCATTGGCATCGGTAAATATCCCGATACCGTCGATGATGCTTGGTTTGTCCCGCATCACGCCCATGGCGTAGATGTCATGTCCATCGGCTTCTTATTGCAAGGCGATAGCCCCGTGGTTTGGCGTGGCCCGAAAGCTACTGGCGCATTGATTCAGCTAGTCTCACAAACACGTTGGTCGAGCTTAGATTATTTGATTGTCGATATGCCGCCGGGCACGGGCGATATCCAGCTAACACTCGCGCAACGAGTGCCAGTCGCTGGCGCAGTAGTAGTGACAACGCCGCAAGATATCGCGACATTAGATGCGAAAAAAGGCATCGAAATGTTCCGTAAAGTCGATATCAATGTGCTCGGCATTGTTGAGAATATGTCACAACATATTTGCACTAACTGCGGCCATACCGAGGCAATTTTCGGCTCTGGCGGTGGTGTGCAAATGGCCGAGCAATACGACGTTGCGCTGCTCGCGCAGCTGCCCTTAGATAAACGTATTCGTGAGCAGACTGATGCCGGTTGCCCAACCGTTGCGGCTGATCCAGACGGCAGTTTAGCGCAGCAATACACTGAGCTAGCGCGTCGCGTCTCCGCGCGCTTGGCCCTTGGTCAACGTGTGGCCGACACTCGAATTCCTTTAAACCCATCATCGAAGTAGTGAGTTAGGCATGAGCATCAAATCAGATCATTGGATCCGTCGCATGGCCGAGCAGCAAGGCATGATTGAGCCTTTCGAGCCTGGCCAAGTTCGTCATCAAGATGAGCAGCGCATTATTTCTTACGGCACTTCAAGCTACGGCTACGATGTTCGTTGCGCCAATGAATTCAAGATTTTTACCAATATCAACTCGACTATTGTTGACCCGAAAAACTTCGACGAAAAAAACTTTGTCGATGTCGTTTCCGATGTCTGCATCATTCCGCCGAATAGCTTCGCCTTGGCGCGCACCGTTGAGTATTTCCGCATCCCGCGCAGCACTTTAGTGGTGTGTTTGGGTAAGTCGACCTATGCCCGTTGCGGCATCATCGTGAACGTGACACCGCTAGAGCCAGAATGGGAAGGTCATGTGACTTTGGAGTTTTCCAACACCACTAACCTGCCGGCAAAAATCTATGCCAATGAAGGCGTGGCACAGATGCTATTTTTCGAGTCCGATGAGATTTGTGGCACGTCGTATAAAGATCGTGGCGGTAAATACCAAGGTCAGCGCGGAGTGACTTTGCCGCGCACTTAAATACTATCTTGCATATTTAAAAGAGCGCCTCATAAGGCGCCTTTCCTTAAAGAGCACTCACTTACTAGAGCACAACGCCATGACTCATCGCGCCACGTTAGATTTTCTCTTAAACGATTGGCTTGATGCACCAGCGCTATGCCAGCGACCTTTTCATGCTGATCACAGTGCTGATACCTTTGCTGCTGTACTCGACTTAAGTGAGCAAGTAGCCACTGAGCAATTCGCACCAATTAATCGTCTCGTGGATATCGAAGAGCCTGAGTTTGATGGCGAGCGTGTGCTGCTACCAAAACAGACAGAGGCCGCGCTGAACTGCTTTAGTGAGGCCGGCCTGATGGCTGCTAGCAAACCCGAAGCGGTTGGCGGCATGCAGCTGCCGACAGTCGTTGAAATGGCCTCGATGAGTTTTTTCTACAAGGCCAGTGTCGCGCTAGCGGCCTATCCCATGCTCACTCGCGGCAATGCCAACACCATTTTTGCGCATGGCACTCCCACTCAAATTGACGTGTTTGCTAAGCCAGGCTTTGCTGGCACGAGCTTCGGCACCATGTGTTTGAGTGAGCCGCAAGCTGGCTCAAGTTTGTCCGATATCCGTACTAAAGCTGTGCCTGACAGCGGTTGTGGTGATTGGGCCAATGACCCGCTGGGCCCGCGCTATCGCTTGAGCGGTAATAAGATGTGGATCTCCGGTGGCGAGCATGAGATGGGCGATAACATCGTGCATTTGGTGTTGGCAAAAATTCCCGATGCGACTGGCCAGCTAGTATCCGGCGTGCGCGGCATTTCTTTGTTTATCGTGCCACGCAAATTAGTCAGTGCTGAGGGTGAAATTAGCGATATTCGCAATGACGTTGCGCTGGCGGGCTTAAATCACAAGTGCGGCTATCGCGGCACGGTGAATACGCTGTTGAATTTTGGCGAGGGTAAATACCTCGTCAATGGCCAGTCCGGCGCTGTTGGCTACCTGATTGGAGGCGAGGGCAAAGGCTTAAGCTGCATGTTTACGCTGATGAATGAAGCGCGCATTGCGGTGGGCTTAGGCGCGACCATGCTTGCTTATGCCGGCTTTGAGGCCTCTCTAGACTACGCCAAGCAGCGACCACAAGGTCGTCATGCCAGCCCTGCTGGTAAAGATCCGAGCAGCCCACAAGTGCCGATCATTGAGCACACCGATGTGAAGCGCATGCTGATGGCGCAGAAAGCCATCGCCGAAGGCGGGTTGGCGTTGGGTTTGTATTGCGCGCGTTTAGTAGATGAGGAAAGCACAGGGACTGAGGCGCAAGCACATGAAGCTCGCCAACTCTTAGAGCTGCTCACGCCGATTGCGAAAAGCTGGCCTAGTGAGTGGGCTCAGGAGGCTAATAGCTTGGCAATTCAAGTGTTTGGCGGCTATGGCTACACACGAGATTTTCCGGTGGAGCAATATTGGCGCGATAACCGTTTGAACATGATTCATGAAGGCACGCATGGTATTCAGGGCTTAGATTTATTGGGTCGTAAAGTTCTTATGAATCAAGGTGCTGCATTGAAGCTACTGATGACTCGAGTACATGCCACAGCACAGCAGGCGTTTGCTCAGGATGCGAATCAGGATAAGTCGAAAAGCACATTAAGTGAGCATGCAGAAGCTTTGCAAAGTGCGTGGCAAGAAATTGCTGCAGCAGCGCAAGCCGCATGGTCGACGGCTAAGCCCGAGGAGGCGCTCGCCAATGCCACCGCCTATATGCAAGGTTTTGGTCATGGTGTATTGGCGTGGATGTGGCTGGAGTTGGCGATTTCCGCAGAGCGCAGTGAGCACTTACCGGCAGACTTTCGAGCTGGTAAACGTGCTGCCTGCGACTATTTTTTCAATTATGAGCTGCCAAAAATTGGCGCATGGCTAGGTGTTGCAGCGCGCCGCGACATGACCTGTGCACAGGCCAGCGCGGCGATGTTTTAGCAACAGGTATCGTGGTTGGCTATTTAGCCGCGTCGCCAAGCCAAATCATGCGATAGGTCTCGGCACCATCTTGATGGATGATTTGCAGTGGTAAAAATGCCTGCGCCGGATCTAGCCATAGTGTGGTTTTGCGCTTGCCATCTTGGCGTACATAAACTTCGCTGTGACGAGCTTTGCCGGCGACAGTCAGGGTTTCATCGGCTTCTCGATGTAGGCTAATGGCGCTAATGCCTTTGCTGTCGGCGAGTGGATAGCTCGCTTTCGGCGCCCGATTAGCTAGGCGATCGGCGCGCAGCTGGACTTCAATATTGAGAATATCCACCAAGCCGGCCTTACCCGCGTATTGATAGACCTTGCCGCGTCGTTCTGAGCGAATGCTGCCGTCGGCTTGCTTTTCAATGCGTGCGACCTGCTTAAAAAGCAGCTGTAATGTGCGCTCGTAGCGCTGAAATTCGACTTGGCCATGCGCCCACTGGAAGTCACTAATCTCACTGAATGATGCCAAGCCGACAACGCTGGCGTGAGTTTCGTAACGGCATTGTGTCGCCTTGCAACTTAGGCTGCGCGTAGCATCGCCTTCAAGTTTGCCATCCCAGCTTAAGTGGTAGTGCTCCTTTGTTTGCGGCAATGGCATGGTGTTGGAGACAACAGGCGCAGCAACAGAAACAGCCGCAGGGGCAACGGCAGTAGGACTAGTGGCCGACGAAGTAGTAGCAACGGCAGCAGGCGAGATAGTAGTAACTACATTGGCTTGCGTTGGGCTAATACGCACTGCAGTTTTACTGCCGTTAATGGTCTCGACCTCAGCG
Source organism: Paraperlucidibaca sp. (assembly GCA_018066805.1). Classification (GTDB taxonomy): domain Bacteria; phylum Pseudomonadota; class Gammaproteobacteria; order Pseudomonadales; family Moraxellaceae; genus Perlucidibaca; species Perlucidibaca wandonensis. The sequence continues at coordinate 9,140 of JAGPVX010000069.1, read as the reverse complement.
CTAGCTTCGCCGGCAATACCTGCGCTCGGAGCTGGAGCGAGCGGCAACTCATCGCTGCAACCACTCAGCATTTGGCTAATGAAAATACCTAATAAAATGCCAACGATGACATTTATTGCCAGTCTAAGACGTGGATTTGTACGCATAAATTGCTCTTAGCTAATGAAGGGGTGTCGGCGACTATTTGTGCGCTTGTAGTGGCTCTAATAACGGTTTGTTATCGAGTGCTATTTGGCCATCTTGCCAACGTAAGCGACCACTCGCGAGCCAGCCTAGTACACGCGGATAGAGCTGGTGTTCGGCTTGATGCACGCGTTGTGCCAGTGAATCAACGTTGTCGTGCTGATGCACGCTGACACGATGTTGAGCGATGACCGGGCCACCGTCGAGCTCGGGCGTAACGAAATGCACCGAGCAGCCATGCTCTGTATCACCAGCGTCGAGCGCGCGTTGGTGCGTGTGCAAGCCTTTGTATTTCGGTAGCAATGACGGGTGAATATTGATCAGGCGGCCACTGTAATGACTGACAAAGTCGGGCGTGAGTATGCGCATAAAGCCGGCCAATATGACCATGTCTGGTGCCCATGCATCGATATGCTTGATCATTTCCGCATCGAAATCTATCCGCTCAGCATAGTCACGATGCTTGACCACCGCGGTTGCGACACCGGCACGAGTGGCGCGTGGCAGCGCCAAAGCTTCTTCACGATTGCTCAGTACGCCGACAATTTTAGCGTCGATTGGCGTCGCTGAGGCATTGGCTCCTTGGCCACAAACATCAAGCAATGCTTGCAAGTTGGAGCCACTTCCCGAGACTAAAACAACGACGCGATAGCTCACAGTTTAGGCAAACACCACAGTAGATTCGCTGTGCGTAGAGGTGGCGATTTTGCCCATTTTCCACGCTTTCTCGCCAGTGCTTTCAAGTTGCGCAATCGCCGCATCGGCGTGCTCGGCGGGAACAACCACAACCATGCCAACACCGCAGTTAAAGGTGCGATACATCTCGAAGCGCTCAACATTGCCTTCGGCTTGCAGCCATTGGAATAATGGCGGCCAGTTCCACGACGACTCATCAACAATGGCATCGCAGCCTTTAGGCAGCACGCGTGGCAGGTTGCCAGGCAAACCGCCGCCAGTGATGTGCGCCATGGCATGTACGGGCAGGGCTTTTACCAGTGCTAGCATCGATTTCACATAGATACGTGTTGGTGTCATCACCACATCGGCGAGGCTGCGACCATCAAGCTCGCTATTTAAGTCGGCCTTAGAGACTTCCAAGATTTTCCGCAGTAAGGAATAACCATTGGAGTGCGCGCCGCTAGAGGCAACGCCGATCAGCACATCGCCAGCACCGACTTTTTTACCATCGATGATATCGGCTTTTTCTACCACACCAACGGCAAAGCCGGCGAGGTCATAATCGTCACCTTCATACATGCCGGGCATTTCAGCAGTTTCGCCGCCGACTAAAGCGCAGCCAGCTTGGATACAGCCTTCGCCAATGCCAGTAACTACAGTGGCAGCTGTGTCGATATTGAGATGGCCAGTGGCGTAATAATCTAAGAAAAATAGTGACTCTGCACCGCAAACCACAAGGTCATTCACGCACATAGCAACTAAGTCGATGCCGATATGTTCATGACGATTGAGCTGCAAGGCTAAGCGCAGCTTGGTGCCAACACCATCGGTGCCAGAGACCAAGATCGGCTGTTTGTAGCCGGCAGGAATTTCGCAGAGTGCGCCAAAGCCGCCAAGGCCGCCCAATACTTCGGGGCGGCGGCTGCGTTTTGCCACGCCTTTAATGCGCTCAACTAAAAGATCACCCGCTTCAATATCAACGCCAGCGTCTTTGTAGCTGAGGGAAGGCTTGGAATCGGTCATGGCAAGGCTCGACGGTAAGGATTTAATAGGCGCGCATTCTATCAGCAAGGCGAGGGCTAGTCATCGCCGACTGAGCAGCGAGCAGTGATTGGCAGCAGGCATTTAGTGTTAGCCTATGCCGTCGATAATTGGCGCTGGCAAATTGGTGCTCAGCACAGCTGGGGTGTGGCATGGAAAATCGTGTGCGCTGGATGGTAGTAGCGGGTGTTTTGGCCTTGGCGGGGCTGATTTATGCCTTGCAGCCTATCCTCATGCCATTTTTAGTGGGGGCTTTATTTGCTTACTTAGGCAACCCCATTGTTGAGCGCCTGATGCGTTTTGGCTGGCGTCGCGTCACTGCCGTATCGGCAGCTTTTTTATCACTATGTTTGGCCGGCACTTTAGCCATGGTGCTGCTATTACCCAAGCTCTGGGTGCAGCTGACTTATCTGCAATCACGCATTCCTTCAGTCTTGCGCTGGATGAATCGCCACGGTATTCCGTGGTTGGAAGATAAGCTCAATATCAATATCAACCGCTTAGATATGGACCTGATTTCCACCTGGATGGCCAAACTTTGGCAATCTAGCGATGGCACCACGACCGATGTTATCTCGCAAATTGCCAGCTCCGGCCTGCATGTCGCCGCATTTATTGGTTTGGTCGCACTGATTCCAGTAGTGACGTTTTATCTGCTCTTAGACTGGTCAGCGATTGTTAATAAATCGCGCAACCTATTGCCGCGTCGCTACGAACCATGGCTGGTGAATGTCGTGCAGGAGTGCGACACCGTGCTCGCCGCATTCTTACGCGGGCAGCTGATGGTGATGGTAGCTCTGGGCCTAATCTATGGCGTTGGCCTGCAGCTTGCGGGCATTAAATTAGCCATGGTGATTGGCCTCGTTGCTGGCCTAGCGAGCATCATTCCCTATGTTGGTTTTGGCGTTGGTATTGTCACTGCCACCATCGTGGCTCTGTTTCAGTTTGGCTATGAGTGGGAGCCGGTACTGATGGTTTGGTTGGTCTTCGGTGTTGGTCAGTTGATTGAGAGCTGGGTCTTACAACCTTGGTTGGTTGGCGACAGAATCGGCCTGCCACCCGTAGGCGTAATTTTCGCCATCATGGCTGGCGGCCAACTATTTGGCTTTGTCGGCATGTTATTAGCGCTGCCAATTGCCGCCATTATTGTCGTACTGATGCGGCATGCGCACACCAAGTACATGAACAGTGAGCTGTACTGGCAGGGCACGCGCACCTTGGAAGAGCAGCCGCGTGACTGATGATTTATTCATGCCGCAGGAGCAGCTATTGTTGCCACTGCAGGCTCGTCACGATTTAAGTTTGGCGGATATTCCACCGCAGGCTTTTGCCTCAGTGCTGTCGGCATTGACGCAGCTGATGCAAGGTCAGCTGTCGCAAGTCTATATCTGGGGCGAGCCCGGCTCAGGGCGCTCACTGCTACTGTCGGCGCTAATGGCCAGCCAATCTAACGCGTCGCACGCAGTGATGCTGCCGCTCAAGCAAGTAGTGTTTATGCCGGTGGAAATGCTCGATGGTCTGGAGCAATGCCCCTTGGTCGTGCTCGATGACATCGATGCCTTGCGGCAATGGCCTGAGTGGCAGGAAGCGGTATTTCATTTCTACAATCGTATGAAAGCCGTTGGCGGGCGCTTGCTAGTCACCGGTGCGCAACCGCCGGCTGACCTACCTTTAGGGCTGGCCGATTTGCGTTCGCGCATGGCAGCGTCCAGCGTTTACGCTTTGCCGGCCTGTAGTGATGAGGTGCGCAGTGAGTTACTAGCCGTTGCCAGTGTGCGCCGCTCGTGGAACTTGGGCGACGACACCGTTGCTTATTTGCTCAGTCGCGGCCCGCGCCGCCTAGGTCAGTTTTGGGCGCTTATTGAGCAGCTCGATAAATTCACGCTGCAGCAAAAAAGGCCACTGACCATCCCACTGATACGCGAGTGCATGAACGCCGCTTAAAACTCACCACCTTGGCTGGCGCGCTTGGCTTTCACATAGCGCAGGCTCATAGCAAATAAACTCATTTCGATAGCCAGTTTGGCCATTGCCATTTGACCATCAAGGCCTGGGCGAAACGTATCGACTGAAGCAAAGATGGCGTAAAACAGCAGCACAAAGCCTAGCCAAACCATTTTTCGAGCATCGCCACTGCGCATGGTGCCAATGAAAAATAGCAGTGGGATAGTGATGGCGGTGTAGACCAGCGCTACAGTTAAGGCCGAGACATTGCTTGGTGCATTGAGGGCACCGCTTAGTGGTATCCAAATCAGTAGCAAGACATAAAGTCCACGACACCAATTCAAGCGGCGCGTGGCGACATCGGCCATGGCGGCGCGTTCGCTGGCGCTGAGCAGTAGGTCGGGGTTGGGTTTAGCCATAATCGTGTCCAAGTCAGTATTGCGAAATTAGGTGTGGGGTTATACGGCGCTACTTATGTGCAAAATGCACAGCTATCTAGCGCAAGGCCAGGCCGGCATGAGCCCAGCGCGCCACGCGTTTGCCTAGGGCCTGAGCCAAGCTAGCTTCATGTGTAGTGATGGCGCGCTTGCTATCGCCACCCGCCCAATGCGAGGCGCCATAGGGCGTGCCGCCGCTTTCGGTCGCCAGTAGCGCTGGTTCTGCATAGGGTAGGCCAACTATAACCATACCGTGATGCATCAGCGGTAACATCATCGATAGCAGTGTGCTTTCTTGGCCGCCATGCAGTGAACCGGTGGAGGTAAACACGGCCGCCGGCTTATCGATGAGCGCGCCATTGAGCCAGAGCGCTGTGGTGCCATCAAAGAAATATTTCATCGCGGAGGCCATATTGCCAAAGCGGGTTGGGCTGCCAACAATGAGTCCGGCGCATCCCGCCAAGTCATCGAGATCGGCATATAAGTCGCCGCTTTCTGGAATGTCTGGTGCTACTGCTTCGCAGTCGATTGACACGCTAGGCACGGTGCGGAGACGAGCTTCTATGCCGGCACTTTCAACACCACGCGCAATGAGTTTGGCCAGTTCACGAGTGGCACCATGCCGGCTGTAATACAAAACTAAGATATAGGGATTGGACATGCGTGCCTCGACAGCAAGAGCGGGTCAGGGAATACTAGCCGATGCCGCCCGAGATAGGACATAACAAGACTAATGACACAGCGACTAAAGCAAATGGCGTCTATTTTACGCTCAACATTTGAGCACTTTCTGCAGGATGACTGTCGTCGTCACGCGGCGGCGTTGACCTTCACCACATTGTTTGCCGTGGTGCCAATGATGACCGTGGTGTTCACCGCGCTCGCCGCCATTCCGTCTTTGCAGCATGTCAGCGGCGATATTCAAGGCTTTATTTTCGATAATTTGGCACCAACCTCAGGTGCCGTCGTGCGCGATCAGCTCACGAGTTTTTCGCAGCAGGCAGGCCAGCTCACCATCGTCGGCATCATCATGTTGTTTGTCACTGCGGTGATGATGTTAGTGACTATTGAGAAGGCTTTTAATGAAATTTGGCAGGTGCAATCAGCGCGCAATGGCTTAGTGGCATTTTTGCGCTACTGGGCAGTGTTGAGTCTTGGGCCATTTCTATTGGGTGCCGGCTTTTTACTGTCGTCGTACTTAATGTCGCTGAAAGTGTTTAGCGACACGGCTGGCGTGGTTGGCACGGTTCTGCCGGGCATTGGCCTGATTCCGGTATTTTTCACCACGCTCGGATTCACACTGCTCTACACCACGGTGCCGAACTGCCGAGTACCGTGGCGTGCCGGCATTATTAGCGGTTTTGCCGCAGCGGTATTGTTTGAGTTGGCGAAAAAAGGCTTTGGTTTATTTATCACCAGCTTCAGCTCATACCAGTTGGTGTATGGCGCATTCGCGGCTCTCCCGGTCTTCCTATTGTGGATTTATATCTCGTGGATGATCATCCTTTATGGCGTGGAGTTGTCGCGCGGTGTGGCGCTGCAAGAAACCTTCAGTGAGGGCCAGCGCCATCCTGTGTTGACCATGCTTAGTGTCTTGGCCTTATTGCACGGCCGTCATCGTAATGGCGAAGGCGTGAAAGAAGTTGAAGTGATGCGAGTGGTTGGCAGACAGCATCAGGCCGACTGGTCTAGTTTTGCTAAGCTGTTAGATCAACATAAATTGGCACGAACTACGCGTGAGGGCGATTTGGTGTTGGCACGCGATTTGTCCGACATCAACCTTTTAGACTTACTGAAGCAGCTACCATGGCAAATGCCATTAGCCGCTGACTTCGCCAGTTATCCATCGGAGCCATGGCTGGCGGGCGTGCAAGCGATCATTGCTCCAGTGGAAAAAACAATGGACGAATCGCTAGTGCAGCCTCTCGGCCAGCTGCTTGCGGTTGAGGTATCATAGCCACACATTTTTACAGGTTAAGCGCGCCTTAGCCTTTTTACTGCCCTCATACTCGATTGGAGTTTGCGCATGACCGTGATCAAACACGACGACCTGATTCAAAGCGTCGCCGATGCTCTGCAATTCATCTCGTATTACCACCCGCTGGATTTTATTCAGGCGGTGAACGCGGCGTATGAGCGTGAAGAGAGCCAAGCGGCAAAAGACGCGATGGCGCAAATTTTGATTAACTCGCGTCTGTGCGCCGAGGGCCATAGGCCTATTTGCCAAGACACCGGCATCGTTACCATTTTTGTTAAAGTTGGCATGGAAGTGCGCTGGGATCTCGGTGGCTTAAGCCTCGATGACGCCATCAATGAAGGCGTTCGTCGTGCCTATTTAAACCCGGATAACATCTTGCGCGCCTCGATTTTGCGCGACCCAGCAGGCAAGCGTCAAAACACAAAAGACAACACGCCTGCAGTGATTCATTACAGCATCGTGCCTGGCGACAAGCTCGATATCACCGTGGCAGCTAAAGGCGGTGGCTCAGAAAATAAATCGAAAATGGTCATGCTCAATCCATCGGATTCGATTGTTGATTGGGTGCTAAAAACGGTGCCTACGATGGGCGCTGGCTGGTGCCCACCAGGCATGCTCGGCATCGGCATTGGTGGCACAGCCGAGAAGGCTGCACTGTTGGCGAAAGAGTCGTTGATGGACCCGATTGATATTCATGAGCTGATTGCACGTGGCCCGCAAAATCGCGTTGAAGAGCTGCGCTTAGAGCTGTTTGAAAAGGTCAATGCGCTAGGTATTGGTGCGCAAGGCTTGGGCGGCTTGACCACGGTGCTTGATGTGAAAATCTTGGATTACCCAACGCATGCGGCCTCACTGCCGGTGGCGATGATTCCAAACTGCGCGGCCACACGCCATGTGCATTTTGTCCTCGATGGTAGCGGCGCTGCTGAGATGCCTGTGCCGAAGTTGGAAGACTGGCCTAAGCTTACCTTTGATGCGTCAAAATCTAAGCGCGTGAACCTTGATACCGTGACGCCAGCAGAAATTGCTGAGTGGCAGCCCGGCGATACTTTATTGCTCACTGGCACCATGTACACTGGTCGAGATGCAGCGCATAAGCGCATGGTGGAAATGTTTGCTAAGGGTGAGAAATTACCTATCGATTTGAAAGGTAAGTTTATTTACTACGTTGGTCCTGTTGATCCTGTGCGTGACGAAGTTGTTGGACCAGCCGGCCCAACAACTTCCACCCGGATGGACAAATTTACCGACACTGTGCTGGCTGAAACTGGCCTCTACGGCATGATCGGTAAGGCAGAGCGCGGTGCTTCTGGTATCGCTGCCATTAAAAAGCATAAGGCAGCGTATTTGATGGCCGTCGGTGGTGCAGCGTATTTAGTATCTAAAGCTATTCGTCATTCGCGAGTAGTGGCTTTTGAGGATCTTGGCATGGAGGCGATTTACGAATTTGTAGTCGAAGATATGCCGGTGAGTGTCGCGGTGGACGTGCAGGGTAATTCAGTGCATGAGACGGCACCGAAAATCTGGCAAGCCAAAATTGGTAAAATTCCAGTTACTCAATAAACGAAATCCGCAGTTAAAAAAGGCCTGCAGATGCAGGCCTTTTTTTTGATTGTTATGTGTTCATACAGGAGTGTGTGCTGTGACTACTAAACCAAGTTTGATTGTGTCTTCACTCGATGCCGATCGCTTAGATGCCTTATTGGCTTCGCCTGATGCCAAGAGCTTCCCTGGTCGTAATGCGCTGGAGTCTGAGCTAGGCCGCGCTGATATTGTTGACCCTGAAGATATGCCACCCACCGTGGTGACAATGAACTCAACCGTGCGATTTAAGGTCGATGGCTCAAATGAGGAGTTCACTTTGACCTTGGTGTATCCAAAAAACGCCGATAGCAGTGGCCATACGATCTCAATTTTTGCACCGGTTGGCAGCGCGCTATTAGGCCTGTCGCAAGGAGATGAAATTGAGTGGCCAAAGCCTGGTGCTGGCGTATTGAAGGTGCGTATTGAAGAGGTGCTGTATCAGCCTGAGCGCGATGGTGATCTACATCGTTAATTGATGACTGATTCACTCAGTTGTCATTTTTGTACGGCATGGTGCTGTCATCTTAATTAAAGGTGACAGCACCATGCTTAGAAATCTCCTTGCACCTACCTCAATTGCAGCTGCCATTTTGCTTAGTGCTTGCGGTGGAGGCTCTACTAATGAGCCTGTGGATGCTGTCGCAGAGCAAACTCCCAGTCGCATTCAGATGAATTTTTTAGGGCGTTATGAGAGCGGAGTTTTTGGCGAAAGTGCTGCCGAGATACCAGCAGTTGATATCGTTAGTAAGCGTGGCTTTGTGGTCAATTCTGAAAAAGGTGCGTTGGATGTGTTGGACTTAAGCGTACCCGCCAGTCCTAAGCTATTGTCAACTTTGCGTGTTAGCGACATTAACGGCATTCCAGCGAATGCTGTAGTGAACAGCGTAGCGTCAAAAAATGGCCTAGTGGCCATAGCAATTGAATCAAACCCGAAAACAGACCCTGGTTTCGTCGCACTATATCGCGCTAGTGACTTAGCGTTATTGGATTTTATCGAGGTAGGGGCGCAGCCAGACATGCTGGTTTTCACGCCTAATGGCTCGCAATTACTGGTGGCCAACGAAGGTGAGCCAGCAGATGACTATGCGACAGATCCTGAAGGCAGTGTCTCGGTTATTGATGTCAGCCTGCCATCGAAGTTGAGCTTACGTACGGCTAGCTTCCGTGCCTTTAATGATCAAGTTCAGCTACTGCGCCAGCAAGGGGTACGCATCTTTGGTCGTAACGCAACTGTCGCGCAAGATCTTGAACCTGAATACATTGCGGTGAGCCCAGACAGCAAAACAGCCTATGTT
>JAGPVX010000059.1 GCA_018066805.1 Paraperlucidibaca sp. | reverse complement strand
GATGATAGTGTGGCATTAGCCATGTGAAAGTAGGTCATTGCCAGGCACCTAATGCAACAGCCCTCGTCAGAAATGACGGGGGCTTTTTGCTGCCTGAAATTTGAGAAAGGGCACGCAACTCACACCCGCTGGGACTCGTATTTTGACGTCTGAGCTCACTTAGGGGCGCTTTTACGGCATGGAGAACTATGAAAAATCAACTAGATCCGACGATAGCTCGCGGCATATATCAGCATTACAAAGGGCCGTATTACCAAGTGCTTGATGTGGTACGGCATTCTGAGAGTGAAGAGTGGTTGGTGTATTACCGAACCTGCTATGGCGATTGGAGTCGCTGGGTGCGGCCATACGATATGTTTGTTGGAACAATCAAGATTGATGGCGTTGAGCAGCGGCGCTTTGCTTATATTGCCGCTACTTTGAGTGAGCTGGGCTTGTTAGAGCCGACTGTTTAAGCCGTGGGTTATGCTTGAACCACACGCAGGCGAGAGCCACAAGCCTAATTAACGTTTAGCCCTGCTCAATTAATCGCATAGATAAGTCGATTGCGCGAATATCTTTAGTGATTGTGCCTAGCGAAATATAATCGACGCCTGTTTCAGCAATGCCACGAATAGTCTCGTGATTGACATTGCCAGAAGCTTCAAGCGGGATGTCACCAGCGGCTAATTGAACTGCCGTGCACATGTCTTCTAAAGAAAAATTATCGAGCATGATACGGTCTGCTTTAGCTGCAATAGCTAGCGCCAGCTCATCGAGGTTTTCTACCTCAACTTCAACTAAGCGATCACTAGCGTAAGCTCGTGCAGCGCTAATCGCGGCTGCAATAGAGCCGGCGGCCATGATGTGATTTTCTTTGATCAAAAAGGCATCGTAAAGGCCGAGGCGATGATTCATGCCACCACCAACGCGAACAGCATATTTTTGCGCAATGCGCAGGCCAGGCAATGTTTTGCGTGTATCGAGAAGGCGAGCCTTCGTGCCCGCTAGCATTTGAACCAAAGCATGCGTGTGAGTTGCAGTTGCCGACAAGGTTTGCAGGAAATTCAGAGCAGAACGTTCGGCAGTGAGCAGGCTTCGCGCGCGGCCACTAATGCGCAAAAGCTCTGTGCCAGCAGGCACGACTTGACCTTCTTTCACCTGCCATTGCAGCACCAGCTCACGGTCGACTGATAAAAATGTCGCCTCGACCCAAGGCATGCCCGCCATAACCATGTCTTCACGGGTGATGATGCGCGCCACTGCCTGTTTACCGTGCGGAATAAGTGCTGCAGAAATATCACCATTGCCAATATCTTCCACAAGCGCCGAGGCTACGTTTGCGGCTAAAGCGGCATCGATCATTTCAGGTTTCATATGAGCTCTCAATAAAGGTGAACGCACTGCTTGCGGTGAGCTGCGAAGACTGTGCGAATGAGTGGCGGCTGGTCAAAAAATTACGCAGCGTGTCATTATTGGCGCAAGTATAAAGCCAGACGCGCAGGTCGTCATGGTCAGCGCGGAATGGATTGGGTAGTCTAGCGGAAAGAGTTTTCATCGAGCATGTCGTCGTGAGCACAGTTCCTAGTCAATCATTAAGTATTTGTCCTCAGCATTGGTTGAAGGGTGCACGGCATTGCCCATCGCCATTTTTTAATGCGCGCCCGAATAACGAAATTTCATTGGCAGTGATTCATAACATCAGCTTGCCGCCTGGTGAATTTGGCGGCCCACATATTGATGCGTTATTTACGGGCAAGCTAGATGCGCAAGCGCACCCATATTTCGCTGAAATTGCAGGCATGGAAGTCTCCGCGCATGTGCTGATTCGCCGCGATGGTGAGCTGGTGCAATACGTCGCGTTTGATCAGCGCGCATGGCATGCCGGTAAATCGACATATAAAGGTCGTGATAATTGCAATGATTTCGCCATCGGCATTGAATTAGAAGGCTGCGATGATCAGCCCTTTAGCGATAAGCAGTATGATGCCCTCAATGAGTTATTAGCCGTATTGGCCGAGAACTATCCGGCTATAAATGGCGAATTGATAGGCCATAGTGATATAGCGCCGGGGCGGAAAACAGACCCTGGCCCCCGTTTTGATTGGTCGCGTGTTGTCGCGACTGCACCGCAAGTTGAGGCGCTTGCTGAGCACATCCGGCCTCCTGGAGAAAACACATGACGTTATTGCTCGCCCTGATCGCTATTGCCGCTTACTTTTCAATGCCGGAGGAGTGGCGACTACGCTTGTCAACGCCACTTCCGCATTGGCTGGGATGGAGTCACCGTGTGCCGGTTGGCAATAGCCTTCGCCTAGCAATCGCGGTGATTGTGCCAATGATTATTTTGGCCGTAGCGCTTCAATTATTAGATGGGCTGGCAAGTATTTTCGTGTTTTTGCTCAGTGCCGTCATTGTTATTGCTGTGTTTGGCGATAGTCAGGCAAATCGTATTTTTCAGCAAAATCAAGCCGAATGGGCGGGCAGCGAATGGCCCAGTGATGATGAGCTACTAGAGAACGCTCTGAGCTTGGCGCGCCAGCATCATCTGCGCAGTCAACTTAATGAGCTCTTCGCACCACTGTTTTGGCTGCTGCTAGCAACACCGGTAGCTGCGCTTGGCTACTATCTACTGCGCCGTGTCGCTTTCGATGAGCAAGCAGTTGAGTTGAGCACTGAAGCTGGTGATGACGCCGCAGCAAGTGAGGAAAGCCTAGCTGTAATTTGTTTACGACTGGCCGACTGGATCCCTGCGCGTTTACTCGCACTCAGCTTTGCATTGGCGGGCAATTTCACCTCCACCTGGGCTGCAATTAGCGGGCGTATATTGCGCACCGAAACTGTTGCATACGAGCTCATTGACGATGCTGCTGAAGCTGCTGAGCCCATCGCCATTGATCCATCGCTTACGCCCGCAGTCGGCCTCGCTACCGCCATGCATCAGCTCGAAAGCTTGCTGCAACGAGCACTAGTGGTGTGGATGGTGTTTCTTGCCGTCAAGACACTTTGGCCGGGCATGTGATTCGGCTGGCGCAATGCCTTTTTCTCGGCATTGCGCTAGGGCTGGCTCCAGCAGCAAACGCCCTAAGTCATTGGCAGGATGATCAAGGCCAGTCATGGACTGCGCCGAAAAAGCTACCGACGCGATGGATTGTGCTTGGCCCGCACTTGGTCGAAATGGCCGAGGCCATTGGCGCAAAGCAGCACATTGTTGGCGTACAAGATGATCATCCCATTCCGGGGCGTTACGACGTTAGCCTGAGCGGCCATGCAGTGGTCGGGCAATCGGGAAGCATTAGCGAGGAGCGTGTTCGCGCTTTACGACCCGACCTTGTCGTGTTTTGGGCGGCTGGGCTTTCGCCGGTGCAGCAGCGTCGTTTACAACGGTTGGGAATTCCTTTGCTGGCCATCGCGCCGAAAACACTGGATGACATTCCTGAGCGTTTGCGTTGGCTCGGCGCGTTGTCTGGCTTTGGCAAAAATGCGCAAAGGCTCGCCGATAGCGAGCTATCAAATCTCACTAAAGCTCGCCAAGATTTTGCTGATGGCCCACGCTTACGTGGCTTTTACCAAGTCTGGCAACAGCCGCTGTATTCCTTGTCACGACAAAATCTAGTCAGTCAGGCCATGGCTGTATGCGGCGTCGATTCCATTGTGCCGAGCGGTAATATCGAAGCCCCCATCATGAATGTAGAGGCCATTTTAGCCGCGCGCACAGAGATCATTTTAGTTGGTGTGGATGAGCTGTCTAGGGCGCGTGTGTTTTGGCAGCGATTTAGTACGTTGCCTGCGGTACAGCGAAATGCCATTGTTGGAGTTGATGATTTCGCGCTCACTCGGCCAGGATTATCCTTATTACGTGCCATTCCAAGCCTGTGTCAGGCAGTTTCACCTTGGCGTATCCGACAGAGCGTGCCAGAATCGCAGTGACTGGGTAGTCATCGCATTGCGCTTACCCGCGCTAGCCGAGAGACTGCCTTTATCCAGCCCACAAGGCTGTCACCCGCTAAGCCTAATAAGGAGGCAACCATGGCGCGGTCCCGTCAGTACGGTGATTCTGATCCAATCGAAACACAAGAATGGTTTGATGCTCTAGTTTCAGTAGCAGAGAACGAATCCCCCGAACGAGCACGACAATTATTAGGTTGGCTCGTCGGTCAAGCACCGCAATTTGGCATTCAAATTGATCGCTTAAACACCCCCTATTTAAATACCGTTCCGCGCGAAAAAGAACCACTGATGCCCGGTGATCCTAATCTCGAATGGCGCCTGCGTTCGTTGATTCGCTGGAATGCCTTGGCGATTGTCATGCGCGCCAACCAAAATAATGACGATGAGCTTGGCGGACATATCGCCACCTTCGCCTCGTCGGCGACACTTTACGATGTGGGCTTTAACCATTTTTTCCGTGCCCCAAATGACGAGCAGCTTGGCGATCTTATTTATTATCAAGGTCACTCGGCGCCAGGTATCTACGCGCGCTCATTTCTCGAAGGTCGCTTAAGCGAAGAACAGCTCAGTCGTTATCGCCGTGAAGTTGGCGGTGGTGGTTTGCCAAGCTATCCACATCCTTGGTTGATGCCGGACTACTGGCAGTTCCCGACAGTCTCGATGGGCCTAGGTCCAATCATGTCGATCTACCAAGCCAATGTGATGAAGTATTTAATCAACCGCGAATTGCTGCCAGATCAAGGTCGCAAAGTCTGGGCATTTCTGGGCGATGGCGAGATGGACGAGCCAGAGTCCTTGGGCGCTATCGCCTTAGCTGGCCGCGAAAAACTCGACAATCTTATCTTCGTCATCAACTGTAACTTGCAGCGCCTCGATGGCCCTGTGCGCGGCAATGGCAAAATCATTCAAGAGCTAGAGTCGGTGTTTCGTGGTGCTGGCTGGAAAGTCATCAAGGTCGTTTGGGGTAAAAAGTGGGATCCGCTACTCGCTCGCGATGACACCGGTGCTTTAAAACAACGCATGTTGGAGGCTGTCGATGGTGAGTACCAAGCCTTTAAAAACCAAGGCGGCGCTTATACTCGCGAGAAATTCTTCGGCAAATATCCTGAGCTAGCTGAGCTAGTAAAAGACATGAGCGATGAAGAAATTGCCAGTTTGGACCGCGGTGGCCACGACCCATTCAAGGTCTATGCAGCCTACGCAGAAGCGATGGCGGCAAAGGGCCAGCCAGTGGTTATTTTGGCTAAAACGATTAAGGGTTACGCAACTGGTGCTGGCGAAGCCGCCAACAAAACTCACCAAATGAAAATGCTAGATGTTGATTCATTACGTATGTTTCGTGATCGCTTTGACATGCCATTTAGCGATGATCAGCTGAAAGATCTGCCATTTTTCCGTCCACCTGCAGATAGTCCAGAAATGAAATATCTGCATGAACGGCGGCAAAAGCTAGGCGGCTATTTGCCGCAGCGTCGAACTGAAGGCACAGCGTTGCCGGTGCCTACGCTAGATCAGCTCAGCACCATAACGACGGGTTCTGAGCGGCCGATTTCGACCACGATGGCATTGGTTCGCTTGATGGGTGTGCTGCTGAAAATGGATGGCTTAGGTCGACGTATCGTGCCTATTGTGCCCGATGAAGCGCGCACTTTCGGTATGGAAGGCATGTTCCGTCAGCTTGGCATTTACTCCAATGTTGGCCAGCTGTATGAGCCTGAAGATCACGCGCAGCTGATGTATTACCGAGAAGATGTCAAAGGCCAGATCTTGGAAGAAGGCATTAACGAAGCTGGCGCGATGAGTGCGTGGATTGCTTGCGCTACCTCGTACAGCATTCATAACCAACCCTTGGTTCCGTTCTACCTGTTCTATTCAATGTTTGGCTTCCAGCGCATTGGCGACTTGGCTTGGGCTGCTGGCGACTCACGCGCACGCGGCTTTTTAGTTGGCGCTACTTCGGGCCGCACCACGCTAAACGGTGAAGGCTTGCAACACGAAGATGGCCATTCGCACGTGCTGTCGGCGACCGTGCCGAACTGCGTGAGCTATGACCCAACTTATAGCTACGAAGTTGCCGTCATTGTGCAGGACGGCTTGCGCCGCATGTTTGGCGAGCAGGAAGATGTGTATTACTACCTGACTACATTGAACGAAAACTACCCACACCCACCGATGCCGGTTGGTTGTGAGGAGGGCATTCGTCGTGGTCTGTATAAGTTCCAGCCAGCTAAGCGTGGCAAAGGCCCAGAAGTTCAGTTGATGGGCGGTGGCGCTATCTTGCGCGAAGTTGAAGGTGCAGTGGCCTTGCTGGCCGCTGTTGGTGTGCGTGCTGCAGTTTGGAGCGCGCCGAGCTTCACCGAGTTGCGTCGCGAAGGTCTCGATGTAGAGCGCTGGAATACACTGCATCCTGATGAGAAGCCGCGCAGCGCATGGGTCACTGATCAGCTGACTGGTAGCAAAGGCCCAATCATTGCTGCCAGCGATTATATGAAAGTTCACGCCGATCAGATTCGTGCCTTCATTCCCGATGGCCGTGCGTATCGTGTTTTGGGTACCGATGGCTTCGGCCGTTCCGATTCGCGCAAGCAGCTACGCCGTCACTTTGAGGTCGATTCAGCACATGTGGCATACGTCGCATTGGCAGCCCTGCACGCTAGCGGTGATATTGCACTAGATGCCTTGTTGGCCGCTCGCGAGCAATGGGGCATTGACCCCGAGCAAGCACATTCGGCGACAGCTTAAGGAGGGCGCTATGACTATTTCTGTGAAAGTGCCTGATCTAGGCGTCGATGCCGCCGAGGTGATTGAGCTGTTGGTTAAGCCTGGCGAGACAGTGAAAAAAGAGCAGCCCATCGCGGTGTTGGAGTCTGACAAAGCCAGCCTTGAGTTACCGGCACCAGAAGACGGCGTGTTTGTGTCTTGGTCG
Organism: Paraperlucidibaca sp.; assembly: GCA_018066805.1. Classification (GTDB taxonomy): domain Bacteria; phylum Pseudomonadota; class Gammaproteobacteria; order Pseudomonadales; family Moraxellaceae; genus Perlucidibaca; species Perlucidibaca wandonensis. The sequence goes on along the minus strand of JAGPVX010000059.1, from coordinate 10,928 downwards.
GTGGCGGTGGGCACTAGCGTGAAAGAGGGTGATGCGCTGTGTGTGATAGAGGTGGCTGGTGCGGATGCAGCATCGGCTGCGGAGAAGCCAGCTGAAGCGAAAGTTGAGGTTGCTTCAGAGCCTAAGGCCAGTACTGAGCCTGTTCAGGAGGCTGAAGCTTCATCAGCTCCAGCGGCATCAGCCCCAGTAGTTGATAAGTCGGCTGAACCCCAAGCGCCTCGTGCACCGACTGCGGCCTCAGCTGCCGAAACGGCGCCCAGCAAGGCCGTTCATGCCGGCCCTGCTGTGCGGCGCTTAGCACGCGAGCTGGGCGTTGATTTAGCCGCGCTGCCATCGGGTCAAGGCCCTAATGGCCGCCTGCTGAAAGAAGATGTGCATACGTGGGTGAAATCGCGCTTGAGCCAAGCACCGGCTAGCGGTGGCGGATCTGGCATGAACTTTGGCGAGCTACCTCCTGAGCCGGACTACACGAAATGGGGCGAGATCACACTGACGCCGCGCTCGCGTATTCAGCGTAAATCAGCTGAAAACCTCGCACGCTCAAGCCTGATGGTGCCGCAAGTCACGCAGTTTGATTTGGCCGATATTACCGAGCTTGAGGCATTTCGCTTAACGCAGCGCGACCGCTTTAAGGCCGATGGCCTATCGCTGACCATGACTGCCTTAGCGGCGAAAACAGTGGCGTATTTGCTGCGCGAAATGCCGCAGTTCAATGCCTCTTTGAGCCGTGATGGCGAAAGCTTGGTGCTCAAGCAATACGTCAATCTTGGCATCGCGGTAGATACGCCCAATGGTCTGATGGTGCCGGTGTTGCACAATGCTGACCGCATGAGCTTGCGCGAGATTGCCGAGCAGCTAGGTGTGCTAGCCGAGCAAGCGCGCTCAGGTAAATTGCCACCAGCTGCAATGCAGGGCGCTAGTTTCACTATTTCGTCGCTCGGCGGGATTGGCGGCACGGCGTTCACGCCATTAGTGAACTGGCCGGAGGTCGCTATTTTGGGACTATCGCGAGCGGGCAAAGCGCCGGTATGGAATGGCTCAGCGTTTGAGCCACGCCTGCAGTTGCCGTTATCACTGAGCTATGACCATCGCGTGATTGATGGTGCGGCGGCGGCGCGTTTCACTACGCGACTGGCGGCGCTGATGGCGGATATTCGGCAGTTGCTGATTTAAAGCTAACGCGATGTAGAATAAAAAAGTGCCGCCACTGGAACTCAGTGGCGGCGCTTTTTTACATCAAAACATCTTATTTATTCACGTATGCACGGTTTAGCCAGAGCGCTTACGCCACAACACTTCGTTGCCTCCATCGGCACGCGCTAACTGCCTCGCCAAGACAAAGAAGTAGTCCGACAGACGATTTAGATACTTAATCGCCTGCGGATTTACCGTTTCTGCATCGGCCAAAGTCAGTGTACGCCGCTCGGCACGCCGGCTCACCGTGCGAGCCACATGTGCCGCCGCTGCCGCTGGCGAGCCGCCGGGCAAGATGAAATCTTTCAGCGCCGGCAACTCAGCATTCACCGCATCAATCGCCGACTCTAAACGCTCCACATAGACTGCTGTGGCTAGCTCATAGCCAGGGATGCAAAGCTCACCACCGACATCGAACAGATCATGCTGAATATGCTCCAACATAATCTGCGCCGAATGATCGGCCGCGAGCGTGGCGCGCAACACGCCAACCTGAGCATTGGTTTCATCCACAGTGCCATAGGCCTCGACCCGCAACGCATCCTTGCGCACACGACTGCCATCGCCGAGTCCAGTAGTGCCGTCATCACCGGTTCGCGTGTAGATTTTCGTCAGGCGATTGCCCATGGTGCTGCTCCTGAAAAATCAGTGAAGTAGTGAGCTTTAGCTTAGAAGCGATAGTTCGCTGTCACATAAGCACTGCGATCAGCCGTACGATAGCCTTTAACTAGTTCGTAGTCTTTGTCGGTAAGGTTATCGAGGCGCAGACCTAGATCTAGCTGCTTCATCACCTGCCATTGTGCGTAGGCATTAAATGTCGCAAAGCCGTCATTTTTCCCGCCAAAATCATCTGTTTTATTTCGTGAAAGATGCTGAGTACCAATCGATACTGTATCGCTAACAGCGTAATTGACATCAGCATTGAGTTGCAGGCGAGGGCGGCGAATTAATTCCGCTCCAGTGCTTTCGTCGACGTTGCGAGCACGAACCACACCAACGCTATAACCCACACGACCTTGTTTGCCGCTGAGATCTAACTCCACGCCTTCGAGTGTCGCAGACTTCGTGTTGGCAAGTTTAAAGCCAGGGCCAAAGTTGATCAGGTCCTGCACATCAGTGCGATAAATGTTAACGCTAACTTTATGGTTAGGGAGGTAGCGCCAAACCGCACCAATGTCGTGCTGACGGCTGGTTTCTGGCTTCAAGTTTGGGTTGTTAGAGGCAAAGCTGTCATCGAAAAGTTCGGCAGCTGTTGGAGCACGAAAATTGGTGCCATAACCGGCGTAAATATCGATCACTTCAGACACTGCGTAACCAACACGCACCGCTCCAGTATTTTGCACGCCCCATTGTTCATGGTTTTCATAACGACCACTTAGGCGATAGCTGACATCACCTACGCGATGCTCATTAATGAGGTAGACAGCGTGATCGTTGAGGGAGCGATTGATGCTTGGCGCTTGAGTCTTTTCATAGCTAGCATTTAGGCCACCCGTTACAGTGCCGATAGCACCTGTTTTAACCGTGTGCAGCCAATCGATGCTGTTTCGCAAAGTGTTAATCTTGCTTGCGCCCCAACTGTTTTGGTTCGAGAGGAAGGTTTTGTTATGGCCAAAACTAAAGCGCTGTTTATAGTCTTTGGACAACTCGGTTTCGTAAGCAAGATTAACGATAGATAAGTTACCGTCGGTTTCACCATCATCATATTCGGCATGCTGCTCTTTAAAGATCGCCGAGGCATCTATGGAGTTTGTGGCGTTAATTTCATGACTGGCGAACAGGCGAGCTGTGCGCTGGCGGCCACCATCTTTATCGGGTGAGTTGACAAAGAAGTTTGCCGCTTGGAAGTTTTCATTGCCGGCGTCAAAGCCCTGCGTATCTAGCTGACCGAATGATGCCCCGAGCTTAGTGCTATTGCCGCTGTGACTTAGGTTAACTGTACTTTCTAAGGTGCCGTAGCTGCCTGCACGCACGCTGATACTGTTTTGGTTTCCTCGGCGCGTGAAAATCTGAATCACGCCGCCCATGGCGTCTGAGCCATATTGGCTGCTATAGCCACCGCGCACTACTTCGACACGCTCAATATCATCGGCACGCAGTAAGGAGAAATCGAACTGGCCGACATTGCTGTCATTTGCGCGCACGCCATCGATCAAAACTAATATTTGTTTGGCGGCGAAGCCACGTAAAAAGACTCCGGTCGATGTTAATGAGCCGCCATTTGGCGCTATGGCAATGCCGGTAGCGTTGCGGAGGATGTCGGCTAGCGTTGCTGCCTGCTGACGCTCAATATCGGCTCGAGTGATGACTGTGGCTGCATCTAGGCGAGCATTTGATTGCTCTAAGGATCGGCTGGCCGTAACGACGACTTCGTCGAGGCTTGGTGCGCTTGCAGCTATGGCGGGCAGTGCGCCAAAAGCGGCCACTGGGGCTAGGAATAACGACAGGTGTTTCATGTGTTTAAGTGACTCTCGTGCTGTTTGCATCCCCGCAAACAAGGCTGAAAAAGCCAGCACGAAGGCCGAGTGCGCCGAGAGAGGGCGCAAACATGCTTCGGATAGAGCGCCCGCCGCGCTGGCCGTTATTTGCAAAAGTCGGTCTCCGGGCTGTCTGGCGGGCTAAAAGCCGAGGGTACTCACCTTCCCATCCTGTTGGACAGTGGCGATTTGAGCACCTTAACCAGGGTCACCGTTGCGGGGGCAGCGTTGGGTTTACACCAACTTCCCGTCCGTTCGTCGGAACGGATCAGCGCTTACGCTGAACACTTTTGCGGTGGCTAGTGTGATAAAGCGCGAAGGCTTTGTCCATTGGTATATGGATGTGTACGACTTTGGTTGTGAGTTGGGTGATTAATGGCAGTTTTGCTTATACAAGTGGCAAACAATGGCCGCCACTCATCGGAAATTATTACGGATGAGTAACATTGCCTCTTTGCTCAAAATGACGCATATCTGACGGCTGTTGGAATAACAATAACGAGGCCATACATGAAATACACTGCTCAACGCCCACGACGCTTACCGCTGGTGGCTGCAATTGCTGCTGTCGGCCTGATGGGCTCCATTCCTGCCCAAGCTTTTCAGTTTGATGTAACCGATGAAGTTAAAGGCTCTTTCGATACCACGCTAACCTATGGTGCGCTGTGGCGAGTAACGGGCCAGGATAAAAATTTGCTGGCACCAACAAACGGCGGCGTCCGTAATAGTGCTAACTACGACAACGGTAATGCTAACTATGAGCGTGGCGATTTAGTCTCCTCACTGTTTAAAATGACTAATGATGTTTCTCTAGATTATAAAAACTTTGGTGCGTTTTTCCGTGTTTTGTCTTTCTATGATCACGCTATTCAAAATAAAGATTTTGACCCGAATCGTTCAGATGAGCGAACTCTCCGTAATCGCTTAGGTCATGATTATGAAATTTATGATGCTTATTTGAGGGGCAGCTTTGATGTGGCAGGTCATGGCTTGGGCGTGCGTGTTGGTAAGCAGGTAATTAGCTGGGGTGAAAGTACATTCATCCCGAACGGTATTAACACCTTAAACCCAGTGGACGTGTCTAAGCTGCGTGCTCCAGGCTCTGAGTTAAAAGAGGCATTTTTGCCGGTTGGTATGGCACAAATGACGTTGGATATAACTGATAACGTGAGCTTGGAGCTGGTGCAGCAGTATCAGTTCCGAGCGACGCGCCTCGAGCCGAATGGCTCTTACTTTAGTACCAATGATTTTGCTTCGCCGGGCGGTAGTAAAGTATTAATTGGCGGTGCCGCAGCTAGTGAAAATCCAGCAGCTGCAGGTGGTGCTGGGATATTTATTCCACGTGGTGCGGATAGAAAGCCGAGCGGCTCGGGTCAGTACGGCATTGCAGTTAGGGCTCTGATTCCAGAGCTAAACAATACTGAGTTTGGCTTTTACCATGCGAACTATCATAGTCGCACACCATTGATTTCTGGAAATCTATCTAGAGTTGCTAGCGCTAGCCCTGCAGTTCTTGCACCTAATTCGCTGTACGTAGTTGACTATCCAGAAGATATTGCTATGTATGGCTTAAGCTTCAATACATTGGGGCCGATGGGCGTGGCGATTCAAGGCGAGTACTCCTATCGTCCAAATCAGCCGCTACAGCTAGCAGCTAATAACCTACTTAACGAGCTCTTGTCATTTGGGGCCGCTCCTTTGAATACTGGTATAGGAGCACAAAACCCCGCAACGCCCGGAGTTCTTGGCAGCTTTGTTGAGGGCTATAAACGGGCTAAGGTACACCAAGCACAAGTGACGGCCACACAAACCTTTGGCCGCATGTTGGGTGCCTCGCAAGTGATCGGTGTTGCTGAGGCTGGCTACACCTATTTAGACCTACCTAGTGGCATAGACTTTAATGGTACCGGTTTGGACTACACCACCACATCCCTTGGTGGTGCTTTCACCAATAAAGGAATCATGACCAATAACTCCTACGGCTACCGCGCTTTGGTGCGCGCAACCTATAACAATGCCATAGGTGCAGTTAACTTAAGCCCTCGCGTAGCGTTTTCTCATGATCTCCGCGGTACGAGCCCAACCTTCACGCAAGGCACTAAGGCTGTGAGCGTTGGTATTGGTGCTGAGTATCAAAGCAATTGGCAGGCTGATTTGTCTTACACCAATTTCTTTGGTGGTGAGAATATTGTTGCGGCAGGTGACCCAACCAGAAGCTCAACTACTCAAGCACTGGCAGACCGCGATTTCATCGCTGCTTCCGTCAGCTATGCCTTCTAATCTAACTATAAGAGCGAGAAGACTTTTATGAAAAATATGACAAAACATCTACTGGCCGCTGCTATTGCAGCGACTGTGGCCATGCCGGCATTTGCGGGGGTAAGTGCAGATGAGGCTGCCAAGCTGGGTAAGTCGCTGACGCCGATGGGTGCTGAGCAGGCAGGTAACGCGGCCGGCACTATCCCGGCGTGGACCGGCGGCTTGGCCACAGCAGGCGCTGGCTTCAAAACCGGTAATCATTACAAAGACCCGTACAACGACAAGCCATTGTTCACAATCACTGCAGCAAATGCCGACAAATACAAAGACAGTTTGACCCCAGGTCAGATGGCAATGTTGAAAAAGTATGCAGACTGGAAGTTAGTCGTTTATCCAACGCGTCGTAGTTCATCGTTTCCGAAAGGTCATTACGATGAAACCATGGCCAACGCTACTCGCGCTTCGTTAACTGAAGGTGGCAACGGCATTAAAGGCACTGACGGTGGTGTCGCGTTCCCCATTCCGAAAAATGGTTTGGAAGTTATTTGGAATCACCTAACCCGCTATCGTGGTGAAGCTTATGCAACAAACTGGAGCCAAGCTGCTGTTACGCGTGACGGTTCGTACACACCGGTGCGTTTTGAGTATGAGTTTGAATTCCATTATGGCAGCTTGACTAAGCCAAAAGCGGAGCGCGAACCGAATAAGCTGTTCAATTTCTTGCAATCTGTGACTGCACCTGCGCGTCTGGCCGGTAACATTCTGCTGGTTCACGAATACGCTGACCAAGTGAAAGATCCGCGTCGCGCTTGGACTTATAACCCAGGTCAACGCCGCGTTCGTTTGGCGCCAAACGTAGCCTATGACAACCCAGGCACCGCTGCTGATGGCTTGCGTACCAACGATGACTTCCAAATGTTCAACGGTGCTACTGATCGTTATAACTGGAAACTGGTGGGTAAAAAGGAAGTCTACATTCCTTATAACTCGTACAAAATCAGTGGCAACGAGATGAAAATGGCTGATGTGCTGAAGCCAGGTCACATCAATCCTGATGCTGCTCGCTATGAGCTGCATCGTGTCTGGGTAGTTGAAGCAACACTGAAGCCTGGCACTAGCCATGTGTATTCCAAGCGTACCTTCTACATCGACGAAGACTCTTGGATGAACGTGCTGCAAGACTCTTATGATGGCCGTGGCCAGCTTTGGAGAACATCTGAGCAACACAACATCAACTACGCCGATGTGCCCATGCAGTACCCAACTGTTGAGGTTCATTATGACCTGCAGTCGGCTCGCTACTTGGCCATGAGTCTGCGTAATGATGAGAAAACAGTGTATGTGCCGATCAAGCGTTCGGCTGCTGATTTCTCGCCAAACGGCCTGCGTCGTGCTGGCGTTCGCTAAGCGCGGTTGAGGTAATAAAAGCCAGCCCTCGGGCTGGCTTTTTCATGCTTGTCTATTGGGAGTGCGCTATGCGTACAGTGACAGTAGTAGCCTTTAGTTGTGGCCTAATATTATCAACGATGCCAAGTGCTTGGGCCGCCAATGTATTGGAGCAAAACGGTCTTACGCCTATTGGTGCTGAGAGAGCGGCGAATGCTTCAGGTGTTATACCGGCGTGGACGGGTGGCATTAGTCAGTCGCCAGTAGGCTTTAAGGAAGGGGATCATTATCCAAACCCATATGCCAGCGATAAGCCGCTGTATTCGGTAACTGCTAGCAATATAGCGAGTTATGCCACACAGCTTACGGCTGGTCAGAAGGCATTGCTGAAGAAGTATCCGACGTGGAAGATGAACGTATATCCGTCACGGCGCAGTGCGGCTTTCCCTCAGTCGGTTTATGACGATTCTGCGGTAAATATTAAGCGTGTTAGCTTGGTCAATGGTGGAAATGGCTTTGTTGGCACAAGCAGCGGTGTGCCATTTCCACAACCAGCCTCTGGTGTGGAGGTGATTTGGAATCACATCACTGCATATAGGGGCAATAGTTTCTCTGTGAGTAGTCAGCAGGCTGCCGTGACAGTTTCTGGCGACTACACGCCGGTACGTTTCGAGACAATGTATGACTTTCAGTACAACAATCAAACAAAGTCATCTGCTGAGCGCGAGCCCAATAAGCTCATCAATGTGATTTCGCAAATCACCGCACCAGCACGCTTAGCGGGGCAGGCGTTGTTGGTACATGAGTATATTGATCAAGTGAAGAGTCCACGTATGGCGTGGACATATAACCCTGGTCAGCGCCGTGTGCGCCTAGCCCCTAATGTGGCTTACGACAACCCAGGCACAGCTTCCGATGGCCTACGAACGAACGATGACATTACCTTGTTTAATGGCGCGACGGATCGTTATAACTGGACGTTAGTGGGTAAAAAAGAGCTGCTAGTGCCATACAACGCTTACGCACTAGGCAGTGATAAGTTGAAGATAAGTGACATCGTTATGCCCAGTCATATTAATCCGGCGCCCGCGCGTTACGAGCTGCACCGTGTTTGGGTCGTAGAGGCTCGGTTGAAGGCAGGCATTAGTCATCTTTACAGCCGGCGCACATTTTACGTCGATGAAGATTCGTGGAGCATTATGGTTGCGGATACCTATGATCAGCGCGATCAGCTCTGGCGCGTTTCCGAACTGCACACAGTGCAGGCACATAATATCCTAGCGTTACTGCCAGTTGCGGAGGTGCATCACGATTTACTGTCTGGACGCTATCTTGTATCTGGATTGATAAATGAGGAGCCTCGTGTCTATCGCGCTGAACGATTCAAGTCGTCAGACTTTTCACCAAATGCCTTGCGCCAAGGCGGTATGCGCTAAAAGTAAACAAAAGTTTGATTGGTTTGTTATTTGAACAATTAGGTTTTTGTTCGTTGTGAACACCTTGTTACATATGTATAACTAGGTGCTGAACACCAATAAAAAATAATAAAAGGTATTCACCATGATCGCACGCGCCCTCCGCCGCAAACCGCTAGCCTGCGCTATTTCACTACTCTCATGCACACTGGCACTGCCCAGCCATGCGGCACGCTTCGACTTCGCCGATGGTGACGGTACATTTGTCTTTGATACATCACTCTCCGTAGGGACTCTGATCCGAACTGAGGATCCAGACCCTCGCGTCGTAGGTATCGCGAATGGCGGCACATCACGGAGCGTTAACGAAGACAGTGGCAACATAAACTATAAGAAAGGCGAAGTTGTCTCGACTGTTTTAAAAGCTAGCCATGACGTTGATTTGTCATATGGTAAAACAGGGCTTTTTGTTCGTTTTGGCTACGCTGCTGATCTAGCCGCACAAAATAAAGATGAGCTTGGTTTAGAGGCACATAAGCGCCTTGACTTTGATATGCAGGCTTACGATTGGTACTTGCGTCATAGCTTTGATATCGCGGGTCGTAATTTGAACCTTCGGGTAGGTAGTCAAGTTGTGAGCTGGGGGGAGGGTGCGCTGATTCAGGGTGGGGTCAATGTCATTAACCCGATCGACCTTCAGCGTTTGCGGGTTCCAGGCTCGGAGCTGAAAGAGGCATTTATTCCAGTACCAATGGTCTATGCATCACAACAAATCACTGATGACGTCACCCTTGAGGCTTTTTATCAGCTGAAATGGGAACACTTTGAAATTGATCCATTCGGAACATTTTTCAGTACTACTGATGTGTTTAGCCCAGGAGGTCGAGAGGCATTTACTGGCTTTGGGCGTACGCCTGATCGTGGGCCTGCCAATCCTGGTCCTGCCTCTGCTGATACATCCGCGGTTCCTCGTGGCCCAGATCGTGATGCGAAAGACAGTGGGCAGTTTGGTGCGGCATTGCGTTGGCTAGTCGGTGAAACTGAGCTCGGCTTTTATGGCATCAATTACCATAGCCGCTTGCCACTTGCGAGCACGATTGCAGGGACGCCACAAAATGGCGCAGCGCCTTTCTTGCGAGATGCAAATACGGCAGGAGTTTTTGCTGAGTATCCAGAGGATATTCAACTCTTTGGTCTTAGCTTTAGTACACCGGGACCATTAGGTATTGCATTGAGTGGTGAGTATTCCTATCGACCTAATCTACCTGTGCAAATTAGTACGACAGAATTAACGTTGGCAGCTTTGGGCTTACCAAACCAAGCCGGTGCTCCTGATGATCCTGCTCCAGGGACTGAAATCAGTGGTTATCGCCGAGTTGAGGCGCATCAACTACAAATTTTAGCCATTAAGGCGATTCCAAATGTGCTGGGCGCGACACAGGCAATTACGCTGTTTGAGGCAGCAGCATTTTATCAAGACCTGCCCGATGGTATTAAATTCAACGGTCCTGGTGTGTATTTACCATCTGCTCAAGATGGGATGGTTCGTGTCGCGGGAGCAGATGTCTCTTTCCCGTATCCAAATGCTGTTGTTGCCAATGGTTCAGCCCAGCCTGGCGATGAGGGCTATGCCACAAAAGCATCTTTTGGTGTTCGTCTGATTGGTCGCTTGGAGTATGCCAATGTGTTTTCAGGTGTGAACTTGCTGCCACGTATTGTCTATGCCGGCGACCTGAAGGGGGTGAGCCAGTTTTTTAATGAGGGCTCGCACTCAATTTCACTGGGCGTAAACGCGGTTTATAACCAGGTATGGAGCGCCGATCTGTCGTATACCAACTTCTTCGGAGGGCGAGTATTGAAAGGAACAGACTGTCAGTCTGCCCTGCCAGTGATAGGTGCTGTTAGTCAGATTCCTGTCGTAGGTACAGTATTAGCTCCAGTTGTCGGTGCTCCAAACCAAGGAGCTGTAGCTTGCAGCCTGCCTGGGCCGACAAACCTGCCTACGGGCCAAAGTAAAAACTATGAAAGTATAACCAACAGCAGCATAGATCGCGATTTTGTCGCGGCTAGTCTCAGCTACTCCTTTTAATAACTAAAATACACGGAGCTATTATGAATTTTTCTAAACTTGCCTTAGCCGCTGCGCTAAGCATTATTGGCAGCTCTGCTTTAGCGGTCGGTGCTGATGAAGCCGCAA
>JAGPVX010000058.1 GCA_018066805.1 Paraperlucidibaca sp. | reverse complement strand
AGTGCAGGTCGAGCACGGTGCCATCCATGTCTAAAATTACCGTGTCGATGGTTTGCCAATCGATGGTGGTGTTGGCAGTGTCGAGCAAAGCAGTCATTCGCGTATCCTGTGGCTTATGCGCAGCGATGCGCAGCAGCTCATTAGTTTCGAGGCCAAATCATGTCAGCCGATATTAAAAATAATCTTCAAAAGATCGCCGAAGCAAGCGTTCGCGATAGTGTAACGCGAGATGCGTTGGCTGCGGTGATGGCTGTTGCTGAAGATGCTGGGCGCGCCATCATGGAGATTTATAGCGACTCGGCGCGATGGGCGGTGACAGAAAAGTCCGACTCCTCGCCGATTACTGCTGCCGATATTGCCGCCCATGAAAGCATCGTTAAGGGACTGCAGGCACTACCAGATAAAGCCTTGGCGGGCCTGCCTGTGCTATCTGAAGAGTCATCGCCGGAAGATTTACAAGGGCGTCGAGATTGGCCTGCGTACTGGTTGGTTGACCCACTTGATGGCACCAAAGAGTTCATTGCGCGCAATGGTGAGTTCAGCGTCAATATTGCATTGGTGGTTGGTCATGAAGCCGTGTTGGGCGTGGTCTATGGGCCGGCAAATGGCGTTAGCTATGTGGCGGCAGAGGGCGTGGGCAGTTTTCGGGTCGGGCCTGAGGCAGTCATTGAGACTACAGCAGTGGCTGAAGCCATCAGCTCCGTTTCGGCAAACAAAGCCGCCTCCGCATGGATGCCAATCCAAGCGCGTGCCCCAAATTGGTCGGCCTCAAATGGCAAACTCAACTTAACCGTTAGTCGCCGTCATGGCCTCGAGCGCCTAGCGCATTTTGAGCAGTCGCTACAGGCGGTCGGATGGCCGGTGAACTCTATTCCTGCTGGCTCTGCATTTAAGATTTGTGCCGTGGCCGAGGGTCGCGCTCATGCTTATCCGCGCTTTGGGCCGACCAGCGAATGGGATACTGCTGCCGCTCAAGTCGTGCTCGAGCAAGCGGGCGGTGAGTTGGTTGACGCGAAAGGTCAGCGCTTTTTGTATAACTGCCGAAGCACACTACTCAATGGCGATTTTTTGGCCGTCGCTAAAGCCAGTGAGCCTTGGTTGAAGCATTGGCCAAGCTAGTTTTTCAAGGCGAAAAAAAGCCCAGTTTTGAGCTGGGCTTTTTTATTGCTGCGAGAGGTTTAGCCCCAGGCTTTTTCCAGAAGTGCCAACACTTGCTTGCGATCAACCTCTTTCGGATTAATCACAATCGAGCCGTCATCCAGCGTTAAGTCAGCGATGTGGTCAAACTGATCGCGCGTGACTTTGCCGGTTTCTTGCAGGGTGCGTGGCAGCTTGCAGCGCGCATGTATCTCATCACGCATGCGACGAATTTCTTCGATAGCACGGTCGGCGCGTTGTGCCGCTGGTGTGCTGGCGTAGACCTCAGCGCCAGCAATCGACAGTAGTAAGTCGGCGATGCGGTCACCATTTTTGTCTTTGTTAAACTCCAGCACATAAGGCAGGAATAAGTTCATGCACAGGCCATGCGGCAGATGACTGGCCGCGCCCAGTGAGTGACCTAATGAGTGCACGAGACCAACCATGGCATTGGAAAATGCGATGCCGGCCATGGTTGAGGCTTGCGCGAGCTCTAGACGGCCATCGGAGTCGCTGGGGTTATCCAGTACTTTCAATAGATTAGCGCTGACTTTAGCGATGGCGCTAGTGGCGTAGGCGTCGCTAATTGGGTTATGCGCCATGCAGGTGTAGGCCTCAATGGCATGTGTCATCGCGTCCATGCCGGTCATCGCGGTGATGTGCGGCGGTAGCGTTAGCGTCATGCGCGGGTCGAGCACGGCGGCATTGGGCATTAAGAAGTACGACACAAAGGGCATTTTCACGCCGGCTTGGTTGTCGGAAATCACCGCGATGGCGGTAGTTTCTGAGCCTGTGCCAGATGTCGTTGGCACCACAAATAAAGGCTTCAACGGACGCTTCAGCACATGCGCACCGGAGTAGGCGCGAAGATCATCGCCGCCTTCTGAGACCAAAATATTGACCGCTTTACAGGTATCGATAACCGAGCCACCGCCGACGGCAATGATGGCATCGCAGCCGTTGTCGTTATAAACCTTGGCAGCGGCATGTACAGTTTCAATTGAGCTATCTGGCGGAACATCATCAAAAATTGTGCTGACATTGATCTCGGCTGCAGCAAGTGCGCCTTCGATATGCTTAAGCAAGCCGACTGCGCGCACGCCTTTATCGGTGATGATCATTGGGTTTTTGGAGCCGAGAATATCGAGCTCAAACGGGATGTGTTCTAACGCAGCATTGCCCGCGATGACTTTAACGGGGCAAAAAAATTCGTAGTAAGGCTTGCTCATATCAGTTCCCTGCAATCAGCGATTTGGCGACTAGGCCGTAAATGCGTGCGGCTTTGGTGATCTTTTCGGTGAGCGGTACGGCGTCGTAACGCTTCACGGCGCGCTCGGCAATCAGGCGCGGCAAAATCAAGGTTTCCATCTTGTTCAAACAGCGCACTAAGCGAATGGCGTGACTGACATTGCCATCGGCAATCATACGGTCATTGGCAAAGGCTTGCGCGGTGCCTTCTTGGAAGGAAAACACCAAAAAGGCATGCGAGAGATGCTTGAAGCGGATGGTTAGTTCGGGCTTGCCGACAGGAGCTGAAATGACTTCGGAGTGGCCATTTTTGCCGATGCGCAAAAAGAAGCTAGGGCCGCTTGGGAAGACAGTCATGCAAACCTGGAAGCCTTCGGGCAGTGCCGCGAGCTCTTTTTGCACGGTTTCATCGACGCGGCTAGCTGCTGCTAAGCCGCCGCCAACCACTTTCATCATGGTGGCGACATAGGCTTTTTGAGCTTGGTAGCTCAGGTGTTCCTTGGTAATCATGGTGCTCTCGGTCATCCGCTCAGCGTGATGGTGCCGAGTTTAGAGCAGTTACTCTAAATTGACTAGCCAGCGCACTTTGGTCGAGCGCTGCGGATGCTCAGATAAACGGTCGACTAACCATGCCAAGGTTTTCTGTGCCTCTTCGTAGAATCCCCAAGGTGGGTTAATGACGATTAAGCCGCTGCCATTTAGGCCTAAGGCGTTGTCGTCGGGCTGCATTAATAGTTCGCATGACAGCATTTTATTGATTCCGCTATTCATCAGCTCGCGATAAAATTTCACGATAGATGCGCGTTGCTTGATCGGGAACCAAATGCCATAAACGCCGGTTGGCCATTTTTTATGTGCAGCCACGATGAGCTTAACCAGTTGCGGAAAGCTATCGCGCTCAAGCTCATAAGGCGGGTCGATGAGCACCAAGCCGCGTTTTTCCTTTGGTGGAATCAACGCAGTTAAGCCTTCATAGGCATTGCGTTGGTGCACGGCCACGCGCGAATCGTTCTTGAAGTAATGGCGCAAACTGGCGACTTCAGCGTGCTGCACATCGATAAAAATGGCGCTGTCTTGCTCGCGCAATTGGCGCTGGCCTAGCCATGGCGAACCGGGGTAATTGCTACGCGCTCCCGTGGCTTGGCAGGCAAGCACGCCTTGCAGGTATTCAGCCACCCATATTGGTGCGCCGCGATGGTCATCTAAGCGGTCGATGCCTTGTTGGTATTCACCGGTTTTCTGAGCCTGCATGCCATGCAAGTCGTAAACGCCGGCGCCGGCATGCGTGTCGATAAAGCAAAATGCCGACTCTTTCTTTTTCAAATGCGCCATTAGGCCCATTTGCAGACTGTGCTTCATAACATCGGCAAAATTGCCGGCGTGAAAGTGGTGACGATAATTCATGGCAACAACATCAGGTAGTGAACCGCAGATGATACCCGCTAATGACAGCGTTGAGACGATTGTGGTGTGGCCAGATCTAATTCGAATAGCGAGCGAGCAGCTTTTCGAACAGGGTTGGGCAGTTATAGCCAATGCTATTCCGCCTGATTTACTGCGTGCATTGCAGCTCGAGTTGCAGGAGCGCGATGGTGCTAATGAGTTATATCGCGCTGGCATCGGCCGTGGCTCAACGCATCAGGTCACGGGCAAAGTGCGTGGTGATCGTATCGCGTGGCTGGAGCCGGAGTGGCCGGCGGCAGCTGCTTATTTGGCGCTAATGGCGCAGCTGCAAGCACATTTAAATGAAATGGGCTTTTTAGGCTTGGCCGACTTTGAGGCGCATTACGCGATTTATGACCTAGGTAGCTTTTATCGCCGTCACACCGACCAACATATCGAGGTGAGTGTGCTGGGCGCAGGGCGGCGTATTGTTTCTACGGTGTTGTATTTAAACGATGTGCCGTGGCCTAGTGATGGCGGTGGCGAGCTGGTGCTGTATCCGCCTGAGCAGGCGACTGTGAATATTTGCCCCGAGGGTGGAAGTCTCGTCGTGTTT
>JAGPVX010000051.1 GCA_018066805.1 Paraperlucidibaca sp. | reverse complement strand
CTAATCACACCACTGATTTTACAACAGACACGCCGGATGCCCCGGCTAGGAGAGCCTAATGGCAATTAACTCAAGCACGCTTAGCGCAGGTCGTCGTTTCCGCGACGCCATTGCCAGCGAAAAACCATTACAGGTGATGGGCACGGTCAATGCCTATGCCGCGATGATGGCGACCCAAGTTGGCTATAAGGCAATTTATTTGTCTGGTGCCGGCGTTGCCAACTACTCCTATGGCTTGCCCGACTTAGGCCTGACTTCATTGGAAGATGTGCTGATCGACGCACGCCGTATTACTAGCGTTACTGACACGCCACTGTTGGTGGACATCGACACAGGTTGGGGTGGCGCATTCAATATTTCGCGCACCGTGACCGAGATGATCCGCGCCGGCGTTGCTGCGGTGCACATTGAAGATCAAGTCGCGCAAAAGCGCTGCGGTCATCGCCCTAACAAAGAAATCGTGCCGATTGGCGAAATGGTCGATCGCGTGAAAGCTGCCGTTGATGCCAAAACCGATAGCGAATTTGTCGTTATGGCACGCACCGACTCGCTGCAAAAAGAAGGGTTGAATGGCGTGATTGATCGTATCAGCGCCTATGTTGAAGCTGGTGCCGATGCTATTTTCGCTGAAGCCATGACCGACATCACCATGTATCGCCAAGTTTGCGATGCGGTGAATGTGCCAGTGCTGGCCAACATCACTGAGTTTGGTGACACGCCGTACTACACCACGCAAGAGTTAGGCGAGCAGGGTATTTCCATGGTGCTTTACCCCTTATCCGGCACGCGCGCTATGCAGAAAGCGGCATTGGCCGTGTATGAAGCCGTGCGTAAAGAGGGCACGCAGGTCAATGTGCTCGACCTCATGCAAAAGCGTAAAGAGCTTTATGAATTCCTCAACTATCACAGCTACGAAGACAAAATCGATCAGCTGTTTTCACAAAATAAATAAGCCCCCAGGAGACTGACCATGACTGAAGTTAAAAGCACGCTACCCAAGCCGAAAAAATCCGTCGCCTTGTCAGGCACAGCTGCCGGTAATACCGCGCTCTGCACCGTTGGCCGCACTGGCAACGACCTGGCCTATCGTGGCTATGACATCCTAGATTTAGCGACCACCAGTGAGTTTGAGGAAGTTGCTCACTTATTGGTGCATGGCAAGCTGCCAAACACCGCTGAATTGGCTGGCTATAAAGCCAAGCTGAAAGCCCTGCGTGGCTTGCCAGCAGCAGTGAAGGTAGCACTTGAGCAGCTGCCACCATCGGCTCACCCCATGGACGTGATGCGCACTGGCGTGTCGGTACTAGGTTGTGTAAAGCCTGAGAAAGATGACCACAACCATCCCGGCGCGCGTGATATTGCCGACAAACTAATGGCTTGCTTGGGCTCGATGCTGCTGTATTGGTACCACTTTGCTTACAACGGCAACTGCATTGAAGTTGAAACCGATGACGACTCCATCGGCGGCCACTTCCTGCATTTGCTGCATGGCGAAAAGCCGCGTGATAGCTGGGTTCGTGCCATGCACACCTCGCTAATTCTATATGCTGAGCATGAGTTCAACGCCTCAACCTTCGCCTCGCGTGTGGTTGCCGGTACTGGCTCCGATATGTTCTCGGCAATCTGCGGTGGCATCGGCGCATTGCGTGGACCTAAGCATGGCGGCGCCAATGAGGTCGCGTTTGAAATTCAAAAGCGCTACGACAATCCAGATGAAGCCGAAGCTGATATTCGCGCACGTGTTGAGCGCAAAGAAGTGGTTATTGGTTTTGGCCATCCGGTCTATACCGTGTCCGACCCACGTAACAAAGTAATCAAGCAAGTGGCGAAAGAGCTCTCCGAAGAGCAGTCGAACATGAAAATGTACGACATCGCTGAGCGTTTAGAGTCGACCATGTGGGATGCGAAAAAGATGTTCCCCAACCTCGATTGGTTCTCGGCTGTGAGCTATCACATGATGGGCATTCCCACCGATATGTTCACGCCGCTGTTTGTGATTGCCCGTACTAGCGGCTGGTCAGCTCACGTGATTGAGCAGCGCATCGACGGCAAAATCATTCGCCCAAGCGCCAACTACACAGGCCCAGAAGATCAGAAATTCGTGCCTATCAAAAATCGCAAATAAGCCTTTTTTGACTCATTAGTTGACGCAAACCCTGCCTTCGCGAGAAGGCGGGGCATTTTACAAAGAGAGCTCTTATGAATAATGAATTTCGTAAACCCTTAGTCGGCACTTCGCTTGAGTATTTCGATGCTCGCGCCGCCGTTAACGCCATCAAGCCAAATGCTTGGGATGGCCTGCCATATACCGCGCGTATTCACGCCGAAAACATCGTGCGTAAGGCCGATCCAGCTATCATTACTGATTGTTTGGTGCAGCTGATTGAGCGCCGCCGCGACCGCGATTTTCCGTGGTTTCCAGCACGCGTAGTCTGCCATGACATTTTGGGCCAAACCGCATTGGTCGATCTTGCTGGCTTACGTGATGCCATTGCTGAGCAGGGCGGCGACCCGTCGAAAGTGAATCCAGTAGTGCCAGTGCAGCTGATTGTTGATCACTCGCTAGCCGTCGAGAGCGGTGGTGCTGACCCCGATGCATTCCAGAAAAACCGTGATATTGAAGATCGCCGCAACGAAGACCGTTTTCACTTTATCGAGTGGACAAAAACTGCCTTCGATAATATCGATGTGATTCCGGCCGGCAACGGCATCATGCACCAAATCAATTTGGAGAAAATGTCGCCAGTCGTGCATAGCCAAGACGGCGTGGCATTTCCAGATACTTGTGTTGGCACCGACTCGCACACACCACACGTAGACTCGCTCGGTGTGATCGCTGTTGGTGTTGGTGGCCTTGAAGCTGAGAATGTCATGCTCGGCCGCCCATCGATGATGCGCGTGCCAGAAATGGTTGGCGTTGAGCTGACTGGCAAGCGTCAGCCCGGCATAACCGCGACTGATATTGTGCTGGCGATGACCGAGTTCCTGCGCCAGCAGAAAGTGGTCGGTGGCTATCTTGAGTTCTACGGCGAAGGCGTACCAGGCCTGACCATTGGCGACCGCGCGACCATTTCTAATATGGCGCCAGAGTACGGTGCAACCGCTGCATTATTCTCTATCGATGAGCAAACGCTTATTTATCTGCGCTTGACTGGTCGTACCGATGAGCAAGTGGCCTTGGTAGAAACCTATGCCAAGCAAACGGGCTTATGGTCAGACAGCCTAAACAACGCCGTATATGAGCGCGTGCTGCATTTCGATTTATCCAGTGTTGTGCGCAATATGGCCGGCCCATCGAACCCGCACAAACGCCTACCTGTGTCGGCCTTGGCTGAACGTGGCATCGCTGTTGATTTAGACAAAGCTCAAGCGCAAGAGGCTGATGGCCAAATGCCCGATGGCGCGGTAATTATCGCGGCCATTACCAGTTGTACCAACACCTCGAACCCACGCAACGTTATCGCTGCCGGTTTGATTGCTCGTAATGCTCGCAAGCTCGGCTTAACACGCAAACCATGGGTGAAATCATCCTTAGCACCAGGCTCGAAAGTGGTTGAGTTGTACTTGAAAGACGCCAATTTGTTGGAAGATCTTGAGTCGCTGGGCTTCGGCATTGTCGCGTTCGCCTGTACTACTTGTAATGGCATGTCGGGTGCACTAGACCCTGTGATTCAGCAAGAAATCATTGATCGTGATCTCTATGCCACCGCCGTATTGTCGGGCAACCGCAACTTCGACGGCCGTATTCATCCCTATGCTAAGCAGGCATTTTTGGCTTCACCACCTTTGGTCGTTGCCTACGCGATTGCTGGTACCGTGCGTTTTGACATCGAGAAAGATGTACTGGGCATAGCCGATGGTAAAGAGATTCGTCTACATGATATTTGGCCATCTGATGAAGAGATCGATGCCATTGTCGCGAAGTCGGTGAAACCGTCGCAGTTCAACGAAATCTACATCCCGATGTTTGAGAAAAAAGACAGCGAGCGCGCAAAATCACCGCTTTACGACTGGCGCGAAATGAGCACCTATATTCGCCGTCCGCCGTATTGGGAAGGCGCATTGGCCGGTGAGCGCACCATGAAAGGTATGCGCGCGTTGGCGGTATTGCCAGACAACATCACCACCGATCACTTATCGCCATCCAATGCGATCATGATGGACTCAGCCGCTGGCGAATACCTGCACAAAATGGGTGTGCCAGAAGAAGACTTCAACAGCTATGCCACACACCGCGGCGACCATCTAACGGCTCAGCGCGCGACCTTTGCTAACCCGCAGCTCATGAATGAAATGGCAGTGGTCGATGGCAAGGTGAAGAAGGGATCATTGGCGCGTATCGAACCAGAAGGCAAGGTAGTGCGCATGTGGGAAGCCATTGAGACTTATATGGAGCGCAAGCAGCCGCTGATCATTGTTGCTGGTGCCGATTACGGCCAAGGTTCATCACGCGATTGGGCAGCTAAGGGCGTGCGTTTGGCAGGCGTGGAAGTGATTGCCGCTGAAGGTTTTGAGCGTATTCACCGCACCAACTTGCTCGGCATGGGCGTATTGCCATTGGAGTTCAAGGCCGGCACTACACGCATCACGCTAGGCATTGATGGCACTGAAACTTTCGATGTCGAAGGCGATTGCTCACCTGGCGCGGAAATGACCTTGATCGTTAACCGTCGCTCAGGCGAAGTCGTGCGCGTGCCGATGACTTGCCGCTTAGATTCCGATGATGAAGCCTTGGTTTATGAAGCCGGCGGCGTGTTGCAGCGCTTTGCCAAAGACTTCTTAAAGGCCACTACGGCATGAGCGCGGCTCCTCAAATAAAAGTCCCGGCCACCTATATTCGTGGCGGCACATCTAAAGGCGTGTTTTTTCGCCTGCAGGATTTGCCAGCGAATTGTCAGGTAGCAGGTGAGCCTCGTAATCAGCTCTTTATGCGCGTGATTGGCAGTCCTGACCCCTATGCCGCGCATATTGACGGCATGGGCGGCGCGACTTCTAGCACCAGCAAATGCGTGATTTTGTCGAAAAGCTCGCAGCCTGAGCACGATGTGGATTACCTCTATGGCCAAGTCTCCATTGATAAAGCCTTTGTCGACTGGAGCGGCAACTGCGGTAATTTATCGACAGCTGCCGGTGCTTTCGCCTTGCATGCTGGCTTGGTTGATCCTGCACGCATTCCAGAAAATGGCATCTGCGTAGTACGCATTTGGCAGGCGAATATCCACAAAACCATCATTGCTCATGTGCCGGTAAGTAATGGCCAAGTGCAAGAGACTGGCGATTTCGAGCTCGATGGCGTGACTTTTCCGGCTGCGGAAATCGTGCTGGAGTTCATGAATCCATCCGATGATGACGGCGAGGATAGCTCAATGTTTCCCACCGGCAATCTGGTGGATGAACTTGATGTGCCAGAAGATGTGGTCGCCGGCGGCAAGCTAAAGGCAACGATGATCTCGGCTGGTATTCCAACGGTATTTGTTAATGCCGCTGATATTGGCTACACCGGCACTGAGTTGCGCGAAGCTATCAATAGCAATCCCGCTGCACTGGCGCGCTTGGAAGCTATTCGCATTGCAGGTGCCTTACGCATGGGCTTGATCAAAACCCCAGCAGAAGCAGCGACGCGCCAGCACACGCCTAAAGTCGCCTTTGTTGCGCCGCCGACAGACTATGTCTCGTCTAGCGGTAAAACTATTGCGGCGAAAGATATCGATTTGCTAGTACGCGCGCTGTCTATGGGCAAGTTGCATCACGCCATGATGGGCACGGCAGCAGTGGCGATTGGCACTGCTGCGGCTATTCCGGGCACCTTGGTGAACTTGGCCGCCGGTGGCAAGGCGCTTGAGTCGGTGCGCTTTGGCCATCCATCTGGCACATTGAAGGTTGGTGCCGCCGCTGCATTGGTCGATGGCCAATGGACTGTGACGAAAGCCATCATGAGCCGTAGCGCACGTATCTTGATGGAAGGCTGGGTGCGTATACCTGGCTGATGCTTAGCTGAGCTAGGCAAAAAGCCCCTCTCAGTTTTCTGGCAGGGGCTTTTTTATTGGCTTTCATGTAAACCTTAATGAAATCAATTCGTATTTGCATTGACGGAAACGTTTCGCGCATTTAAAGTAATGAGAATGGTTATCAACAACGAGTTGCTAACACCTTTTCCATTACGCGAGATGCTCGATGAAAGACACGCCTTCTTCAGTAAAAGTCCCACGCTCATTCCACACGCCAGCACCAATCAGCGCAACCCACGCATCAGCAATGGCATTAGCCATGGGCTTGGCAATTGCCGCACCAGTTGCTCATGCCGAGTCAGCAAGCAAAACTCTGGCAACGGTGGAGGTGCAAGCGCAAATCGAAGACACCAACCCATACAGTGAAGAAGGCGCGCCATATAAGGCAAAAATTTCTGGCGATCAACGCCGCGTGAAAGAGCTTGCTGAAACCCCACACACCATTTCGGTGATTACTCAAAAAGCCATTGAAGAGTCTGGCAAAACTGATTTGCGCGATATTTTGGCGGCGCAACCGGGCGTGACCATAGGCACTGGCGAAAACGGTAACGCCTTCGGTGATCGCTACATCATTCGCGGCCATGAAGCTCGCAGCGATGTCTTTATTGATGGCTTACGCGACCCCGGCATGACCACGCGTGAAAGCTTCGCCGTTGAGCAAGTTGAAATTACCAAAGGCCCAAGCTCAACATTTGCCGGCCGTGGCTCTACCGGTGGCGCAGTCAACAGCATCACTAAGCAGCCCAACACCGACAAAGACTTCACTAAGTTGGAGTTGGGCGTTGGTACTGACGATTTCCACCGTATGGGTATTGATACTAATAAAGTCATCAATGACCGTGCCTCTGTGCGCTTAAACTTGCTGGACGCATCAGAGTCTGTACCTGATCGTGCTCCAGCTGAGAAAAGCCGTCGTGGTTTGCTATTGTCTGGCGCTTTTCAAGCTACCGATGCTCTAAGTGTTTCAGCTGATTACTACCATCTCGAAGCGAAAGATGTGCCTGATTTGGGGACCTATATTGACCAGACTACTGGTAAGCCAGTTAAAAATATCCCTGTATACCTACAGCTTGGCAGTGATCACTTAGATACCGATGTTGATACGGCGACATTCAAGTTGAACTATCGCTTTAATAATGCCCTACGAATGCAGAATGCTACGCGTATTGGCCGCACGAGTAATAGCTATGTGGCAACGGGTGGGCGTGGAACTACAGATGCAGTCACACTAAATCCGACAGTCTCTTTATCTACTCACCAGGGCTACCAAGAGGTTAACTACTGGGTTAATCGCACAGATGTGTTCTGGAATAAGCGCTTAGGCCAATTAGACCACCAGTTTGTATTTGGCTTAGAAGTTAATGATGAGAAAGTTGATAACGGCACTTTTTCAGCTACAAACACGGGGACATCTAACTGCACGGTTACGTCTCGTGGCGGCGGTACATCGCCCGGCTATTGCATTTATGATGGTGTGACTGGCGTAAAAGCACCGAACTTAAATACCTTGTTAGGGCGCACGCTCACTAAGAATGGTTTGGACTCTGAATATCACATCCGCACCAGCTCATTGACGGCCATGGATACCGTTGACTTCAATGACAAATGGACTGGCTTTGCAGGCCTTCGCTACGACTATTTCGACTACACCAATACCGTTGGTTCGACAGCAAAAACAGTTTATGACTACTCAGATGGCTTCTTAAATGGTCATGCTGGCGTAACTTATAAAATCACACCAAAGGCCAATGTCTATGCGTCAGTTAGCACATCAAGCGATATTAATGGTGGCGAATCTGATGTAGGCGGTAGCTGTGGTTATGGCGGTCTCTGCGGTACGCCGCAGCAAGTCGCCGATAGTAAGCCTGAATCGACTGTGAGTTATGAGGTCGGTACAAAATGGCAGGTATTGCAAGACAAACTCTTGATGACAGCTGCTTTGTTCCGAACCATTAAGTCGGATGTACAGGAGGGTGATTCGGCCAATAGTTACGCAACAACGGGCACACTCAACACTGGTAAAAACCAAGTTCAAGGCGTTGAATTTTCAGTTGTCGGTAACATCACTCCTAAGTTGAGTGGCCAATTTGGTTTAGCCATTATGAACTCAGAAGTATTGGAGTCATTTACTGCAGCGAATGAGGGCGCCCAACTCGCAAACTTCGCCAAGCGTAGTGGTAATTTACAGCTGAAATATCAAGCAACAGATAAATTTGCCTTCGGTGGCGGTGCAACGTATCAAAGCCAAATGTTTGCTGGCCAGCCTGACACAGCAACAAACTATGCTTATGCTGTGCCGTCATACACTGTATTTGACGCCTTCGCTGAGTATCGCTTCAGCAAGCAGCTGAGTGCGCGAGTAAACGTCAATAATGTGACCGACAAAGATTACTACTTAGCAGCATATCGTAGTGGTGCGTTCACCTATATTGGCGACAAGCGCAACGCGCAACTGACACTAAACTACAAGTTCTAAACTATGCCTCAAAGCCCATCACCGCTAACGCAAATTCCTGCTGATATTGTTTGTGCAGAGGATTATGAGCGATGGGCGGAGCGCAATATGTCACCGGCTGTCTTTGCTCATCTGAGTGAAGGCAGCGTGGCCGATACCACCTTAAGAGCCAATCGCCGCGCCTTTGAGCGGCATGCTATCTACAACCGAATTCTCGTCGCAGGTGATCATGGTTCTACTGAGCTAATGCTTTGTGGCCAGCGCTTCCGACATCCATTTTTACTCGCACCAGTGGCGCATCAGGGCTTATTCCATGCCGATGCCGAGCTTGCCAGTGCGCAAGCGGCAAATGCCCTTGAGGCGGGACTGGTGTTAAGCACCTTGTCATCTACCCGCTTAGAAGAGGTAGCTGCGCAAACCCAAGCGCCGCGATGGTTTCAGCTTTATTTCCAAGCATCAAAAAACGCTACGCTAAGCTTGGTGAGACGAGCTGAGGCAGCAGGTTACGGCGCCATTGTTGTCACACTGGATGTACCTGTACATGGCGTGCGTCGTAGTTCGCAGCGCCTAGGATTTACACTGCCAGCGCATCTGAATGCGGTAAATCTAAAGGATATCGATGACGGCCCAGCGCGTGCTATTAGCCGCGACGACAGCACCGTTTTTCAAGGCTATATGGCCGATGCACCCACTTGGGAAGACCTAGCATGGTTGCTGAAATCGACCACGCTGCCAGTGCTAGTAAAAGGCGTAACACATCCAGATGACGCCATACGACTACAGAGCTTAGGCGTAGCCGGCATTATCGTTTCCACCCACGGCGGACGTGCGCTCGATGGCGGTATGGCCAGTCTCGATGCGCTACCGGCGATACGCCAAGCGGTCGGCCCAGACTTCACGCTTTTGCTCGATAGTGGCGTGCGCAGCGGTACCGACGTATTCAAGGCCATCGCCCTAGGCGCCAACGCCGTGATGATTGGCCGTCCCTATATTTATGCTTTAGCCACCGCCGGAGCGCTAGGCGTTGCGCATCTCTTGCGCACACTTCGCGATGAGCTAGAGATCACCATGGCGCAGGCCGGTTGTCTGCACATCAACGACATCGGCCCACACACATTATTTAGCCCGAGCCATCTATGCTGATGATTTCCGATCTACTCGATGCCTCTGAAGTTGCCGCTTACCGCGAAGCCTTAACGAGGGCGCAATGGCAGGACGGTCTAGTAACGGCTGGCAGCGTTTCGCAAAGTGTTAAGCAAAATGAGCAGGTGACTAGTCAATGCGAGCTTGGCCAGGCTTTAGCCGATAAGTTGCGCCAGCGCTTAAGCCAGCATCCTTTGTTTATTTCAGCTGCTTTGCCGCAGAGTATTTTACGGCCACGCTTTAATCGCTATCGCAATAATGGCCATTACGGTCTGCACATCGATAGCGCCATCATGGCCAGCGACGATGGCAAAGGCCTGTTTCGCAGCGACTTATCCGCGACATTATTTCTCAGTGACCCCGATAGCTACAGCGGTGGTGAGCTCAGCATTGATACTGGCTTTGGCGTGCAAGAAGTAAAGCTGCCAGCGGGCTCGCTAGTGCTGTATGCCACGAGCCGATGGCATCAGGTCGAGCCAGTAACGGCGGGTGAACGCGTCGCTGCTATCTGCTGGATACAAAGTTTGGTGGCCGCCGATACTCAGCGCGAATTGCTCTTTGATCTAGATCAAAGCATTCAGCGTCTGCAGCAATTAGCCGAGGCGAGGGCAGAGCATCGCCAACTCACTGGCGTCTACAACAACCTGCTACGGCAATGGGCAATCACTTAATTAACGATATTGATTCTCATTTGATTGATTCGTTCCACAAATCTCACTATTATCGCGCCCATGAATTCAGCCTCACACACGCATGCATCACCATGGCAGACCCTGCGCCAGCCCGAGTCTTTATCATTGCTATTGGTCATTGGTCTGCATGTACTGGTGTTGCTAGCCGTATTTCAATGGCGATCGACTAGTACGCCGCCGGTTATCGATGTTCTATCGATCCAAATGCTGCGTGCCAGCCCGCCAGTGGAGGCGCCAGTCAAGCCGACGCCAACGCCGCCAAAGCCAACGCCCGTGCAAAAACAGCCGCCTAAGCCAGTAGTAAAGCGTGTCGTGAGCCCCGAGCCAATTGCGGCACCGAAGCCAGAGCCAAAACCTGTGGTCGTTGAGCAGCCAACGCCAGTGGAAACGCCACCTAAGCCGATTAAAGAGGAGCCGGCACTTGCGCCTGCCGTGGTACCGCCACGATTTGATGCAGCGTATTTAAATAATCCAACGCCGAGCTATCCGGCGTTATCTCGTCGTAATGGCGAAACCGGCCGCGTCATGCTGCGCGTTCAAGTCGGCGCCGATGGCCTGCCAAAAAACATCACGATTGCTGAAAGCAGTCTATTTCCACGCTTAGATGAAGCCGCTCTCGCTGCGGTGAAGCGCTGGCGTTTCGTGCCAGCAAAACAAGGTGACCAAGCCATTACTGAATGGGTTTTGGTGCCACTGAATTTTAAATTAACCCGTTAACCGGAGTTACTCATGGGTTTTACTAACTTTATCCAACAGGCCGATGCCGTCGCCTTGTTCATTCTTGCAACACTGCTGATTATGTCGGTCGGTAGCTGGTATTACATCGCCATCAAAGGCTGGCGCTACTCGCAGACTAGCAAGCTATCGCGTGAGTTTTTACATACTTTTTGGGCCGCGCCTAACTTAGAGGCTGTCGCTCAGCGCATTCGTAGCACTGGCATCAGCGATCCATTTTCTCATTTAGTGCATCACGGCTTTACTGCTATTGAGCAGCATCGTTCGCGCAATGGTAATTCGCTGATCGAAGCCGGCAGCGCCGAAGACTTCCTCACGCGCTCACTCAAACGCGCCATCGATCAAGATAAAGCTCGCCTAGAGGGCGGCTTAACTTTTCTGGCAACGGTCGCTTCAAGCGCGCCATTTGTTGGCCTATTTGGCACAGTCTGGGGTATTTATCATGCGCTAATGGTCATTGGCATGTCCGGCCAAAGCGGCCTGGATAAAGTGGCAGGCCCAATTGGTGAGGCACTGATCATGACCGGCTTAGGTCTAGCCGTGGCGATCCCAAGCGCCGTGGCCTACAACGTTTTTGTTCGTCTCAACCGCAACACTATGGTTCAGCTCAACTCATTCGCACACGATGTCTTTGCGTTCCTTTCAACAGGCCTAGTCTGCAACTCCATGCCTGCTGAAGTGAAACGCGTTACCCCATTTAAAAAGACCAACGAGGCCTCCTAATGGCATTTGGCTCATTTGAACAAGGCGATGAGATTGAGGCGAATGCCGAGATCAATATGGTGCCATTTATTGACGTGATGCTGGTTTTATTGATCATTTTTATGATTACTGCGCCGCTTATGTCGCATGCTGTGAAGGTGAACTTGCCGCAAGCTAGCTCGCAACCATTGGTGACGCCCGCGAAGCCTGTGGATGTTGCGATGACTGCGGCAGGCGCCGTGATGGTCAATGGCAAAGAAGTCACCATAGCTGAACTTCCAGCTTTACTTGGCACGTTTGCAAAAGATACTGAAGTACACTTGCGCGCCGATAAAACCACGCCCTATGAGGCTCTTGCACAAGTGCTTTCCGCCAGTGCAGATGCGGGCTTGGCGAAAGTTGGCTTTGTCACCGAATTACCTAATTAGGACTCATGATGCACGCTGTAATTAAACGTTTTCACGGTTGGATCGGAATCACTGCTGGTCTAGTCATGGCCTTAGTCGCCTTCACTGGCTCGCTAATGGCGTTTCAACCGCAAATTCTTCGCACCATCAATGCCGAAACCTTAATGGTCAGTGCCGAAGGCGCTCGCCTAAGCCCCGTCGAGCTTATCTCTGCGGTAACGGCAAAATACCCGCAGGCGCAGTGGGCTAACGTTACGGTGGCCGGCCAGGATCAAGCTCCAGCGCTAGCCTTAGTAGCTTTGAGCGCTGATCAGAAGCCTAGCGTTCACTATTTCCACCCCAGTACCGGCGAATTGCTACCAGCTGTTCGTGGCGAAGAGTTTTTTGAGACCGTCGAGCATTTACACCGTGAGCTGCTCTTAGGCGATTTCGGCTCAAATATCACCGGCATTTCGGCTATTTTGCTCTTAGGCATGGTCATTGGTGGCTCGTATTTACGCTGGAAACGACGACCACCTAAGCTGAGTGGCTGGTTTCTCGCACGCCGTGGTTTAAAGGGCCGCGCTCATGCTTTCCAGTGGCATGGAGTGTTGGGTACATGGGCGGCATTACTCTTTGTTTTTTCGGCATCTACGGGTCTATCGTGGTCTTATGAGCCGTATAAAAAAGCGATTTACAGCGCCTTGTCAGTTGAGTACAAGCCAAAACCTGCAAAGACAGCGCCGGCACTTTTCGATGCAGCAAGCTTTCAGCGCTTGATGAGCCCCGCATGGCCAGCCTTTGTTCGTGATGTCGGCGCCTTTGATGAGGCCGTATTTACGCCTAAAGATGCTGATGTTGCAGTAGCGTATTGGCTGCCTGACGCAGCGCATATTCGCGAGAAAAATGATATTCGCTTTAATGCTAAAGGCCAGCGTATTGAGCACAAGCTATTTGCGCAAAAGCCCATGGGCGAGCAGCTCACCTTGTCCTGGAAGATGCTGCATACAGGACAATACTGGGGTTGGTCAGGCCAGCTCATGTTGCTGCTCAGCAGCTTAAGCTTGGTGGCGATGACGTACTTTGGTTTTAGATTGTTTTTTAAATCATCGAAAAGCTAAATCTAAAGCATAAAAAATGCCCCGTAACTGGGGCATTTTTTATGGCTGACTAATACGCTTAACGCTATGCGTTACGGCGTAAAAACAGCGGTTTCTCATTATCTGCAGAGCCGTGATACACCTCGGAGAAAGTATTCAGGCCGGGGAGAGCGACTTCAGCAGCGGCATCACTAGCCAAAACAAAGGCATCGAAACCCACGCGTTGCTGATAAAACAGCGTGTCTTTAAAAACGTCGCCAATAGCGCGTAACTCGCCGCGGAAGCCATAGCGTGTACGCAGCAAATACGCCGTGGAGTAGCCTCGACCATCGGCAAAGCTTGGGAAGCGAATGGCCACGAGGTCGAGCTGCGAGACCACATCGGCAATGCTTTCGGCAAACTCATCGGGCGCTAAAATCACACCTATACGACCGGCATGAGCTAGTACTTCAGCGCGATGAGTATTGAAGCAGTTCAGCGACAATAAAATATCGCCTTCGGGTAAAACCAGACCAGCTTCATCGGCAATGATTTCAACATAGTTGTCGGGGCTTATTTTCCCGTGCTTAATCAGCGTTGGCATAAACGCGCTCCTTGAATACGGCAATGCCGACACGGCGATACATGGCCAAAAAGCTTTCGCCTTCTGTGCGCATGTCGAGATAGGTGTTGATGATTTCTTCAACGACATCGGGCATCGCTTCGGCGCTGAATGATGGGCCTAAGATATTGCCGAGGCTGGCATCATGGCCTTGGTTGCCACCTAGTGAGACTTGGTAGAACTCACTGCCTTTTTTATCGACACCCAAGATGCCAATGTGGCCAACGTGGTGGTGACCGCAAGCATTCATGCAGCCGGAAATGTTCAGGTTCAATGGGCCAATGTCATATACCGCATCGAGGTCGTCGAAGCGGCGCTGGATCGCATCGGCAATAGGAAGTGATTTGGCATTAGCTAGTGAGCAGAAGTCACCACCTGGGCAGCAAATAATGTCGGTTAAGAAGCCGATATTGGCAGTATCAAAGCCGAGCTTTTTCAATTCGCCGTAGAGTTCAAGCAGATCATCTTGCGCGACATCAGCAAGCACTACGTTTTGTTCGTGGGTGGTGCGAATTTCCGCAAAGCTATAACGCTCAGCTAAATCAGCAATACCATCCATTTGCTCGGCAGTCATATCGCCTGGAGCAACGCCAGTGCGTTTAAGCGACAACGTAACAATGGCATAGCCCGGAATTTTGTGGGCGCTGACGTTGCGGTGCGCCCAGTTATCAAACACTGAGTTTTCTTGACGTGCTTTCAAATAGTCAGCGCTATCACCGCTGTATGCGACATAGTCAGGCTCGGTGAAAAAGCTGGCTAGGCGTGCAAATTCAGTCTCAGGTACCGTCAAAGCTCCACCTTGCAGATGCGCAAACTCAGCTTCGACTTGCTGAGCGAAAACTTCAGGCGAGAGCGCTTTTACTAAGATTTTGATGCGTGCTTTGAATTTATTATCGCGACGGCCATGCAAGTTGTAGACGCGCAAAACCGCATCCAAATAGGCAATTAAGTCTTCGCGCGGTAAAAACTCGCGGATGATGGCGCCGATGATTGGAGTACGACCCAAGCCGCCACCAACTAAAATGCGGTAGCCAATTTCGCCAGCGTTATTGCGAACAATATAAACACCGATGTCGTGCACCTGTGTGGCGGCGCGATCGATCTCGGGCAGGGCGTTCACTGCGACTTTAAATTTGCGCGGCAGAAAGGCGAACTCAGGGTGAAATGTTGACCATTGGCGAATTAATTCGCAAGTTGGCCGTGGATCTTCAACCTCACCAGCAGCGACGCCAGCAAATTGATCCGTCGTGGTGTTACGAATGCAGTTGCCGCTGGTTTGGATCGCATGCATCTCAACCGTGGCTAATTCGCCAAGAATGGTCGGCACATCTTCAAGCTTTGGCCAGTTCAGCTGGATATTTTGCCGAGTGCTGACATGGGCATAGCCACGGTCATAGCGGCGTGTGATATCGGCGATTTTGCGAAATTTGTCTGATGACAGCATGCCGTAAGGCACCGCGATACGCAGCATTGGCGCATAACGTTGGATATATAGGCCATTTTGCAAACGCAGAGGGCGGAATTGATCCTCGCTTAAGTCGCCAGCTAAATAGCGCTCAGTTTGATCTTTAAATTGGGCCACGCGATCATCGACAATGCGTTGATCATAAGCATCATAGCGGTACATAGCACACTCACCATTTTAGTCAGTGCGCACTCTAACAGGCTACTTTATATAATTAAATTGAGATTTACTGAGTCTATGTATCAGTATTGCTGCTGAATTTGCTGCTTGTCGGACAATCGACAGTGTGCTGGAGCTAATCCCTGCCTGTGCTAGCATAGTGCCACAGTAAATGCGCCGTTGGCGGACATCAATAGAGACATACATGAGCTTTCGAGCCAACGACAGCCTAGCTGAACAAATTGCCCATCATGTTGGCGAGCTCATCATCTCTGGTGAGTTGGTGGAAGGTGAGCGTATTCAGGAAATGCGCATTGCCGGCGAGCTGGATGTCAGTCGTGGCGCAGTTCGTGAAGCTCTTTTAATTTTGCAGCGCCGCCATCTGATTACTATCTTCCCGCGTCGTGGCGCGGTGGTGACGGAGCTCAGCCCCGCATCTTTGAAAAGTCTCTATGAGCTGCTGATTCTGCATTACAGCTTGATTGTGCGGCGCATATCCATGCTTTGGCATCAAGCCGATTTGCCACCTTTTATGACCGCATTAGCGGAAATGGAGGAGGCGCTTAGCACACAAGATATTGAGCGTTTCTATGAGCGTGGCTATGAGTTGCTGCGCTTGGCGCAACCATTTGCCGGAAATCCCTACCTCGATGCTATCTTGGCTGACTTGCAGCCAAGCGCACGGCGTGCGGCTTATTTAGCCTTGCAGGTTAGTCGCCGCGAAATGGAAGAGGCTTTTGGCTTTTTAAAGGGCCTGCTCGACGCCATCATGCTGCGCCAGAGCGATAGGGCTGTAGAGTTGTTAGAAGAATATTTGCTACATCAGCGTAATTTAGTGTTGGAATCTTTGCTTCGTGTTAAACAAATTGAAATGGCTTGGGCTCGTCGTCACCGCCGCTAGGAATATTTTATGCGTCTGAAAACCATCAAGCTGGCGGGCTTTAAATCGTTTGTTGACCCGACGAGCGCGCATTTCCCGACCAACCTATCTGCGGTTGTTGGGCCCAATGGCTGCGGCAAATCCAATATTATTGATGCGGTGCGCTGGGTAATGGGTGAAAGCTCAGCTAAACAGTTGCGCGGCGAGTCGATGACTGACGTCATTTTTAATGGCTCTAGCGTGCGCAAACCCGTAGGCCAAGCATCTATTGAGCTAATTTTCGATAACGCCGATAAATCCCTCGGCGGCGAATATGCGCAATACGCCGAAATCTCCATCAAGCGCGTAGTTACCCGTGAGGCGCGCTCAGATTACTTCCTCAATGGCACGCGCTGCCGCCGTAAAGACATCACCGACATCTTCCTGGGCACAGGCTTGGGACCACGCTCCTACGCGATCATCGAGCAGGGCATGATTTCGCGATTAATCGAGTCGAAGCCGGAAGAGTTGCGCGTGTATATCGAAGAGGCCGCGGGCATCTCGAAGTACAAAGAGCGTCGCCGCGAAACTGAAAATCGTATGCGTCACACTCGCGAGAACCTATCGCGCCTCAGCGATATTCGCGATGAGTTGGGCAAGCAGCTGTCGCATTTGGAAAAGCAAGCGCGTGATGCCGAGCGTTATAAAGAATTAAAGGAAGAAGAGCGCCTGCTCCGCGACCAACTTTATGCCTTGCGCTGGCGTGGCCTTGAGAGCCAAGTCACGCAGCAAGAAGCACAGATTCGCGAGTTAGAAACGCGCTTGGAAGCAGCAACCGCCAGCGTGCGTGAGTTTGAAACTGCGATTACGCGAGATCGTGAGCTGCAATTTAGCGTTAGCGATGAGTTTAATCGCGTGCAAAGTCAGTATTACCAACTCGGCAGCGACATAGCACGTTTGCAGCAATCCCAGCGCTATCAGCTCGAGCGCATCAGCGAAATTAACGCCTCAATAAACAGTGTTGAGCAGCAGCGTGAGCAAGCTCAGCAACTATTGGCGACTGACCGCGAAGCGTTAACGCTAGCCGAGTCGGAGCTCATGGAGCTATCGCCGCAGCAGGACCTATTGGAAGCGGAAGCGGAGGCCGCCAATGAGCAAGTTGCTGAAGCTGAGCTGACGCTGAACGAATGGCAGCAGAGCTGGGAGCAATTTCAGCAGCAATCACAAGCACCACGCCAACGCGCTGAAGTTGAGCAATCACGCATTGCCCATCAAGAGCAGGCCTTGCGCCGCAGCCAAGAGCGCTTAGGGCGACTGGAAGCTGAGCAAGCGGGCTTATCTGGTGGCACTTTGCAGGCGGAGCTCGATGAGCTCAATGAGCAGGCCGCAGAGCATCAGCTCATGGCCGATGAAGCGCAGCAGCGCCTCGATGACACTGTCGAATCTTTGCAGTCGCAACGTGTGGCCTTAGGCGATGCCGGTACACGACTAGATGCCAAGCGCCAAGCCTTGCAGGCACTCTCGGGGCGTGAATCGGCGTTATTGGCGCTGCAAGAGGCGGCTGAAAAAGGCCAGCGCGGCGTTAACTCGTGGCTGCAAGCACATCAAATCGATACCACACCAATTGCTCACGCGCTGCGGGTAACGCCGGGTTGGGAGCGGGCGATTGAGACTGTCTTGGGTGCGCAATTACACACGGTGTCGGTGGGTTCATTAGATCATCTGGCCGATCAGCTTAATGACTTGCCGCAAGGTGTATTGTCGGTTGCTGAGGCCTCGAATGGCGCAGCGCTAACTACTGAAGGCACATTGGCAGCGCAGGTCACAGGGGCTCCGCATTGGTTGCAGCAGGCCTTGAGTCAGGTGCTGACAGCTGAATCGCTGCCGCATGCCTTGGCACAACGCCATCAGTTGGCTGCTACAAGTTCGTTGATCACGCAGGATGGCCTGTGGTTGGGCCAGCATTGGCTGCGCGTGCAAACGCAGGCGCAAGATGCCAGCGCCGGTGAGTTAGCGCGCCGGCGTGAATTGGGTGAATTGGCAGAGCAGCGCGAGCTATTAAGTGCTGAGCTTGATGCCGCGCAAAGCGAACAGCAGCAGTTACGAGAGTCATTGCGTGATGCCGAGGTCAATCGCGAGCAACAGCAGCGCGATGTCACGGCACGCTATCGACAAGTCAGCGATACGCAGGGGCAAATTGGCGCGCGACAAGTACGGCTAGAGCAGTTCATTGCTCGTCGTGACCGCATTTTGCAAGAAATTGATGAGGTCAGCCGGCAAACGCAGATCGACCATGAGTATTTAGCTGAGGCCAGATTAAGCCTGCAAGAAGCCATCGATCTGATGAGCAATGACACGCATCAGCGCGAAGTTTTACTAAGCCAGCGTGAAGGTTTGCGCGATCGGGTTGAGCAGGCTCGGCAAATGCAGCGCGATAAGCGCGATGGCCTGCACCGCAGTGCGCTGGCGACACAAACCCTTACCGCACGCTGCCAAGGCTTGCGCGCCGGCCTTGAGCGTGTGAGTTCACAAGTCGATGAGCTGCGCGAACGCCGCGAAAGTTTGGCTGAGCAACTGTTAGGCATTAACCAAGCGGCTTCGGAAGACCCGCAAATGCTTGAGGCTTTACTCGAGCAGCATTTGGAAACCGAGGCGCAGTTAGCGCAACTTCGTGACCAAGTTGAGGCCTTGCAAACACAGTTACGCGATGCTGAGGCTGGCCGTGCCCGCGCCGATCAACAGCAGCAAATTGTTCGTGACAGCCTCAATAGCCTGCGCATGGAGTGGCAAAACATCGCTACTCGCCGCGATGCTCAGGCGGATTTATTGAAGGAAGCTCAGGGCGACTTAGCGCAAATGCTCGAACAGTTGCCAGCTCAGGCGAGCGAGCAAGAGTGGCAGTTGTCATTGGAGCGCGTGGGTCTGCGCATCTCGCGATTGGGTGCTATTAACTTGG
This sequence comes from Paraperlucidibaca sp., assembly GCA_018066805.1. Taxonomy (GTDB): domain Bacteria; phylum Pseudomonadota; class Gammaproteobacteria; order Pseudomonadales; family Moraxellaceae; genus Perlucidibaca; species Perlucidibaca wandonensis. Next base: position 30,110 of record JAGPVX010000051.1, on the reverse strand, counting down.
CAGCAATTGATGAGTTTACCAGTTCATCTGAGCGAAAAACCTACTTAGATCAGCAAGATGCCGATCTAATGGAAGCGCTAGAGACATTGGAAAATGCCATCCGCAAAATTGATAAGGAAACTCGCGCCTTGTTTAAGGAGACCTTTGAGAAGGTCAACATTGGCTTGCAGGCGCTGTTTCCGAAAGTCTTTGGCGGCGGCAGTGCCTATTTAGCACTGACTGACGATGATTTGCTCGAGGCCGGCGTGACAATTATGGCGCGCCCACCAGGCAAGAAGAACTCGACAATTCACCTGCTCTCGGGTGGTGAAAAAGCACTAACGGCGTTGTCGTTGGTGTTTTCGATCTTCCAGCTCAACCCGGCGCCATTCTGTTTATTGGATGAGGTCGATGCGCCGCTGGATGACGCTAACGTGGCTCGTTTTGCTAGATTAGTAGAAGAGATGTCACAGCAGGTCCAGTTCATTTATATTACGCACAATAAAATTGCCATGGAAATGGCCACGCAGCTAATGGGTGTCACGATGCAAGAGCCGGGCGTATCGCGATTAGTCTCGGTCAATGTGGATGAAGCCGCCGCGTTGGCGAATCAATAAGCCAGCATTTCGACGAACCAAATCAACATGAGTGCCACTATGAATACACAATGGGTTCAATATCTAATAGCTGCATTAGTGGTCGCAGTTATTATCTTTTTTTGGCGCAAGCGAGCCAATCGCTTAAGTTTGCGCATTGAGCGCGTGTCGCCGGAGCGTCTCGATAACACACCTATCGAGCGTAATGAGATCGTTGGCGAAGTTCGCGTGCGTGCGCGTGAGCAAGCCGCGGCGGCGGCATTAGCTGCTGAGCAATCTCGCATTGAGCCGACTATCGATAGAGCACCCGCGGTGGCAGAGGCTGTGGTTAAAGCAGCGCCTGAGGTAGTGCTTGAGCCGATGGCCGAGCCAGTTAGTAGCGAAGTTGAGGCTGCGGTTACTGAGGCTAAGCCCGTGTCAGAAGAGCCAACGGAAGCTGAAGCGCTTACTTTTTACCCTGGCTTTCAAGACGGCACTGGGCCTGCAGCTGCAATCATCGAAAACGAAGAGCCGCCAGTTGCCGCGCTAACTCAAGACGATTTATTTCCAGAAGCAGCGGATGACTCACCTTCACTTGGTGGTATCGACGAATCAGAGCTCGCCTTTGACCGCGTCATCTCTATTCATGTCATGGCGCGTGAAGATGGCATTCCCGGACGATTATTGCTCGAGCATTTGCTGCAATATGGCCTGCGTTACGGCGACATGGCTATTTTTCACCGCCATGAACATCCGACAGGTCAGGGCGCGATCTTGTTTAGCCTCGCACAAGCCATGGAGCCTGGCACTTTCGACATCGACACCTTGTCGCGTGACAACGTGCCTGGCGTGAGCTTATTTCTCGGCTTACCCGGCTATAAATGCCTAGTTGCCTATGACTTGATGATCGATACCGCACGTCGTTTATCCAGCGCTTTGCAGGCCGATATGCTCGATGATCAAGGTCAGATATTAACGGCTGGCAAATTAGCCGATTGGCGTGATGAGGTAGTGGCTATAGAAAGTCGCTCGCCCAGCGCCTAATGCCGGCAACTGCTTCTGTGAAAGTACGCATAGATGATCTGCGCCGCGTGCTGCGCGACCATGCCCATCGCTACTATGTTCTCGATGAACCGAGTCTGCCCGATGGCGAATACGATGCGCTGTATGCCGAGTTACTGGCGCTAGAACAAGCTCACCCCGAACTCATCACGCCCGACTCGCCAAGTCAGCGCGTCGGCGCTGCACCAGATTCAGCCTTCGAAACCATTACACACAGTGTGCCGATGTTATCGCTCGATAACGCTTTGACTGAAGATGAATGGCTGGCCTTTGACCAGCGCGCGCGTGAACGTTTGGGCTGGGATTTGAGCGTCGGCTTACCCTATGTCTGCGAGCCAAAATTCGATGGTCTCGCGGTCAGCCTGCTGTATCGCGATGGTATTTTGGTGCAAGCTGCGACGCGCGGCGATGGCCAATCTGGCGAAAACATTACCGCCAATATTCGCACTATTCGCAGCGTGCCATTGCGCCTAATACACTCAAAACATGAGCCTAGCCTGCTCGAGGTTCGCGGCGAAGTATTGATGCCACAGCAAGGTTTTGAAGCGCTTAATGCCCATCAGATCGCACGTGGCGACAAGCCTTTTGCAAACCCACGCAACGCCGCGGCTGGCGCATTGCGTCAGCTCGATCCAAGCATCACCGCGCAACGTCCTTTAGATTTTTACGCCTATGCTGTCGCGCAAATTGAAGGCGCTGATTGGCCAAATAGCCATGGTCAAACCCTAAGCTGGTTAGCAAACCTAGGCTTTAAGCAAAGCCATTTGGTCAAGCAAGGTCGCGGCCCAGTTTTTGTGCAGCAGGCATGGCAGTCATTGCTCGATGCTCGTGAGTCATTGCCTTTTGCCATCGATGGCATGGTGGTGAAAGTCGACGACCGCCAGCTCCAGCGCGACTTAGGCTATGTCGCGCGAGCGCCGCGATGGGCGGTGGCTTATAAGTTCCCTGCGCAAGAGGCGAGCACGCTTTTAGAGGCGGTGGATTTTCAAGTTGGCCGTACTGGCGCTTTAACGCCGGTGGCGCGCTTAAAACCAGTGTCTGTCGGCGGCGTTATGGTGAGTAATGCCACGCTGCATAATATCGACGAGATCGAGCGTCTAGATTTGCGCATTGGTGATCGCGTGGTGATTTATCGTGCTGGCGATGTCATCCCTAAAGTCATGCGCAGACTCGATGAAAACGACGCCGAGCATGAGCAGCGCCAACGCGTGTCGTTGCCGACGCAATGCCCCGTGTGCCAATCGGCCGTTGTGCGACTTGAAGATGAAGCGGTTGCACGTTGTGGCGCTGGGCTTTTTTGCCCAGCTCAGCGCAAAGAAGTGCTCAAGCATTTCGCCTCACGCCGCGCTATGGACATCGACGGCCTTGGCGACAAATGGATTGAGTTGCTCATTGCCCAAGAGCTGGTGCATAGCAGCGCTGATCTCTATTCGTTAACGCTTGAGCAACTATTAACCTTGCCGCGTATGGCGGAAAAATCTGCAACAAATCTGCTCAATGCCATCGCGAAGAGTCGAGACACAACACTGGCGCGCTTTCTCTATGCGCTGGGCATTCGTGATGTTGGCGAGACCACGGCCGCGGCTTTGGCGCGCCAATTTGGTCGCTTAGATGCCTTGCTTGCTGCCGATGAAGCCGCGCTTTTAGCCACGCCCGATGTTGGCCCTGTGGTGGCCAGCTCGATACGCCAATTCCTCTCCGAGCCACACAACCAGCAGATCATTGCGCAGTTACAGGCCGCAGGCGTGAATTGGTCGGATCAAGCCGCCGCGCAAGATTTACCTCAGCCCTTAGCCGGTCAAACTTGGGTGCTAACCGGCACCTTGGCAACTATTGGGCGCGATGAGGCCGGTGATCGTTTGCGTGCACTAGGTGCGAAAGTCAGTGGTAGCGTCTCGAAAAAGACCCATGCCGTGGTTGCTGGTGAGCGTGCTGGCAGCAAGCTCGATGCAGCCAAAGAGCATCAGGTGCAAATCTTAGATGAAGCTGCGTTATTAGCACTGCTAGCTGAACATGAGCAGATGTCATGAGGGGCTTAATCGTGGCATGCATCGCCTTAATGTTAGCTGCCTGTGCATCGACATCGCCGCCGAGAAATGCACTTAACGTATGTTCCGTGTTTGCCGAGAAAAAAGCGTGGCGTGAACCCGCTCGTGATTCGCAAGCGCAGTGGGGCGTTCCTGCCTCAGTGTTAATGGCGACGATTTATCATGAGTCGTCATATCGCCATGATGCCCGCCCGCCGAAACGCTATTTATTAGGCTTTATCCCATGGGGCCGCGCTTCTTCGGCCTATGGCTATGCGCAAGCGCTAGACGGCACGTGGGATGAGTATGTGACTAGGCAAAATCGCTGGTTTGCCAGCCGCGATAATTTCTCTGACGCTATCGATTTCGTTGGTTGGTATCACTACGGCACGCGCATGGAGCTGGGCATTCAAGCAGGCGATATGCGCAATCTGTATTTGGCTTACCACGAAGGTCGCGCCGGTTTTGCGCGCAATAACTATCTGCGTAAACCGTGGCTAATGGCCTACGCCGATCGCGTTAAAAGCACTGAGCAGAATTACCGTGCGCAGCTAGCTTCGTGCGCGGTGTGGCGTCCATAAGCGCCCACGCTGCCAATCCCGCCAAATAAATCGATCTGGTGCTAGCTGCTTGGCTATAAAATCTGGCCACGGCGAGGGCGTGTTCGATATGCCATTGGCAATGATTTCCGCAGCTACCCAAGCCTGCGTATAGCCTTTGGCACCGTGGCCTATGCTGACATAGAGCGGCGGTAGATCAGGCGTTGCGAGTTCAGGTCGATGTTTTCGTGGCGGATACGCAGTTAATGCATGTAGCAGCGATGGATCATGACGGCCAGCCATTGGTGAGAAGTCGGGCGTTTGCCAGCGCAGGCTAGCGCGGCCTTGCCAGTCATCTAGTGGCGGCAGGCTTTCTGCCAAACTCGGTACGCTTTTGCCTAACTCATTGGCATTAAATTGATGATCTTGGCGACGAATATCCGTTTGTAAGTCCATCGGCGAAAAAGTCGCGCCGACGCAGTGATTGCCATTATCGCTAGGCGTTAAATACCCGCCATAACAAAGTGTGGTGCGCAGCGGAAATGCTGTTGGAAATTGCGAGATTTGCCCACGCACAGGGCGCAAGGGCAGGCCATCGGTGAGTGGAATTGCTGAGCCACCGGCGTAGGCCAATACCAGCGCTTCGGCAGAAAAGTAACCTTGCGTGCTGCTAATACGCCATCGCGAATCTAGAGCTTCCGCCCCGCACACACGGGTATTAAACACTGTGCGAATATTCTCATGCGCCAATAGCGTGCGTAACAGCCCATCCGTACGAATAAAGCCAGCATCGGGGAACCACAATGCCGAACGATTTAACGTTACGCCGGCTTGCTCGCTGGCAGCCTCAGCATCTAAGCGCCAAACCTGTTTTTGCCACCATGGATGGCTGGCGTCGACATCTTGCAAGCTGCGCTCTTGATCAAGCCAAAGCACGCCGGTTTGCTGATAATGTTCCGCAAACGGTGGCTGTTGTAGCAGCGCCAAAGTATGCAAATAGGCTAATGACTGCAGATGGTTAGGCGTTAGCTCGGCATTAACCAGTTTAGGATAAACAATCGCTAAGGGATTACCAGAGCCGCCGGAGCCAGGCTTGCTAGCGGCATCGAGCACAGTGATTCGATAGCCGCGATTAGCCAATACCCATGCGCAACTAGCGCCAGCTATGCCAGCGCCAACAACGACAATGTGCTGCGTCATAAACGCTTCAAAATCAGTAGCTTCAAAATAAGCGGTTTCAAAATAGAATGCTTATGGCAAGGTGAGCTTAAAAGGCTTAACCGTAACGCGCGCATAAACACCGGCGGCCACATAGGGGTCACTATCGGCAAACGCCTGCGCATCTACGAGGCTGTCGAACTCTGCAACCACCAAACTGCCAGTGAAACCAGCAGGGCCGGGGTCTGGGCTATCGATGGCCGGCAGTGGCCCAGCAAGAAGTAGGCGGCCTTCATCTTTGAGCGCGTTTAAGCGAGCTAAGTGCGCTGGGCGTGCAGCTTGGCGGCCTGATAAAGAGTCGGGAGTATCTTCACACCAAAGGGCATACCACATTATTGTTCTCCATTTTCCTGAGCCGGCGCTTCAATTATCGCACCACTTTTTACTAGCCAAACGCCTTGCGCAATAACGAAGCCGAAGGTCATTGCCATGCTGCCAAAAAGCTTAAAGTCGACCCAATACTCTGTCCAATACAGCACGACGGCGGCATTAGCAGCAGCGGCGACGAGGAAAAATATCGCCCAAGCCATATTGAGGCCGCGCCATTGCGCTGGGTTTAAGTTCACCGCGTGACCCATCATGCGCTGGATGATTGGTTGTGAGCCCAGCCATTGGCTGCCGAGAAAAACCAGTGCGAGTAAGACGTAGACGCCAGGCGCTTTCCATTGCAGGTATTTTTCATCGTGCAAAATGAGCGTTAACGAGCCCAAGCCTAAGGTGGCGGCGACGGTGATCCATTGGCTGGTTTCTAAGCGCCGCTGTTGCCACCACATATAGCCGTAGATGACCACGACAGCGGCCATTAACACGCCGGCGGCGACAAACACGCCTTCTAATTTATAAGCGATAAAAAACAAGATGATGGGTAGGAAATCCAACAAGGCTTTCATGACAGCTCCGTCTCGGTGAGTGCCGCAAGCCGCGGCAAACCTGCTAAAGTGCTGCATCTTAAAGCAGCACATGAGCGCAGACCATGCCCGCGATCGATTTACACAGCCATAGCCGCTATTCCGACGGCAGTTTATCGCCTACTGAATTAGTCGCCTTGGCCGCGAAAGCCGGAGTCAAAGCTTTGGCATTGACCGATCACGACAGTGTTTCGGGTGTGCCAGAGGCGCAAGAAGCTGCGCTCGAGCATGGTATTACTTTGATTCCCGGCGTTGAGATTTCTGCCAGCTGGGGTGTGCATAATGTTCATATTATTGGCCTGCAAGTCGATATTCATCATCCCGTGCTAGTTGCAGGCCTTGCTCAGCAGGCCGGCGCTCGTGCGCGCCGCGCTATCGCTATTGCTGAGCGTTTAGAAACGCTGGGCATGACCGGCGTATATGAAGGTGTACTGGCACTCGCGCGTGACCCGGAAAGCATTAGCCGTACACATTTTGGTCAATGGCTATATACAAATGGTCATGTCACTACGGTGCAGCAGGGTTTCGATCGCTATTTAGGCCCGCGCAAACCGGCGTCTGTGCCCATGCCTTGGGCCAGTTTGGAGGATACCGTGTCGTGGATTTTGCAGGCGGGTGGGGTGCCGGTGTTGGCGCATCCCGGCCGTTACCCGCTGTCACGAACCAAAATGCGCGAGATGATGACGGCGTTTCAAGATGCTGGCGGCTTGGCTATTGAGGTAGCCACGGCGACTGAAAAGCCCGATATGGTGCAGTATCTAGCCCAACTCGCGCAGCAACGTGGCTTGGCAGCATCGCAAGGCAGTGATTATCATGGCAAACCGGCGCCGTGGATTGCTTTGGGCCGGTTCCCGAAATTGCCCAAAGGCTGCGAGCCCGTTTGGCAGCGTTGGGGTTGGGCCGCAGATGCCTTTAGTTCAGAACAAGCAGCTCCTCAACTAGTATAAGTATAAGCACCTTAAGGATTTACCCATGACACAGCATTGGCGTATTCACCCAGATAATCCTCAGCCACGCTTACTGAAACAGGCCGCTGATCGCCTAATGGCGGGCGATCTAATTGTCATGGCCACCGATGCCAGCTATGTACTTGCTTGCCGCATTGGCGATAAATCCGCGATGGAGCGCCTGCGCCGCTTGCGTGAGCTCGATGAGTCTCACCATCTAACGCTGATGTGCCGCGATTTATCGGAAATCGGCACTTATGCCAAGGTCGACAACAGCGTATTTCGCCTGCTAAAAGCGCATACGCCAGGACCTTACACTTTTATTTTGCCGGGCACGCGCGAAGTGCCGAAGCGCTTATTGCATCCGAAAAAACAAAGCATTGGTATTCGTGTGCCAGCGCACCCCGTGCCGCTTGGGCTATTGGCGTTGCTAGACGAGCCGCTGTTAACCGCAACGTTATTGATGCCCGGCGACTCACTGCCGATGACCGATCCTGATGAGATAGTTGAGCGTCTGGCGCGTCGGGTAGAGGCCATTTTGGATTCAGGACATGGCGGCGTTAGCAGCACATCGGTGATTGATTTCACTACCGATACGCCGGAAGTCATGCGCGAAGGTCTAGGCGATGTCAGCGCCTTTCGCGACTAACAACGGCTAAAAGCTAAAAATGGCGGGTTATTTCATTAAAATAGCGGCATAATTCGCCAAACCTACCGCTGAGAAGCGGCAAACTCCGAGATAACGCCATGCCAGCTGAGTCCATGACCACAGCCGAAAGCACCAGTAATCAAGTTCCCGAGGTGTCAATGACGCCGCCGGCAGACTTGTTTGCTATTGCAAAGGTGAATGGCGAGGACTACACCAAGCTTCCCGATGACCTCTATATTCCGCCCGATGCCCTACGTGTTTTTCTCGACACTTTCGAGGGGCCACTAGATCTTCTGCTCTATCTTATTCGTGCGCAAAATATCGATATTTTGAATATTCCGGTGGCGCGTATTACCCACCAATATTTGGAATACGTGAATTTGATGCAGGCGGCTAATTTCGATTTAGCTGCTGAATATCTGCTGATGGCAGCTTGGTTGGGCGAAATTAAGTCACGCTTACTGTTGCCGCGCCCCGTCAATGCCGAGGGTGAAGAAGAGGCCGATCCACGAGCTGAGCTTATTCGTCGGTTGCAAGAATATGAGCGCTTCAAGCAAGCCGCTGAGCATATCGATAGCCTACCTTGCGAAGGCCGTGACTTTTTTGTCGCGCAAGCACAAGCGCCGGATTACCAGCGCCCAGTAGAGCCGCCACAGGTTGAGCTACGCGAACTATTATTGGCCTTGCAAGATGTGTTGAGCCGCGCCGATTTAACCGTGTCACACCAAGTTTCACGCGAATCGCTGTCTTTGCGCGAACGCATGAGCAATATTTTGGAGCTATTACGAGGTCAACGCTTCGTGCCATTTGTGCAATTATTTAGTGTCAGTGAAGGCCGCTTGGGTGTGGTCGTGTCGTTTATGGCGATCTTGGAATTGGTCAAAGAAGGCTTAATCGACATCGTCCAAGCCGATGCTTTTGCCGACTTGCATGTACGAGCGCGCGTTGGCGAGGCACAAGGCAATGATCTTGATCTTGGCGATGACTCGTCTGAGAGCGATCTAGAGAGGGCATTTGATGAATCCTGATGAACTCAAATCGATTATTGAAGGCGCGTTGTTTGCCGCTGGTCGCGCGTTGAGCATTGAGCAGATTCAAGCTTTGTTCGATGAAGCACATCGGCCAGATGCCGGCAGTATCAAAAGCTTGCTCGATGCCTTGTATGCAGACTATGCCGATCGCGGCGTTGAGCTTAGGCAAGTCGCCTCAGGCTGGCGCTTTCAGGTTCGCCATGATGTTGGCCCGTGGGTAAGCAAGCTCTGGGATGAACGCCCGCAGCGTTATTCCCGTGCGTTGCTAGAGACACTGGCGTTGATTGCCTATCGCCAACCTATCACGCGTTCTGAAATTGAAGATATTCGTGGCGTGTCTGTCAGCACCGCCATTGTAAAAACTCTGCTAGAGCGCGAATGGGTGCGTGTAGCAGGACATAAAGAAGTGCCCGGCCGGCCGGCGTTATTTGCCACCACACGGCACTTTCTTGACGATTTTAATTTAAAAAGCCTAGCGGATTTACCCGCGCTGGCATCGATACGCGATCTCGCCGAGATTGCGGCCGACTTGGAAGCAGCTGCTCATGAGTGAAAAATTACAGAAAGTTCTCGCCCGTTCAGGCTTAGGCTCACGCCGGCATATGGAACAGGCCATTCTCGATGGTCGCGTCAGCGTCAATGGCGCCTTGGCCAAGCTTGGCGACCGTATTGTCGTTGCCGATGAGCTGCGCCTTGATGGCCGTCTGGTGCAGTTTTCGCTTGAATCGGATGTGCAGCGCCGCGTCATTGCCTATTACAAGCCCGAGGGTGAGATTTGCTCGCGCTCCGACCCCGAAGGTCGCCCAACCGTTTTTGACCGCCTGCCGCGCATCACCGGCGAGCGTTGGGTCATGGTCGGCCGTCTTGATATCAACTCCAGCGGCTTGTTGCTGTTTACCAATGACGGCCAGTTTGCCAACCGTTTAATGCATCCATCCAGCGAAATTGAGCGTGAATACGCTGTGCGCGTGATGGGCGAACTCACTCAGGATGCTCAGCGCGCCTTATGCGCTGGCGTTGAGCTGGAAGATGGCCCTGCCAAGTTCGAAAGCGTCTCGGAGCTTGGTGGCGAAGGCTTTAACCGCTGGTGGCAAGTGGTGGTGAAGGAGGGGCGTAACCGCGAAGTGCGTCGCTTATTTGAGTCGCAGGAGCTGAAAGTAAGCCGCTTGCTACGTACTCGCTACGGCACACAAGTATTGCCGCGCGAACTGCGTACTGGCCGCTGGATTGAGCTTGATAAACCCGATATCGATAAGCTTCTAGGTGCGGTTGAATTACGTCCTCGTCGCAATGGCTCCGGCATCTTTGGCATCACGCGTCGCCGCATTGAAAAGCAGCGTGAAAATCCGCTGAAACCACGTTTTGTCGATGGTGCATCACGTTCTAGCGATAAACCGGCGCGTAACACTGAGAAACCAGTGCGGACATCGTCAGATAAGCCCGTGCGCCGTGAGCGCAAGCCTGCTGAAAGTGCAGAGTCACCACGTAAGGGCGGCTATTTGCGTCAGCAGCGTCGTGATGGCGGCACGGACAAATAAGCGCTAAGCCATGGATATTAACGTCAGCACACCATCGATTCTATTCCCAGCAATTTCCTTGCTGTTGCTGGCGTTTACCAATCGCTTCTTGGCTTTAGCGAATCTGATTCGCCAACTCCATGATCAGTACAAGCTAAAACCTGAACCAGCCGTATTGGCGCAAATGGCACATTTGCGTCACCGCTTGCTACTGATTCGCAATATGCAGGCTTGCGGTGTGTCGAGCATGGTGATGTGTATTGTCTGCATCGGTATGGTGCTGCTTAGTCAGCCCAACTTGGCCTTGATTAGCTTCATTTTGAGCTTGCTGCTGATGTTGGCATCGCTGGTGTTGTCACTCAGGGAGATTCTTATCTCCTATCGCGCGTTAGAGATGCATTTGGCGGATATTGAAGAGCTTCATCGCGAAGATTAGGCTCTTCAATATCGCTTTCGTCGGCACTATGGCATTCGCTTAGCTTTTCGCCGTTAAATCAATCGATTGCCCCGTTATGCCGCGAGCTGCTTCGCTGAGCAAATGCACATAATGGTGGGTAATGGACTCCGGTGTTTTCACCGATTCTGGGTTTTCGCCTGGATAAGCGTTAGCACGCATACTGGTGCGAGTCGCTCCTGGATTGACGCAGTTCACCCGCACATTGCTGGTGTTTTTTAATTCATCGGCAAATAGCTGCGTTAGGCCTTCAATGCCAAATTTCGATAGCGCATAGGCGCCCCAAAATGCCCGTGCTTTGCGACCAACACTGCTGCCAGTCATGATTACACTGGCATCTGGGCTGGCTTTTAATAGCGGCAACAGTACCTGTGTGAGCACAAAAGGCGCGCGTAAATTGATGCTCATGACACGATCGAAAGTGTCGGGGTCGTACATTTCCATCGGCGTGATATCGCCAAGATCGGCGGCGTTATGCACTAGGCCATCGAGGCGGCCGAATGTGGCTTGAATTTGCTCGGCTACCGACTGGCAGAGTTCAGGGTGCGCGACGCTTAAATCTAGTGTGATGATGGCTGGCATAGCGCCACCAGTAGCAACGATGGCGTCGTAAGTAGCGCCTAATGTTGCCTCTTCACGGCCCAATAGCACCACCGTAGCGCCAGCCTCCGCGCTTGCAATAGCCACTGCGCGGCCAATGCCACGGCTAGCACCAGTGATTAAAATAACGCGTTCAGCTAATGCTTTCTCGACAGACATTGTGAGCTCCTAAAGGAAAATTGTTTGGGTGGCACAATAAAGCGACTCAAGGAGAGTCGCTAGTGAGGCGCCTAAAGTGTGGTCATTAGCCAGCGCGAGAAATCAGCGACTGTGGCGCAATCAATATCGGCCTGCCAGTCACTCATCTGCTCGCCATCGGCCAAATAACCCCAGCCAGCGGCAACTGTGAGCATGTCGCTACGCCGTCCAGCCTCAATATCGCGGGCATGATCACCAACATAGATACACTCACGCGCCGCAACGCCTGCGCGTGCACAGGCCAGCAGCATAGGTTCGGGATGTGGCTTGGTCTGTGTGACCTCATCGGCGCAAACCACGGCAGCGGCGCGTTGATCTAGCCCCAGAGCTTTTAATAGCGGATGAGTGAAGCGTGTTGGCTTATTGGTGACAATGCCCCATGCGATACCTTCGGCTTCAAGCGCAAGCAAAGCAGCATCTAAGCCTTCAAATACGCGGGAATGATCGGCGATATGGGCTTCGTAGTCATCGAGAAAGGCTAGGCGCAAAGGTTCTACGGCCTCACTGCCAAGCTCAGGATAAGCGGCGGCTAAGACCGCTTTAGAGCCTGCTGAGACGGCTGCGCGAATGGGTGCATAGGGCAGGGGCTGCTCGCCGCGTGCACTGCGCATGCGGCTGATGCCAGCGTAAAAGTCGGGTGCGGTATCGACTAGCGTGCCATCGAGATCGAAAAAAACGGCGGCGGGGCGCATCAATCAGCCTTCACACGCGTGCAGCCGAGCATATAGTTGACGTCGACATTTGGCGCTAGCCAATAGCGCCCAGTGACCGGGTTGAAGTGCAGGCCGGTCATGTCATTAAGCGTGAGGCCTGCCTCGCGAACCCAGCGTGCCAGTTCTGCTGGGCGAATGAATTTGCGATAATCGTGAGTGCCGCGCGGCAACATGCGCAGCACATATTCGGCTCCGACGATGGCAAATAGCCAAGACTTTGGGTTGCGATTGAGTGTGGAGAAAAACACTTGGCCGCCGGGCTTAACCAGGCGATAGCAGGCCGCCACGATCGCAGACGGATCAGGCACGTGCTCGAGCATTTCCAAGCAGGTGACGACATCAAAGCTGGCGGGCATTTCTTCTGCTAATGACTCCACCGTGCATTGGCGGTAGCTCACCGTCGTGACGCCTTCTTGTTCGGCATGAAGTCTGGCCACATTCAGCGGTGCTTCACCCATATCGATGCCCAGCACCTCGGCACCTCGTCGCGCCATGCTTTCCGACAAAATGCCACCACCACAGCCGACATCTAGCACGCGTTTGCCAGATAGCGATACGCGCTCATCGACCCAGTTTAAACGCAGCGGGTTGATGTCGTGCAGTGGCTTAAATTGCGACTGCTTATCCCACCATTGCGAGGCTAGGGCTTCAAATTTGGCGATTTCACTCGCGTCGACGTTTTGCAACGGTTTTTGCTCGGTGGCTTGTGTCATGGGTTGTTTCCTTGATCTCGCAAGTAGTAGCCGCGCAGGCCAGCAGAAATGTGCGGCAAAGTATAGCCCGAAACGCTTAATTCGCGGTGGCCAAGAGTGCTACTGAATGCGCCGCTCTGTGCTAGAATCTAGCGCTTTAACGACGGCCCAAAAGAAGAGAAAACTGCATGACCGACGTTTCTAACGAAATTCAACCAGTCAATATCGAAGATGAGCTGCGCCAGTCCTATTTAGACTACGCCATGAGTGTCATTATCGGCCGGGCCTTACCCGATGTCCGCGATGGCCTGAAGCCGGTGCACCGCCGCGTTTTATTCGCGATGAATGAGCTAGGCAACGATTGGAACAAAGCTTACAAGAAGTCGGCGCGTGTCGTCGGCGACGTCATTGGTAAATATCACCCGCACGGCGACACTGCCGTCTACGACACTATCGTGCGTATGGCGCAGCCGTTCTCGCTGCGCTATTTGCTCGTCGATGGTCAGGGTAACTTCGGTTCTGTTGATGGCGATAACGCCGCTGCTATGCGTTACACCGAAGTGCGCATGACTAAGCTCGCCCACGAGCTGCTCGCCGATCTCGACAAAGAAACTGTCGACTGGGTGCCTAACTACGACGGTACCGAGATGATTCCGGCCGTTATGCCCACGCGCATCCCCAACCTCTTAGTCAATGGCTCCAGCGGCATCGCTGTTGGCATGGCGACGAATATTCCGCCGCATAATATGAGCGAAGTGGTCAATGGCGTGTTGGCCTTGCTCGATGACCCTGATCTCGATGTCGATGGCTTGATGGAGCATATCCACGGCCCAGACTTCCCAACGGCTGGCTTCATTAATGGTCGTGCGGGCATTATCGAGGCCTATCGCACCGGTCGTGGCCGCATCTATATGCGTGCCCGTCATCATATTGAGATCGATGCTAAAACCAATCGCCAAACTATTGTTTTCACTGAGATTCCTTATCAGTTAAACAAAGCCCGCGTGATTGAGAAAATCGCGGAGTTGGTGAAAGAGAAGAAAATCGAAGGTATCTCAGAGCTGCGTGATGAGTCCGATAAAGACGGTATGCGTATCGTCATCGACTTAAAGCGCGGTGAAGTTGCCGAAGTTGTGGTTAATAACCTGTTTGCTCAAACCCAGCTGCAAGGCGTGTTTGGCATCAATATGGTGGCGATCGACGAAGGTCAGCCTAAGATCATGAATCTTAAGCAGATCCTCGAGGCGTTTATTCGTCACCGCCGTGAAGTCGTTACCCGCCGCACGGTGTTTGAATTGCGCAAAGCGCGTGAGCGCGGCCATATTTTGGAAGGTTTGGCGGTAGCACTGGCCAATATCGATCCTGTCATTGCGCTGATTAAAAAATCACCAAGCCCAGCTGAGGCCAAAGAGCGCCTTATGGCAGAGGCTTGGCTGCCTGGTGCAGTGCAGGGCATGTTGGAGCGCGCAGGTGATATCAACGCTTGTCGCCCAGATGGCCTAGCCAATGGCATGGGCTTTATTGCCGATCGCTACAAGTTGTCGCCTGAGCAAGCACAAGCTATTTTGGACCTGCGTCTGAACCGTTTGACCGGCCTTGAGCAAGACAAATTAGTATTTGAATACAGTGACTTATTAGAGAAAATTAAAGCATTAATGCTGATTTTGGCGGAGCCAGAGCGTCTGCTCAATGTGATTCGCGAAGAGCTGCAAGAAGTGCTGAGCAATTACGGTGATAAGCGCCGCACTGAGATCATTGCTACGCGCTTAGATTTGACGCTTGAAGACCTCATTACCGAAGAAGATGTGGTGATGACTTTGTCGCATACCGGCTATGCGAAGATTCAACCAGTCAGCGATTATCGTGCGCAACGCCGTGGCGGCCGTGGCCGTTCAGCGACAGCAATGAAAGATGAAGATTATATCGAGCATTTACTGGTCGCCAGTACCCACGACACCGTGCTCTGCTTCACCAGCGCCGGCAAAGTCTATTGGCTAAAAGTGTACGAGCTGCCGCAAGCCAGTCGTGGTTCGAAAGGCAAGCCCATCGTCAACATCCTGCCGCTAGTCGAAGGCGAGCGCATCACCACCATTCTGCCATTGCGCGAATACCCAGAAGGCCATTTTGTCTTTATGGCCACTGGCGATGGCACAGTGAAAAAAGTCGAAGCACAAGCTTTCTCACGCCAACGTACAGCGGGTTTAATAGCTATCGATCTAGTCGGCGACGATGTTCTGATTGGCGCTGCCGTTACCGATGGCGAGCAAGACATCATGCTGTTCAGCAACGAAGGCAAAGCTGTTCGCTTCCATGAAAGTGATGTCCGCTGCATGGGCCGTACTGCCATGGGCGTGCGCGGTATTCGCTTAGGTGAAAAAGCCAGCGTTGTCTCACTTATAGTTGCCAACTCTGAAGCTTATGTTTTAACCGCATCGGCCAATGGCTTCGGCAAACGTACCGCCGTCACTGAGTTCCCTACGCATAAGCGCGGCGGCCAAGGCGTTATCGCCATGCAAACTAGCGATCGCAATGGCGAGCTAATCGGTGCTGTGCAAGTAGTCGACAGTGATGAGCTGATGCTGATTTCCAACCAAGGCACCTTGGTGCGTACACGCATTAGCGAAGTCTCGGTGTTATCGCGCAATACTCAAGGCGTGACGCTGATCAAACTAGGCAAAGAAGAAAGCCTAGTTCGTACGGTTCGCGTTGATGAAATTGAAGATGACGGTCTCGACGAAGATGGCAATGTCATCGAAGCGAGCGCTGTTGAGCTACCTGATGTCGAGGCGGCCAATGTCGATGTAGCTGAAGATTCCCAAGACCCCGCAGCGGATGATTCCGCTATCGATGAGAGCGCGCAATGAGCCGAGCGTTTAATTTCTGTGCAGGACCGGCAGCTTTACCTGAGGCCGTACTAAAGCAAGCCCAGCAAGACCTTGTCGATTGGCATGGTCGCGGCTGTTCGGTTATGGAAATGAGCCATCGCGGCGCAGATTTCGTCTCTATTGCCGAGCAGGCAGAGCAAGATCTCCGCGATTTGCTGGCCATCCCTAGCAATTATAAAGTCTTATTTTTGCAGGGCGGGGCATCGCAGCAGTTTGCTCAAGTGCCAATGAATTTGCTCGCGGGCAAGGCCTCTGCGGACTACGTTTGCACCGGCGTTTGGTCGGAGAAGGCCATTGCTGAGGCGAAAAAATTTGGCGGCGTAAACGTTGTTGCTACTGATGTCGCCAATAATTTCCGCGCTGTGCCGGCGTTTGCCGATTGGCAGCTGGATAAAAACGCTGCGTATTTGCACTACACGCCAAATGAGACCATTCACGGCGTCGAATACGACTTTATTCCACAAGTTGATGTGCCGTTGGTTGCCGATTATTCATCTAGCATTCTTTCCGAGCCACTTGATGTGTCGAAGTTCGGCCTGATTTACGCTGGCGCACAGAAAAATATCGGACCAGCCGGCATTGTTGTCGTCATCGTTCGTGAAGATTTACTCGGCCATATGATGCCCGGCATGCCGACCATGCTCGATTACGCGGTGGCTGCCAAAAACGGCTCCATGTACAACACGCCACCCACATACTCTTGGTATCTGTCTGGCCTAGTGTTCCAGTGGTTAAAAGCGCAGGGCGGCTTAGAGGCCATGGCCACGCTTAATGCACGTAAAGCCGCTAAGCTTTATAGCGCCATCGACACTAGCGACTTTTATGCAAACCCAGTGGCTATTGCTAACCGCTCACGGATGAATGTGCCGTTTACCTTGGCCGATGCCAGCTTAGACAAAACCTTCTTAAAAGAAGCTGAAGCGCTTCAGCTGCTGAACTTAGCAGGTCACCGCTCAGTCGGCGGCATGCGTGCCAGCCTCTACAACGCCGTGCCAGAAGCTGCGGTAGATGCCTTGATTGATTTCATGGGCGATTTTGAACGGCGCTACGGCTAAGCCCGCGCGCCCATCACGGAACTAGCCCGATGACTGAAACCTTGCCTAGCCTCGATGACGTGCGCCAAAGCATTGATCGTCTCGATGGTGAAATTCAAACGCTAATCAGCGAACGTGCGCGTTGTGCGCAGCAAGTCGCGCATATCAAATTGCGCGAAAGCCCTGAAACCACGGTGTTTTATCGCCCAGAGCGCGAAGCTCAGGTGCTGCAAAAGGTCATGGCGCGTAATGCCGGGCCTTTGCACCCCGAGACCATGGCGCGCTTGTTTCGCGAAATCATGTCGGCGTGTTTGGCGCTCGAGCACACACTCAATATCGCGTTTTTAGGCCCCAACGGCACTTTCACGCAAACCGCTGCGGTGAAGCATTTCGGCCATGGCGTAAATACCTCGCCTTTAGCGACTATCGATGAAGTTTTCCGCGAAGTCGCCGCCGGCTCAGCCGACTATGGCGTGGTGCCCGTAGAAAACTCGACCGAAGGCATGGTCAGCCATACACTGGATTCGTTTTTAAACTCCAACTTACGCATTATCGGCGAAGTTGAACTGAGAATTCACCATCATTTATTGGTTGGCGAGGGCACAAAAACTGAGTCTATTTCGCGCATTTACTCGCACCAGCAGTCATTGGCGCAGTGCCGCCAATGGTTAGATGCCAATTTCCCGCGTGCCGAGCGTGTGGCGGTGTCGAGCAATGCCGAGGCTGCACGCCGCGTTAATGGCGAATGGCATTCAGCGGCGATTGCTGGCGAGACTGCCGCTGAGATTTACGGCTTAAAGCAGCTGCATCAGCGCATTGAAGACAATCCCAATAACACCACGCGATTTTTGATCATTGGCCGCGAGGCGGTTAGCGCTAGCGGTACGGACAAAACTTCAATCATCATCACCGCGAAAAACCAGCCTGGTGCATTGTTTACTATTCTTGAGCCGTTTCATCGGCGCGGTATCAACTTAACGCGCATTGAAAGTCGCCCGAGCAAGCATGATATTTGGACTTATGCCTTTTTTATCGACTTCGAAGGCCATCAAGACGACGCCGCTGTGCAGGAAGTCATGGCAGAGCTTGAGCCGCGCATGCGCGAGGTAAAATGGCTGGGTTCTTACCCGAAGGCAGTGCTGTAATGACCAACTTTTTGCAGCAAGCCCGCGCAGGCGTTCAAGGCCTAGCGCCTTATCAGCCCGGCAAGCCAGTGGATGAGCTTCAGCGTGAGCTGGGCCTTGCGCGTGTGGTGAAATTAGCCAGCAATGAAAATCCGCTAGGCCCATCGCCTAAGGCGTTGGCTGCGATGCAAAAAGCCTTGGCATATCCACTAGAGCTAGGGCGCTACCCAGACGGCAGCGGCTTTCGCTTAAAACAAGCGATTTCTCAGCGCTTTGGCTGTGCGCTTGAGGCCATCACGCTCGGTAACGGCTCAAATGACCTGCTCGATATTATTGCTCGGGTATTTTTAGGCGAGGGCGATGAAGCCATTTACGCCCAATACGCCTTTGCTGTGTATCCGCTCAGCGTGCAGGCCGTTGGTGCCACTGGTGTTTGCGTGCCAGCACTCGACTATGGTCACGACCTAGTGGCGATGGCTCAGGCCATTACCGCTAAAACCAAAGTCATTTTTCTCGCCAACCCGAATAACCCAACCGGCACATGGTTCGCTGAAGCGGATTTTCACGCTTTTATGGCAGCAGTTCCGGCACATATTGTGGTTGTTCTCGACGAAGCTTATTGCGAGTTCGTTAGCGACCCAGCCGCACTCAATGGCCTAGCGCAACTCGTCCGATACCCGAACTTGATCGTGACGCGCACCTTGGCGAAAGCCTATGGCTTGGCGTCTTTACGCGTGGGCTATGGCGTGGCTAGCGTAGAAATTAGCGGCCTGCTTAACCGTGTGCGCCAGCCGTTTAATGTTAATAGCCTCGCTTTAGTGGCTGCTGAAGCCGCCATTAATGACGATGAATTCGTGCAAAAAACGCGCGAAATGAATGCGGTGGGTATGAAGCAATGGTTGCTTGCCACGCAGTCGTTAAACCTCGCCAGCATCCCATCACGTGGCAATTTCCTCTGTGTCGATATGAGCACTGAAGCCATGCCAACCTTCCAAGCGCTATTGCGTGAAGGCGTGATTGTGCGGCCTGTGGCTAACTACGGCCTGCCCAATCACCTGCGTATATCCATCGGCACTGAAGAAGAAAATAGCTTTGCAATTAATGGCTTATCCCGTGTTCTTGATGCTCAGGTGAAGGCTTAATATGCAGCGCTGGCCACTGCGACAAGTCGCCTTTATCGGCCTAGGCCTCATTGGTTCGAGCTTGGCTCGGCTGATGCGCGAGCGCGGTTTAGTTGAGCGCATCACCGCGTCTAGCCGAAGCCAACAAACACTCGCCACTGCACAGCAACTCGGCATTATCGATATTGGCTATAGCAATCCGGCCGATGCCGTTCGCGGTGCCGATCTGGTGATTTTGGCCATGCCCGTGAATGCAACGGAAGCCGTGATGGCAGCGATTAAGCCAGCACTCAGCAGCAGCGCCGTTGTCACCGATGTTGGCAGCACCAAAGGCAATGTGATCGCGGCAGCCAAGGCGGTTTGGGGTCATGTGCCCGAAAATTTCGTGCCTGGCCACCCAATTGCGGGCTCTGAGCAAAGTGGTGTTATGGCCGGTAGGGCAGACCTATTCTCTGCGCATAAAGTCATTCTGACGCCGCTGGAGCACACGCGAGCTGAAGCTGTCGCGCTGGTCACGGCCGTTTGGCAGGCCGCTGGTGCCGACGTGATGACCATGAGCGTGACGCAGCACGATGCTGTGCTTGCGCGCACCAGCCATTTGCCGCATTTATTGGCCTTTTCTCTGGTCGATACCTTGGCGCAAGAATCAGACAACCTCGACATTTTTCGGTATGCTGCCGGCGGTTTTCGCGACTTCACCCGCATTGCCGCCAGCGATCCACTCATGTGGCACGACATTTTCCTGGCCAATCGCGAGGCAGTACTTAGCGCATTAGATGCGTTTGAGGCTGGCACCAAGCGCCTGCGCGAGGCCATCACTACCGAAAACGGCGATGCTTTGCTGGGTGTTTTTACCCGCGCGCGCGCCGCTCGAGAACACTTCACTCATATGTTGGCCGGTACGGCCTATGCTAAGTCCATGACCCAAAATAAAGAATTGCGTTTCACTGTTGAACCCGGTGGCACTTTCACTGGCCGTGCTCGCGTGCCTGGCGATAAATCTATCTCGCACCGCTCCATCATGCTGGGCTCGATAGCCGAAGGCATCACGGAAGTCTCTGGCTTTTTAGAAGGCGAAGATGCACTCGCTACGCTACAGGCTTTCCGCGATATGGGCGTGGTCATTGAAGGCCCTAATGAAGGCCGTGTGCGCGTCCATGGCGTTGGCTTAAATGGCCTAAAAGCGCCGCCAAGTACGATTTACGTCGGCAACTCGGGCACGACCATGCGCTTGCTCTCAGGCCTATTATCAGCCCAAGCATTCAACTCGGTACTTACTGGCGATGCGACACTGGCAAAACGCCCCATGGAGCGTATTGCCAAGCCATTACGCCTGATGGGTGCCGATATTCAGACTACCGGTGAGCGCGGTACACCGCCAGTGACCATCACCGGCAATACCAAACTCAGCGGCATTCACTACGATTTACCCGTGGCCAGCGCGCAAGTGAAGTCTGGCGTGCTGCTCGCAGGCCTATGGGCGGATGGCACTACTTCAGTCACTGAGCCGGCACCCACACGTGACCACACCGAGCGCATGTTGCGTGGCTTTGGCTATGACGTGAAAACCGATGGCGCGACAGCCTCGTTGCAGGGCGGCGGTAGCTTAAAGGCCTGCAAAATAGATGTGCCTGGTGATATCTCTTCGGCGGCGTTCTTTTTAGTGGCGGCCAGCATTGCGCCAGATTCTGATCTAGTGCTCGAGCACGTAGGCATGAACCCCACACGCGTTGGTGTGATCAATATCCTGCGCGCCATGGGCGGCAATATTGAAGTGCTTAATGCCCGTGAAGTAGGCGGCGAGCCTGTAGCTGATTTGCGCGTGCGCAGTGCTCAGCTGCAGGGTATCGACATTCCAGAAGATCAAGTGCCGCTAGGCATTGATGAGTTTCCGGCATTATTTATCGCCGCTGCTTGTGCCAATGGCGTTACAACGCTCACCGGCGCCGAAGAGCTGCGCGTAAAAGAGTCTGATCGTATTCAAGTCATGGCTGATGGCCTATTAACACTAGGTGTTAGTGCCTTGCCTACCGTCGACGGCATTGTCATTACTGGCGGCCCGATTAGTGGTGGCGAAGTTATCAGTCATGGTGATCACCGCATTGCCATGGCGTTTGCAGTCGCAGGCCTGCGCGCCACTGACACAATCACGATCCGCGACTGCGCCAATGTCGCTACCAGTTTCCCCGACTTTATTGGTCTTGCACGCCGTTGTGGCCTGCGTATTCGCGCTAGCGAACACGACCTTCATTAAGCTTTAGAGTAAAGCCACGCATGAGTGATGAAATTAAGCGTCAAGCAGTCCCAATTTACGTGCCTGTGATTGCTATCGACGGCCCTAGTGGCTCAGGCAAAGGCACTATTGCGCACCGTGTCGCTTCGCGCCTAGGTTTCCATGTTCTCGACTCCGGCGCTTTGTATCGCCTATTGGGCGCAGCTGCTAAGCGCCATGCCGTATCCATTGAGAATGAAGCCGCACTGGAAGTTTTAGCCGCTCATTTAGATGTGCAGTTCACTGTTGATGCACAGGGTGAGGCTGTCATTTTGCTCGAAGGCGAAGATGTTAGCCGTGAAATTCGCACAGAGGAGGCTGGTCGAGTCGCCTCGCAAGTCGCCGTTTTGCCAAAAGTACGTAATGCCTTATTGGCACGCCAGCAAGCATTTCGCGAAGCACCTGGCTTAGTGGCCGATGGCCGCGACATGGGCACTGTGGTATTTCCCGATGCCGATCTTAAGATTTTCCTTACGGCCTCAGCCGAGGCGCGCGCCGAGCGGCGCTACAAGCAGTTGCTTGAAAAGGGCTTTGGTGCTAGCCTCGCCGCCCTAATAGACGACATCCGCGCTCGTGATACACGGGATACGGAACGTAGCATCGCGCCGCTTAAGCCGGCCGATGGTGCCTTAGTGTTAGATAGCACTGATTTAGGCATAGATGCAGTCGTTCAGCGCGTATTTGATGAGGCCAAAAAAGCGCCTGCGCTGGCAAAGTTTTTGATTTAAAAGCAGTGGCTTAAGGCTGCTGCTTAAAGTACTAGCGCATAGCCATCGCCTGATGCCTATGCTGTTGGCGGATTGGCAAGTGACGACTACCAGTATGGTTGCTGCCAATTCTTACCCCCATAAACCCGTCGGAGCTGGTCCGTCGGCTGAATATAAGTGCCACCCTGGCACTGGAAGGATTACATGACTGATTCATTTGCCGCCCTGTTTGAAGAAAGCTTAGTTTCCCTAGATGTAGAGCGTGGTGCTCTAATCAAAGGTACCGTTGTTGCCATCGATAGTGATTGGGTAACGGTCGACACTGGCTTGAAATCCGAGGGCGTCATTGCCCGTGAAGAGTTTTTGAATGATCGCCGCGAGCTAGAAGTCGCTGTAGGTGATGAAGTAGACGTTGTTGTCGATGCACTCGACAACGGCATGGGCTACACCCTGCTGTCACGCGAAAAAGCTAAACGCGCCGAAACCTGGATTCGCTTAGAAAAAATCTTCGAAGCCAGCGAAATCGTCAAAGGCATCATGTCTGGCAAGGTTAAAGGCGGCTTCACCGTCGATATCGGCTCTATTCGTGCGTTCTTGCCTGGTTCATTGGTCGATATTCGCCCAATCCGCGACACAGCACACTTAGAAGGCCGCGAGCTCGAGTTCAAACTCATCAAGCTTGACGCTAAACGCAACAACGTTGTGGTGTCACGCCGCGCTGTGATGGAAGCTGAAAGCTCCGCAGAACGCGAACAACTACTGGCCAATCTACAAGAAGGCCAAGTGGTTAAAGGCATCGTGAAAAACTTGACCGACTACGGCGCATTCGTCGACCTCGGCGGCATCGATGGTCTGTTGCACATTACCGATATGGCCTGGAAGCGCATCAAGCATCCAAGCGAAATCGTTGAAGTGGGCACTGAGCTGACCGTGAAAGTGCTGAAATTTGACCGCGAGCGCAATCGTGTGTCCTTGGGTCTGAAACAGCTGGGCGAAGATCCATGGTTAGCATTGATGGGCCGTTACCCTGAAGGTACACGCGTCCAAGCCAAAATCACCAACCTTACCGATTACGGCTGTTTTGCTGAAATCGAAGAAGGCGTGGAAGGCCTCGTGCACGTATCGGAAATGGATTGGACCAACAAAAACATCCACCCATCGAAAGTCGTACAAATCGGCGACGAAGTGGAAGTTATGGTCTTGGACATCGACGAAGTTCGTCGTCGCATCTCCTTGGGTATCAAGCAGTGCCGCGAAAATCCATGGGATGCCTTTGCGCGTCAACATGAGAAGGGCGAGAAAGTTGCCGGTAACATCAAGTCGATCACTGACTTCGGTATCTTCATCGGCCTCGACGGCGGCATCGATGGTTTGGTTCACCTCTCCGATATTTCGTGGAATGAGCCAGGCGAAGAAGCTGTTCGTAACTACAAGAAGGGCGACCCAATCGAAGCCACTATCTTGTCGGTTGACCCAGAGCGTGAGCGCATCTCTTTAGGCATCAAGCAATTAGAGCGCGATCCATTTGGTGATTTCGTGAACCAGTTCGACAAAGGCGCCATCATCAAAGGCACCGTGAAGTCGGTTGACGCTAAAGGCGCAACAATCGAAGTCATGGACGGTGTGGAAGGCAGCTTGCGCGCTTCTGAACTGAGCCGCGATCGCGTTGAAGATGCCACTAAGCATCTGACTGTTGGCGATACTGTTGAAGCTAAAATCATTAGCATCGATCGTAAAACCCGCTTAATCAGCCTGTCGGTGAAAGCCAAAGACGAAGCTGATGACCGCGAAGCTATCAATAACCTGAAAGATCAGCCAGAAGATGCCGCTGGTCCTAAGACCATTGGTGACTTGATCAAGGCCCAAATGGGTAACTGATCTTAGCGATTTGTGGTAAAAATAAACGGGAGTAGGTGACTACTCCCGTTTTTTTATGTTTAGAATCAGTGTGTTGATTTTTCAATATTTTGTACTAATGAGAGAGCCACAATGACATTGACCAGATCAGACATAATCGAGCGCCTAAGTGCTCGGCAAACGCTGCTCACAGGCAAAGATGTGGAGCTTGCAGTGAAGACCATGGTCGAGCAGCTTTCAGAAACGCTGGCGACTAATGAGCGCATTGAAATACGCGGCTTTGGCAGCTTCTGCTTGCATCATCGCGCACCTCGCATAGGTCGTAACCCAAAGACTGGTGAGTCTGTCTCTTTGCAGGCAAAAAGCTCGCCGCACTTTAAGCCCGGCAAAGCATTGCGTGACCGCGTCGATGAAAGTGCTAGTCACACGGCCATTGAGGGTAATCAATCATGAGTGCCATTAAAAAAGCTATCTTCTGGGCTTTCATGCTCATATTTCTATTTACTGGGTTTTGGATGGTCATCGTTAATAACGATTCTGTCAGCCTAAACCTGTTGTTTACCAATACCGGCCCGGTGAATGCTGGCTTTGTTATTTTCATGTCGCTAACCGTTGGCGCCATTGTTGGCTTCATCGCTGGCAGCTTTAGAGCTCGCCTAAGCATCTGGCGTAAAGCACGTGAGGCTGAGCAGGCGAGAGCGCAAGAAGCGACTCAGGCCGCCGATGCCGAAGCATTAGAGCTAGAGCGCGAAACTGCACGTCAACACGCACTGACTGCGCGTAGCCACGAGCCACCCGCGCCACCACCTGTGTATTAATCGAGCGTTTTATGTCAATTACTAGCAGTGTTAAGCGTTCGCCGATTGTTGTTGCCTTAGATTTTACTTCCGCTGAGCAAGCCTTAGCATTTGCCGACGATATAGATCCATCAAAGGCACGTTTGAAAGTTGGCAAAGAGCTATTTACCTATGCCGGGCCAAATCTCGTACGTGAGCTACATCAGCGCGGCTTTGAAGTTTTTTTAGACCTTAAGTTTCACGACATCCCCAATACAGCCGCTTCTGCGGTTGTTGCTGCTGCTGATCTCGGCGTATGGATGGTTAACCTTCACGCGAGTGGTGGTCGTCGCATGATGACTGCGGCTAGCGAGCGCTTAGCTAAAGGCAATTACAGCACTTTGCTGACCGCGGTCACCGTGCTTACCAGCATGGAAGCACCGGACTTGCTAGAAGTAGGCATTACACAAAGCCCCGAAAGCCAAGTCATTGCGTTAGCAGACCTCACGTCAAACTGTGGCCTCGATGGCGTTGTATGCTCGGCACATGAGGCCTCAATGCTACGCGCGCGCTTTGGCAAAGACTTTGTCTTAGTGACGCCCGGCATTCGTCCAGCAGACCATCCCAGCGATGATCAGCGCCGAATCATGACGCCCGCTCAGGCCATGGCTGCAGGCTCTAGCTACTTAGTGATTGGCAGGCCAATCACACAGGCGAAAATGCCCAGCGCGGCACTCGCTGCGATCTGCGCCGAGCTAATTTAAGATTTTTGTATAGCTTTTGACCAATTAGAATTCTTGTCTGACAATAGCGCCTTAATAAGCGACGAATGGTCGATATGATCTGGTGACTAGCAAGTTCTGACATTTGTCAGCACTTAACCTCAGCCTCAGATTATCGAGTGTTCAATGCATCGCCTTATTGTTCGCCAATTCGCTATTACTTTCGTTATAGCTAGCTTCTCTTTAAATGCACACGCAGCCGGTCTCGAATACCCATGGCAATCGACTAGCGCCATGGGTAGCGCGCAAGCCAATGCCGCTGAAGCTAACGATGCTTCAACAGTATTCTTCAATCCAGCCGGGATGGCGCGCCTGAAAACCACCATGGTCTCGCAAGCTGGGCAGGTGCTGTCTGTTCGCGGACAATTTGAAAATAATGGCACGACACGCCTTAACAATGGCTCTGGCACCGAGCTGCAAACCGGTGGCAATGGCGGCAGTTATCATCCTCAAGCTATCCCTGCAGGCCAGTTTTACGCCGTTACTCCCTATAACGACACCATCACATTAGGTCTCGGTGTTTTTGTTCCGTATGGGGCTAACGTGAATTATAAGTCGAGCTGGGTAGGTCGCATGTTTCAAGATGAAGGCACGATTGAGACGATCAATATCAATCCATCGATGTCTATTCGCTTTGACGACAAACATAGTTTGGGTTTTGGTTTGTCCGCGCAAATCATGCACATGAAATTGCGTGCCGGCGCTGATGTGGAAGAGGCCGCTTACGGCATTAGTAAAAGCACGATCCAAACGGGTGCAAGCTTGCTATGTAGCCCAAGCGGGCTTCCACTTGTCGGAGGTATTACAGCCGCAGCTTGTACAGGCGTTGCCAACTTATTGGCTGGGCCATTGGTTTCTGATGCCAAAGGCGAGGGAGCACTTACCGTTGAAGGCATTGGCTATGGCTTTGGTTGGAATGCTGGCTATATGTATCGCTTTAACGACGATCGCACACGTTTTGGTTTGACTTACCGGTCGCATATTCGTCAAACCATTAAGGCTGACTATGATTGGGACTTCAGTGATGTTTCCGGTCAAATTCCAGATATCACGGGTGTTAGTGATGGCAATATATTGGGTCTATTGGGCTCACTTACGCGACGCATAGAGCTGCGCGACTATGTTGAAAACTATGTCCGCCCAGACTCAAAAGCTGAGATAAAAATCATTACACCTGAGTCTGTTGGTGCAGCTTTATTTCATCAGGCCAGTGACCGCTTAGCATTAATGGGCTCATTGACATGGACGCGCACTAGCCGTATTCAAGAGTTGCGAGTAGTTGCTGAGGATCGCCAAGGCCCGAATGGCACAATCCAACAAGGCGATGTGGTGGTAAGCACGCGTTTTCGCGACACATTTAAAGGCGCTATTGGCGTTAATTATCGAGTCAATGACGTGCTAATGCTGCGCACGGGTGTGGGCTATGAGCAAACGCCAGTTCCGGACCCTGAAGGCCGCCACTCCGCATTGCCGGACAACAATCGCTATGTCTATTCTTTAGGTGCCAATATCTCGCCACGCAAAGGCATGGATATCGACTTAGCGTATAGCTATATCGTGATTGAGGATGCCGCTGCTAACTATACTGACGACTGTCACCCGTCTGGCTATCTGATTTCACAGGCACCAGCCAACGGCGCTACGTCGACTACGCAGTGCACAGGTAATGGCGGCACATTCCGTGGCGTGTTCAAAGATACTTATGTGCACTCGGCAGGCATACAGCTTAATCAGCGTTTTTAAACAGCAAGGGGTAGCCTCTGTTTGCGTAAATTAGGGGCCACCTATGTTTGGGTGATGTTTACATAGCCATCGGCATTCGAGAAAATGCGCGCCATTAACCGATTGCCTAGGCTCTGATATGTCGATACCAACCGCTGGTACTACGCAAGCAATAAAGCCCGATGAAACCAAGTCGCGTACTGATTTTAATAAGCTGCAAAAGCGCCTACGCCGACTCACAGGCCAGGCCATCGCTGATTACAATATGATTCAGGATGGCGACAAAATCATGGTTTGCCTGTCTGGTGGTAAAGATAGCTATACCATGCTGGAGATGCTGCTGAGTCTTCAGCTTAGTGCACCAATTAAGTTTGAAATCGTCGCAGTTAACCTTGACCAGAAGCAGCCAGATTTTCCGGAAGATGTTTTGCCGCGTTATTTAACTGAGCGTGGCGTACCATTTTTCATTTTAGAGAAAGACACATATAGCATCGTTAAAGAGCTGACACCGGAAGGGCAGACTTACTGTGCTATTTGTAGCCGGTTGCGTCGAGGAAACTTATATAGTTTTGCACAAGAGATTGGTGCGACTAAAGTGGCTCTTGGTCATCATCGCGATGACATTATGGCGACACTATTATTGAATATGTTTCATGCTGGCCGATTAAAAGCTATGCCGCCAAAATTACTATCAGATGATGGTAAGAATATTTTAATTCGTCCGTTAGCGTATTGCAAAGAGAAGGATATTGCTGAGTTCTCTCGCCTGAAGGAGTTTCCTATTATTCCGTGTAATCTTTGTGGTTCACAAGATAATCTTCAGCGCGCCATGATTAATGAGATGTTGAGAGATTGGGATAAAAAATATCCGGGTCGATTAGATAGCATGTTTACAGCAACTCAGAACATTGCACCATCGCAGCTTGGCGACCGCGAGTTGTTTGATTTTGAGAGTCTCGAAGATAAGCGCGTAGTGATGGAAAGGCCGATGTCGAGAGAGGGTTTATTATCTGTTGTTAATGTGACCTTGTCATAGCGTGGTTTCCTTAACTGATTGATTAAATAAATTTCTGAATAAAAATAGCCGGCTTTATAGCCGGCTATTTTTATTCAATGCATTTTTATTAGAACTTTTGATTCATTTGCACGCTTAACACTTGAATTGATGTGTCAAAGAAACGACCTTGGTACTTGCCGCCGTTAGCGGTACAAGATTCGCCATTAGGGTCGTACATACCATCTTCATCGTCGCGTGTGATAGTGCGGCAGCGTTCAGTGTAGTTTGACAATGAATCTTCTAAGAAGGTCACGCTGTATGCAGCATCAATGCTGAGATTGCGATTAACTTTATAGTTGGCACCAATGGCATACATGTAGCGGTCGCTATCTGGAGCACCCGGGTGACGAAACTCTGCAGAGGGTATCGGAGTTTTATCAAACTGGAAGCCAGTGCGCAGCGTCAATTGATCATTCCAATGATAGTTGCCACCGACAGAAACTTTAAACGAGTCTCTCCAGTTGGTGTCGATACCAGCATTACCTTGTTTAATTGAGTTTCCATTGGAGTCAGTTTTATCAGAAAATTCAACTCTAATTTTATCAACGGCAGAGGTTTCAATAAATGTATAGTCAGCCATCAGGTCTATTTTATCGGTTAAACGATGAAATATGTTAACCGAAGTTCTTGCTGGAATAATTAAATCACCCTTAGCGGTTGTATCTGGTCGTAAATTATTTCTTAAATAGTCTTCGAGATTCTCATCCCCTAAAACACCATTATTTAGTAGAGCGTCGTAGACTGCAGAGCCTTGGATATTGGCAAGATCCCACTCAATATCACCACGCAGTTTAACTGTACTTTCAGATCTATAGGCAATACCAAAGCGAGTGCGATCATTTGGTGCAAACATATAGCCCATATTGTAGCCAAGGCCATAGCCATACATTTCTACTTGAGCGCTACCTGATGAGCCTGGCGCTGTTAACTGTTCTCCCAAAGTAGAGAGAACTGTGTTGCAGGCAGTATCTAAAACTCCTCCTAGCAGCTGATTTACTAGAGTGTCTCTTTGGCAGGCCGCAGAGTATATGCCTGCTACTGCACCACCTGTAGGTAGGCCTAGTAGATCGAGTGTTCCGCTATCAAAGCCACTTTTCAGAAGATAAGGCGATACACCTGGCACATCGATTGCACTTTTTTGACGAATATGGCCACCAATAACGCTGACACCAAAACCTAAACTATGCATATCATCAAAGCGAATGCCGATAGATGGATTAATGTTAATGAGCTCAATAGCAATGCTATCGATTTGATATTTACCAGCCCAGTCAGACTTATAGTTTAAATTGCCGCCACCAGGTGCAAATATACCAATACCTGCGGTGATCGTATCGTTAATTGGCAGCGAGGCAAATAAACCACCAGCGGCTAAGATTTTTGGCCAAAAAGAACCTGCTGGGCTTGGATTATCATCAGCTACAGAGTTGCCTCCGCCAGATGGTTGATCAGGACCAGCACCATGCCTAGTTTCAGCTAAATTAGCTTCAGCTTTGCCGCGCAGAAATAATAAGGAGGCACCCTCCCCCTCTGTCAGGATTGATGTCGCGTCCCTTGTTACACTCTCTTAAACATTCAGGGGCGTTTGGAGATCTGTATGCCTCGCTATTCCGATGAGCGACGTCAGGCCGCTGTGGCCAAGCTGTTACCGCCTTATAACCAAA